>JBKDUW010000095.1:0-15357 GCA_046339235.1 Erythrobacteraceae bacterium | reverse complement strand
CAAGAAACCGCCGCTGCTTGTGATTGAGGATGATCCCGGTCTGCAGGCGCAGCTCAAATGGGCCTATGACGATTTCGACGTGATTGTGGCGGGCGACCGCGACAGCGCGCTGGCCGCGTTGCGCGCGGAAATGCCGGCGGTGGTTACACTCGATCTTGGCCTGCCGCCCGATCCCGACGGCACCAGCGAGGGCTTTGCCGTGTTGGATGGCATCATGGCATTGAAGCCCGATACCAAGGTCGTGATCGCCAGCGGTCACGGCGCGCGCGAAAGCACCCTGCAGGCGATCGAACGCGGGGCTTATGATTTCTACCAGAAGCCGCTCGATATCGCCGCGCTCGGCCTGATCGTGCGGCGCGCCTTCAACCTGCACCAGATCGAGGCCGAGAACCGCCGCCTCGTTGCCAGCTCCAGCGCGGACAAGACTGTGCTCGGCCGGTTGATCACCGGCGCGCCCGAGATGGTCAAGGTCGCGCGCACGATTGAACGCGTCGCCAAGACCAGCGTCTCGGTGATGCTGCTGGGCGCGAGCGGGACGGGCAAGGAATTGCTGGCGCGCGGACTCCACGATGCCAGTGACCGCGCCGATGGCCCGTTCGTTGCGATCAACTGCGCCGCGATCCCGGAAAACCTGCTCGAAAGCGAGCTGTTCGGGCATGAAAAGGGCGCCTTCACCGGCGCGGTCAAGACCACCGAGGGCAAGATCGAAAGCGCCAATGGCGGCACCCTGTTCCTCGACGAGGTGGGCGACATTCCGCTCCCGCTTCAGGTCAAACTGCTGCGGTTCCTGCAGGAGCGCACGGTCGAGCGGATCGGCGGGCGGCGTGCGATTGCGGTCAACACCCGGATCGTGTGCGCCACCCATCAGGATCTCGAAAGCATGATCGGGGTCGGCACATTCCGCGAGGACCTGTTCTATCGTTTGGCCGAGATTGTGGTGCGCATTCCCGGGCTGGCCGAACGGCACGGCGATCCGGTGCTGCTCGCCAAGGTGTTCCTCAAGCGCTTCGCTACCGAGATGAACCCCTCTGTCACCGGCTTTGCGCCCGATGCACTCGCCGCGATCGATGCACATGACTGGCCGGGCAATGTCCGCGAGCTGGAAAACCGGGTGAAGCGCGCCGTGATCATGACCGATGGCAAGCTGGTGGGCGCCGAGGATCTCGATTTTGTCGATGCCGAGGAAGAAAGCGCCGATGTGCTCAACCTGAAGGCTGCGCGCGAGGCGGCGGACCGCCGGGTGATCCGCCATGCGCTTGCCCGCAGTGAAGGCAATATCTCGAGCACCGCCAAGCTGCTCGGGATCAGCCGACCGACGCTCTATGATCTCATCAAGCACTATGATCTCCAGAGCTAGCCCTTTAACTACGCTGATCGCAGCGGCGCTGGTGCTGGCCCCGGTGCTCGCGGGGTGCAGCGCGCTTGGCGGCGATTCCGCAGGCAAGAACGGCGCTGTCACCGGCAGTCCCGCGTTTGTGCGGCTGTTGTCGCAGGCGGACACGGCGCTTGCCGGTGGTGCGCTGGCCGATGCGGGGCGGCTGCTGGACGAGGCGCGGGCGATTGAGCCTGATAATCCCGATCTGTGGGTCGCTATTGCCCGCCTGCGGTTTCGCGGCGGCGAGCATTTGACTGCGCTGGAGGCGGCCGAACGGGCGCTGGAAGTCGGCCCCGATCATGCCCCGGCGTTGCTGATACGCGCGTTGATGGTGCGCGACGCGCATGGTTTTGCCGATGCCCTGCCGTGGTTCGAGGCGGCGCTTTCTGCAGACCGCGCCTATGCTGATGCATGGGCCGAATATGCCGCCACGCTCGGCGATCTCGGACGCCATCGCGATATGCTCGAAGCGGTGCGCGAGCTTGCCGATGTGGCACCCAAGGATGCGCGCGGTTTCTATCTGCAGGCGGTGCTGGCCCAGCGCGGCGGCGAGCCGGTGCTGGCGCACAGCCTGCTCGAACGCAGCGGCATGGCCGCGCGCGGGGTGCCGTCCGCGCTGCTGCTGGAGGCACTGATCCAGATGGATCAAGGCAATACCGCGAGCGCGGTGGAACGGCTCGAAACGCTGGCCTCGCGCCAGCCTGCCAATGAACGGGTGCGCGAACTCCTTGCCCGCGCGTTGCTGCTGGGCGGGCGCGAGGCTGATCTGGTCGCGCGTTTTGCCGCCGATACCGCCAAGGCCGAGGCCTCGCCCTATCTCCTCACCCTGGTGGCCCGCGCGCATGAGCGGCTGGGCGACCGCGCCAGTGCGGCACCGCTGCTCGAGCGGGCTGCGCGTCCATCGGTCAATTCGCCGGTCGTGCTGGCAGACCGCGCCGGATTGCCGCCGCCAACTGCCGGCATGCGGCAGGCGGGGCAAGCGGGAGACTGGGACACGGCGCGCACCGCAGCGCAGGCGCTGCGGGCGCGGTTCCCGGCTTCGGCCGATGCTGCCCTGCTTGCCGGAGACACCCTGCTCGGCAGCGGCGACGCGGTTAGCGCGCTCGAGACTTATGCGCTGGCCGCGCGGGTGCGCCGACCGTGGCCGCTGACCCGCAAGGCGGTGGTCGCCTATGCCCGCGCGGGCGACGATATCGCGGCCGACACCTTGCTTGCCCGCCATGTCGCAGGCGATCCGCAGAATATCGCAGCCCTTGCGTCGCTCGCGCAACGCCTCGCGCAGCGCGGTGAATGGCAGCGGACTGCATCGCTGCTCGATCGCACCATTGTGCTGGGCGGCGCGAATGATCCTGCCGTGCTGGCATTGCGCAGCAAGGCCGCGCGCGCGCTCGGGCGACGCGAGGATGCGGCGCGCTTTGCCGCGGCATTGGCCGATCTGCGACCCGCCGCGCTGGTCAGGCGCTAAGGCTCGACAATTGCCATGCGGGCGGGCAGGGCGCATCGCCATGTTGCCGCGCCGCCTCCCGCTCCTGACCGACCCGATGATCGCTGTGCTGGTGCTGGCGACCGCGCTCGCCCTGCTTCTGCCTGCAACGGGCGAGGGGCGCGACCTAGCGCGGCACATCTCCAATGGCGGGATCTTTGTGCTGTTCCTCGTCAACGGCATGCGCATCGGCCGCAGCGAGATCGCGCGCGGGATCGCCAACTGGCGCTTCTTCGGGCCGCTGATGCTGTTCGTGTTCGGCGGGATGGCCCTTGCCGGAGTGGGTTTTGCGAGCCTTGCTTCAGGGTGGCTGCCGCCGCTGGTCGCACTCGGTTTCATCTATCTCGGCTGCCTACCTTCGACGATCCAGTCGGCGACCTCCTATACCAGCCTCGCCAATGGCAATGTCGCGCTGGCCGTGGTCGGCGCGGCGCTGATCAACATTGCCGGCGTGTTCATCAGCGCGCCGCTGTTTGCGCTGCTGGGTGGGGGCGGGGCGGGCGAAATCGGCAGCGAAGCGGTGATCCGCATCGGGTTGATCCTCGTGCTGCCCTTCGTGATCGGGCAGGCGGTGCAGGACCGGGTGATCGAGCGGGTCGCCGCCCAGCGCGCGCGGATTGTGTGGCTCGACCGGGCGGTGATCGGCCTTGCGGTCTATGTCGCCTTCTCGGGCGCGGTCGAGCAGGGTCTGGCGCGGCTTTTCACCCCGCGCGACTGGGCTGTGCTGGTGGCTCTGGTGCTGATGCTGCTGGCGCTTGCTCTGAGCGCAGCGTGGGGCGTTGGAGGCGCGCTCGGCCTGCCGCGGGCTGACCGGATCACCTTCCTGTTCGCCGGATCGCAGAAGAGCGTCGCCATCGGCGCGCCCCTGGCTGCGATCCTGTTCCCTTCGTCAGCCGCCGGCTTCGTGATCGCCCCGCTGCTGCTCTATCACTTGGCCCAGCTGGTGCTGGCGGCGCCGCTGGCTACGCGTCTGGCGCGGGGTTAGCCCGTCGCTTCGGCCTTCTGGTGGCGCACTGACCACCAGAACGACAGGCCGATCAGGATCGCGCCGATCAGGCCGGTGATTGTCTCGGGGATGTGCACCACCGCCGAGATCAGCATGATCGCGCCGAGCACCACGATCGCCCAGAACGCGCCGTGTTCGAGATAGCGGTATGCCGCGAGCGTGCCCTGCCTGACCAGATGGACCGTCATCGAGCGCACGAACATCGCTCCGATCGACAGGCCAAGCGCGATCACGATCATGTTGTTCGACAGCGCGAAGGCCCCGATCACGCCGTCAAAGCTGAAGCTGGCATCGAGAATGTTGAGATAGAGGAAGCCGCCAAGCCCGCTGCGCACCACTGCGCCTGCCAGCCTTGCCGCTTCCTCGCGCATTTCGAGCCAGTGGCTCACCGCTTCCACCGCAATGAAGGTGACAAGACCCAGCATCCCGGCGACGAGGAATGTGTGCGCGTCTTCGACCGGCAGGAACGTCGAAATCCCCCACATCGTCAGAAGCAGAAGCGCGATTTCGATCGCGGGAAGGGCCGAAACCTTCGACAGCGCGCGTTCGATGGCGCCGATCCAGTGCACAGCCTTGTCCGCATCGAAGAAGAACTTCATCCCTACCATCGCCAGGAAGGCCCCGCCGAACCCGGCAATGCCGATATGGGCAGAACTCACCAGCGCTTCATATTTCGCCGGATCATTGAGCGAGAGGTTCAAGGCCTCCATCGGGCCGATCCCCGCCGCAATCGCGACGATTGCCAACGGAAAGGCAATCCGCATCCCGAACACCGAAAACGCGATTCCCCAGGTCAGAAACCGCTTCTGCCAGACATCGTCCATCTCCTTGAGCACTGAGGCGTTGACCACGGCATTGTCGAAGCTGAGCGAGACTTCGAGCACCGAGAGGATCACCACGATCCACAGCACCTGCGCCATGCCCAGCAGCGTGCCCGAACTGACAAAGCCGTACCATCCCGCAAGGCCGAGGCAGATGACGGTGAAGATCAGTGAGAAGGTGTAGAAACGAAACAGCGTCTGCATGGCAGGGGCCTGAAACCTTTTAGAGAAAGGGAGAGGGAGGCGATTCAGCCCTTGGGCTGGTAGGTCTGGTCTTCGCCGGGAAAGGCACGGGTGCGCACTTCCTCGGCATAACGCGCGACGGTGCGGTCAATCACGCCCGCGATGTCTTCGTAGCGTTTCACAAAGCGCGGCACGCGTTCGAACATGCCGAGCATATCCTCGGTGACGAGTACCTGGCCGTCGCACTGCGCCGAGGCGCCAATGCCGATGGTGGGGCAGGCAACCGCGCGGGTGGCGGCAATCGCGATCGGTTCCACCACGCCTTCGATCACGATCGCAAAGGCGCCCGCCTGATCAAGCGCGATCGCGTCCGAGACGATCTTCTCGGCCTCGGCGTCGGACCGCCCGCGCGCGCCGTAGCCGCCGAGCACGTTGACCGCCTGAGGCGTGAGCCCGACATGCCCCATTACCGGAATGCCGCGGCTGTTGAGGAACGCGACGGTCGGCGCCATCGCTGCCCCGCCTTCAAGCTTCACTGCGGCAGCGCCGGTCTGCTTCAGCAGGAACGCCGCGCTTTCGAATGCCTGTTCGGGCGAGGCCTCGTAGCTGCCGAAAGGCATGTCGACCACCACCACCGAATGATACGACCCGCGCACCACCGCCGCGCCATGGTTCGCCATCATCTCCAGCGTCACCGGAATGGTGGATGGCAGGCCGTAGATCACCTGACCGAGCGAATCCCCCACCAGCAGCAGATCACAATGCGCATCGAGCAGCTGTGCCTGACGGGCGGTATAGGCGGTGAGCATCACCAGCGGCTCGGCCGTCACGCCGTCTGCCTTGCGCGCGCGGATGCCAGGCACGGTCAGCCGCCGCATTACCTGCGGGGTCGGGTTGGCACGGCTGGTGCTGGTGTCGAGCTGGAAGGTTGTGGACATGGAGCACGCATCTAGCCGCTGCGCGCGTCGGGGGAAAGAGCGTGCTTTCGACTTGTGTTGCGCCTGTGTTGCGCTAGCGTCGACGCCTGACGATCGCGCGGGGGATCTGCCTGCGGTCAATGGGAGACCTAATTCAGATGTTTCTTGACAGGATCAAGTCGCGCGCCGCGCAGGCGTGCAGGGGGAATTTCTAATGGCGAGCAAACCCAAGCGGGGCGTTTTCGAGCGCATGTTTGCGCGCAAATCGATCGCGCAGGTCCAGCGTGAAACCCAGACCAGCGAGCTGAAGCGCACGCTCGGCAAGTGGAACCTGCTGCTGCTGGGCGTTGGCTGTATCATCGGCGCGGGCATTTTCGTGCGTACCGGCAGTGCGGCGGCGCTCCACGCCGGGCCGGCGGTGCTGCTGAGCTTCGTGGTGGCGGGCATCGTCTGCGCCTTTGCTGGCCTTTGCTATGCCGAACTGTCCTCGACCCTACCGGTGTCGGGCTCGGCCTATACCTATGGCTACACCACGCTGGGCGAATTCGTCGCGTGGATCATGGGCGCGCTGCTGCTGCTCGAATATGGCCTTGCGGCCTCGGTGGTGGCGGTCGGCTGGGGCGGCTATGTCGTCAGCCTGCTAGCGGACTTCGGTCTTGTCATCCCTCCGCAATTCACCGGACCTGCGGGCTACACTTTGATGAAGGATGGCGCTCCGGTTGTGGTCGATGGCCAGACCGTGACGACGATCTTCAACCTCCCCGCCTTCCTGATCTGCATGGCGCTTGCCGGGCTGCTGGTGGTGGGCGTGTCCGAAAGCGCCAAGGTCAACAATGTTATCGTGGCGATCAAGGTCAGCGTGCTGACGGCCTTCATCCTCGTTGGCGGGTCGATCGTGCTGAGCAATCTGCCCGATCTGATGGCGGCCAACTGGGTGCCGTTCATTCCGGAAAACACGGGCCCGGGCGAGTTTGGGGTTGACGGGATCATGCGTGCCGCTTCGATCGTGTTCTTCGCCTATATCGGGTTCGAGGCCGTTTCGACCGCAGGTCAGGAAGCCAAGGATCCGGCCAAGGATATGCCGTTTGGTATCATCGGCAGCCTCGTGGTGTGCACGGTGATCTACATGCTGGTGGCCGCAATCATGACGCTGCTGGTGCCTTACAACACGCTCAACGTGCCCGATCCGGTCGCGGTGGTGGTCGACAATTTCGGCGCGCAGTGGGGCTGGCTGGCGAAGATCATCAAGGTCGGCGCGATCATTGGCCTCACCTCGGTGGTGTTGGTGCTGATGTATGCGCAGACGCGCATCTTCTACACCATGGCCCGCGACGGCCTGCTGCCCAAGGTGTTCAGCCGGGTGAACCCGCGCTTCCACACCCCGGCGGTGAACACGATCGTGGTCGGCATTGTGACGGCGGTCGCAGCCGGCTTCTTCGACATCAACGTTCTGGGCGACATGACTTCGGTCGGCACGTTGGCGGCGTTTGCGATCGTGTGTCTTTCGGTGATCTATCTGCGCCGCGCTGCGCCGGAATTGCCGCGCGGGTTCAAGGTGCCGCTCTATCCGGTGCTGCCGGTGCTCGGCATCCTGTCGTGCCTGTATCTGATCACGACCGTTCCGCTTAACGTGCTGATCTTCTTCGTCTATTACATGGTTGGATCGGTGGCGCTGTATTTCGTTTACGGCATCCACAATTCGAACCTGCAGCATGGCGAATGGCAAGATGACGCGCCCGACATGGGCGAGTTCCCCGGGCCGGTGATCGACGACTGATCCGCCTTTGCGGGTGGGCTTCGAAGGGCGCGGGGAGCGGATAGCGCTTCCCGCGCCCTTTGCATTGCCAAGTCGGTAATATTGGAACATAAAGTGAACATATGAGTCGTTCGCCCATGATCTCCAAGCCGTCACCCGCCCGCGTGCCGCCTCGCGCCGTTGCCGCGGCCATGCCCGAAATGCGCTGGCGGCCGAGCCTCGCCGACCATCCGTTCCACTCCGAGATATTCGCCCCCGCCACCGAAGCGAGCGGGGCGGGGCTCGCGCTCGCCCTGGCGCGTGACGCCTTGACGTCAGTCGGTGAGGGCGAGGCTGCCGAGGACACCCGCCACGTGCTGTGGGTGCAGGATCGCAAGGCGATGCGGATCGGCGGGCGGCCCTGCCTTGCAGGCCTGCCGCCGATGCTGCGCCACCGCCTGATCCATGTTGCCGCCACCACGCCCGAAGACGCGCTGTTTGCCCTGGAGGAAGGGCTCCGCTGCCACGATCTGGCCTGCGTGATCGGCGAGATCGCGGGCAACTGCCAAGCGCTCAGCTTCACTGCTTCACGCCGCCTCAGCCTTACCGCCGAACGCCACGGGGTACGATTGTGGCTGGTGCGGCTCGATGCCGAGCCTGACCTCTCCTCGGCCCGGATGCGCTGGCATGCCCGCGCCGCGCCGTCGTCGCCGCCGCGCTGGAACCCGTCGGCTCCCGGCCCGGCCAGCTGGCACGCCGAACTGTTCCGCGCGCGCCGTCATGCGCCCGGGCAATGGATACTTTGCGATGATACCGGAACCCTGCGCCTCTGCCCCGAACCCGAGCCCGAACGCGCCGCCGCGCCGGATTTTGTCCGTCTGGTTCGCCCGACTGTCGGTCGATCGCTGGCGGCGCGGGCTCGCGCCTGAGGCTCCCGGTGGTTCTCACACTGATGCCGAAGCCGCGCCGACCGCGCTGATCGCTGACACCGCGCATGGGCCGCGCATTACTGCGGCCAATGATGCCGGGCTGATAGCGGGCGCGCGGCCCGGAATGCTGCTCGCCGACGCGCGCGCGCTGTGCCCTGAGCTGGCCGCTGTCCCGGCCGCCCCGGCGGGCGATCTTGCGGCGCTGGAGAAGCTTGCCCTGTGGGCGCAGCGCTGGGGGCCGTGGAGCGCGCTCGACCCGCCCGATGGCGTGCTGGTTGACGTCACCGGAGCAGCGCATCTGTGGGGCGGCGAGGAGCGCTTGCTCGCCGATGTCGCCAGTGCCTTTGGTGCACTTGGATTGAGCGTGCGCGCCGCGCTCGCGCCGACGGCGGGGGCTGCCTGGGCGCTTGCGCACTTTGGGGCGCAAGCGGCGATCCTCGCTCCCGCTGATGACCCGCACAATGCCCTAGGCGATCTGCCGGTGGCGGCGCTGCGGCTTGATGATGATGTGATCACTGTCCTGCGCCGCCTGGGGATCAAGCGGCTCGGCCAGCTGGCCGGAGTGACCGCGGCCGGGGCGGAGGATCCGCGGGCCGAGGCCGCCGCGCGCGATGCGCTTGCCCGCCGGTTCCGCAACCGCCGCTCGCCTGCCGCCAACCCGCTGCTGCGGCTTGACCAGCTGCTGGGCAAGGTGCCCGAGCCGCTGCTGCCGGTGATCGCCCGCCCCGTGCCGATGGTCCAGCGCCGCTTGATGGAGCCGCTGCGCCACCGCGACCTGCTCGACCGGGTGGTGGAAGACCTTGCGGCGGACATGGTGCGCGCAGTGGCGGCGCGCGGCGAGGGCGCGCGGCGGCGTGTACTGGGGCTGTGGCGGGTTGATGGCGAGGTGCTGTGGCGCCGGATCGAGCTTGCTGCCGTCACCCGCGAGGCCAGCCACATGATCCGGCTGTTTGCGGCAAGGCTCGAGACACTCGAGGCCGGCTTCGGGATCGAGGCAGTGCAGCTGCGCGCCAGCTGGAGCGAGCCGCTCGGCGCGTCGCAGGCCGATCTCGATGCCGCTGCCGAAAGCCACGGCACATCGCTTGCCGCCTGCATCGACCGGCTGAGCGTGCGATTGGGGCCGCGCGCTGTCACCCGCCCGGTCGCGCGCGCCAGCCATATCCCCGAACGCGCGCAGGGCTGGCAGGCACCGCTCGATCCGCTGCCGCCGTCGCAAGGCGCACTCGCCTTTCACACCAGACCATTGAAACTGCTTGAGCGGGCCGAGCCGATCGCGGTGCTCTATGCCTCGCCCGATGGCTTTCCGCAGCGCTTCCGCTGGCGCGGGAGCGTGCGCGAGGTGGTGCGGGTGGAGGGGCCGGAGCGGATCGCGCCCGAATGGTGGCGCGAACGCTCGACCGCTCGCTTGCGCGATTATTACCGGATCGAGGATGCGGCCGGGCGGCGCTACTGGATCTATCGCTCGGGGCTGGCCGGCGACGGGCGCGGGGGCGTGCCCGACTGGTTCCTGCACGGCCTGTTTGCGTGAGTTTGCATGGTGATCAGGCCCGGCGCATAGACTTCATTTACTCCTTTGTGCGATTGCTGCGACTTATGAATTTGGACTCGATCCCGCGCGCCTCCGAACGCCGCCCGCTCAGCCTGATGGTGAAGGGCAGGGTGCGTTCGCGCGTGGTCTATGTGGATCTGATCGATATCTCCGAAGGCGGCTGCAAGATCCGCGGCAAGGCCGGTTTTGCCGAAATCGGCGACCGGGTGACGATGAAGGTCGCCGGGATCAACGCACCGCTCGGCAAGGTGGCCTGGCTCGAAGGGCCGGTGGCCGGCGTCGCTTTCGAAGGCGCGATGCATCCGGCGGTGCTCGATTACCTGTTCGAACACGGCGGTCTGGCGCGGCTCGTCAACCGCAGCTAGCCTCGTCAGACGGGCTTTCCCTGCTGCCAATTTACCGAAAGCGCCGTTGCAAAGAACGCACTGGCACAGTGGAGTGGTTGAACATATAGCGAACATATGTCCGTTCCAACGCTCCGCTGGAAACTCGAAATCCTTGCCGATGCGGCCAAGTATGACACTTCCTGCGCCTCCTCAGCCACGGCGAAGAAAAACTCGCGCTGGGGAAAAGGCATCGAGGCCGAGCGCGCGATCGTGCGTCCGCGCATCGTGCTGGCGCTGGGGGCGGACTGATGCCCGACGCCCCGCTCACCCCTGACAAGCGCACGCTTCAGCTTGATCCCGACGGGATTGCGCCGCCCCTGCACGCAGCCTTTGTCGAACTGGGGTTGGTGAGTTGCTTCAGCTTCCTGCGCGGGGCTTCGGACGCTGTTGACCTCGTTTTGGCGGCCTATGAGTGGGGTTATGACGCCATCGGGATCGCGGACGTCAATTCGATGGCCGGGGTGGTGCGGCTCCACACCGAGGCCAAGACGCTCAAATTGCGTCCGGTGATCGGCTGCCGGATCGAGACGGTCGAGGGGCTCGTCTTCCTCGCCTACCCCGAGGACCGCGCTGCCTATGGCCGGTTGTGCCGGTTGATCAGCGCCGGGCGGATGCAGACGCCCGAGGGCGAATGGCAGGACAAGGGGGTGTGCCAGATCACGCTGGCGATGCTGGCAGCCTATGCGGAAGGTGTGCAGCTGATCCTGCTCCCGCCGGATGATCTGGAGGCGCGGTGTATCATCGCGGTGCCCAGCAATGTCCTCCCCTTTCGTCGCCCCGGACCCGATCCGGAGCCGCTTGCCGACAGCGATCCCGGCCTTCGCCGGGATGACGATGAGGAGTTGCCGTTCCCCGACCTCCTCCCGCATCTCGTCCGCCAACTGCCGAGCCTCGGGCACATCGCCGCGGCCTATCTCTATCGCGGCGATGACATTGCCCGGATCGAGCGCCTCGATGCGCTCGCCCACGCTCATGGCCTCGGCCTACTCGCCACCAACGACGTCCACTACCACGCGCCCGAACGCCGCGCGCTGCAGGACGTGATGACCGCGATCCGGCACAAGACCACGGTGGCGCGCGCCGGGCACCTGCTCCACCCCAATGCCGAGCGGCACCTCAAAAGCCCGGCCGCGATGCAGCGCCTGTTCGCCCGCTGGCCGCACGCGATTGCCGCCGCGCGCGAGGTGGCTGACCGGTGCCGCTTCAGCCTTGATGAACTGCGTTATGAATACCCCGAGGAAATCTACCCCGACGGCCAGACCCCGCAGGCCTTCCTCGAAAGCGAAGTACGCACCGGGGCTGCGCGGCGCTATCCGGACGGGGTGCCCGAGAGTGTCGAGGCCACGCTGGCGCGCGAATTGGCGCTGATCGCCAAGCTCGATCTCGCCCGCTATTTCCTCACCATCAAGGACATCGTCGATTTCGCGCGCGGCTGCGATCCGCCGATTCTGTGCCAGGGGCGCGGCTCGGCGGCCAATTCGGCGGTGTGCTACGTCCTCGGCATCACCAGTGTCGATCCGGCCAAGCACCAGCTGCTGTTCGATCGCTTCATCTCCGAAGAACGCAAGGAGCCGCCCGATATCGACGTCGATTTCGAGCACGAGCGGCGCGAGGAGGTGATCCAGTATATCTACGCCAGATATGGCCGCCACCGCGCCGGCCTGTGCGCGACCGTGATCCACTATCGCCCGCGCATGGCGATCCGCGAGGTCGGCAAGGTGATGGGGCTGTCGGAGGACGTCACCAGCGCGCTCGCCCGCACTGTGTGGGGCGGATGGGGACGCGAGATCAGCGAGAAGCACGCGGCTGAGACCGGCCTCGACATCACCGATCCGCATTTGCGGCGCGTGCTCAAGCTCACCGAGCAGATGATCGGCATGCCGCGCCATTTGGGCCAGCATGTCGGCGGCTTCATCCTCACCGAAAGCGCGCTGACCGAAACCGTGCCGATCGGCAATGGTGCCATGCCCGAACGCAGCTTTATCGAGTGGGACAAGGACGATATCGACGCGCTCGGCATCCTCAAGGTCGATGTGCTGGCGCTGGGGATGCTGACCTGCATCCGCAAATGCCTCGATCTGCTGGAGGCACACCACGGCCGCGCGCTGACGCTGGCCACCGTGCCGCGCGAGGATTCCGATACCTATGCGATGCTGCGCAAGGGGGATTCGCTCGGAGTGTTCCAGGTCGAGAGCCGGGCACAGATGAACATGCTGCCGCGCCTGCGTCCGCGCGAGTTCTATGATCTGGTGATCCAGGTCGCGATTGTCCGCCCGGGGCCGATCCAGGGCGACATGGTGCACCCCTATTTGAAGCGCCGCCGGGGCGCGGAGCCTGTTCAGATCCCCGCGCCCGCGCCCGAACACGGCCCGCCCGACGAGCTCACCAGCATTCTGGGGCGCACTCTGGGCGTGCCGATCTTTCAGGAGCAGGCAATGAAGATCGCGCTCGATGCCGCCAAGTTCTCCAGCCTTGAAGCCAACCGCCTGAGGAAGGCGATGGCGACCTTCCGCAGCCGCGGGATGGTGGACGAGCTACAGGACATGATGGTCGAGCGCATGGTCGCGCGCGGCTATGATCGCGATTTCGCCCAGCGCTGCTTCAACCAGATCCGGGGCTTTGGCGAATATGGCTTTCCCGAGAGCCACGCGGCGAGCTTTGCCCAGCTGGTCTACGTCTCGAGCTGGCTCAAATGCCACTATCCGGCCGCCTTTGCCTGCGGCTTGCTCAATTCGCAACCGATGGGCTTCTACGCCCCTGCCCAGATCGTGCGTGATGCCGCCGAGCACGGGGTGCGGGTGCTGCCGGCGGATGTGAATGCGAGTCTTTGGAACTGCACGCTGGAGCCCTGGGAGGGTGACAAGCACGCGCTACGGCTTGGCCTGCGCCAGATCGACGGCTTGCCCGAGCATGTCGCAGCCCTGCTGGTGTCCGAGCGCGAGGCGGGTGGGCCTTACCGCGACGTTCCCAGCTTGCGGACGCGGGCAAGGCTCTCGCCTGCGCATATCGAGCGGCTTGCCAGCGCCGACGCCTTCACCTCGCTGGCGCTGACCCGGCGGCAGGCCTTGTGGGATGCAAGGAGCCTGGTCGCCGCGCCCGATCTGCCGCTGTTCCGCGCAGCCCGTGTGCGCGAGGAAGGCGGCGAGCGCGCCCACATTGCCTTACCCACCATGCCCCTGTCCGAGGAAGTGGTGGCCGATTACCAGACCATCCGCCTGAGTCTCAAAGCCCACCCGCTGGCCTTCCTGCGCGCCGGGCTGGCCGAGCGCGGCTTTGTGCGCGCCGCCGATCTGAGGGAGCGCAAGTTCCGGAGCATGGTGCAGGTTGCCGGCGTGGTGTTGATCCGCCAGCGCCCCGGCAGCGCCAAGGGCGTCACCTTCATCACGCTCGAGGACGAGACCGGGGTGATCAACCTCGTGGTCTGGCCCGATCTCAAGGGGAAGCAGCGCAAGGTGGTGATGGGCGCGCGGCTGATGGAGGTGCGCGGGCGCGTGGAATATGATGACGAGGTGATCCACGTGATCGCCCAGAGCCTGACCGATGCGACCCCGGCGCTGCACGCGCTGTCCGACGATCTGCTCGACGCGCCGCTAGCACGCGCTGATGAAGCGGGCCGCCTGATGCCGGGTCGCGGTCCGCCAAGCCCGCGCGACATGATCGATGAGCTTGTCCCGCCGTTCAACGTCACCGGGCACCCGCACGATCACCGCATCCTGCCGAAATCGCGCGATTTCCATTGAAAGCCGAGCTAGTACGGCGGGCAATCACAGGAGAATTACTATGCACAAAGCCGCAATGCTCGTTGCTGCCGCCGCTGTCGCCGTTGCAGCTACGCTCCCGGCAAGCGCTGCTCCGGCCAGAGATATACCCGCTGCGATCTATACCGATCCGGCACCTGACACTACCAATCCCGCGCGGATGGAAGTGCTACACATCCCCAGCGGCAATGTTGCAATCAACGGCCTGGCCTATCTGGCCGCCGGTAAGGGGCCGCATCCCACGGTCATCATCTGTCATGGCTGGCCGGGGAACGAGAAGAATCTGGACCTTGCCCAAGCGGTGCGCCGCGCCGGGTGGAATGCCATCACTTTCAACTACCGCGGAGCGTGGGGCAGTCCGGGCTCGTTTCGCTTTGCCCAGAACCCGCAGGACGCCAAGGCGGTGCTCGCCTTTCTGCGCGATCCTGCCGCCGCCGCAAGGCTGGGCGTTGATACAACGCGGATCGCCATGATCGGCCATTCGATGGGAGGCTGGGTCACCACCCTCGTCGCAGGACAGGATGACAGTCTGATCGGAGCCGGACTGATTTCTGCCGCCAATATGGGCGTGATGCGCGGCTCGATCGCGACGGCATCATCAAGCTCGCTTCGGAGAGTTCCGAGGCGCTCGCCGATACGTCGCCCGAACGCATGGCAGATGAGTTGATTGCAGGCCGGCCGGGCTTCAATTTTCTGAGCGCGGCACCGGGCCTTGCGAGCAAGCCGCTGCTCGTGCTCAGCTCCGACAATGGCCTAGCGCCGCAGACCGATGCGCTCGTGGCGGCGGTGCGGAGCTATGGCGGGAACAGGATCACCGCCTATCACGCAGCCACCGACCACAGCTGGTCAGATCGGCGTATCGATCTTGCAACTCAGGTGATCAAATGGCTCGAAAGCCTGTAAAAAACTGATCATGCCTCAGCTCGGCTCGAGCGCGTATCCGGCCGAGCGTACGGTGCGGATCGGGTCTTTCCCGCCCTCGATCCCAATCGCCTTGCGCAAGCGGCGGATGTGGACGTCGACCGTGCGCAGTTCGATGTCCGAGCCGGTGCCCCACACGCCGTCGAGCAGCTGGCCGCGGCTGAACACCCGGCCCGGGCTCTCCATGAAGAACTTGAGCAGGCGATATTCGGTCGGCCCCAGTTGCAGCGCGCGCCCGCGGCGCTGGACCTTGTGCGCCACCGGATCGAGCTTGAGATCGCCGACCTCGATGGT
>JBKDUW010000094.1:0-11979 GCA_046339235.1 Erythrobacteraceae bacterium | reverse complement strand
TCCGCCATATTATGTGGGGATGAATGTGGGGAATAAAACTTGGGCAAGCTGACTGTTACAAAGGTCCGCAACGCCAAACCGGGAGTAAGCACTTCCGGGAAGGTAGTGAAGCGCGCCTATCAGGATGGTGACGGGCTGTTCCTGCTGGTATCGACCGGTGGGGCGAAGTCATGGATGCTTCGCGTGCAGGTCGACGGCAAGCGCCGAGACATCGGTCTTGGGACTGCGGACGTTGACGGCCTGGGTCGCGAAGCGTTTGGCGTCGGCGACTCCCGTTATTCTGATGCCCCTCTCATGCTGCGTCGAGATCTGTCTTTGGCTGAAGCAAGGGAAAAGGCTGCGGCATTGCGCAAACTCGCCAAGGCAGGAAGTGACCCGAAGGTCGAGCGGGATCGGCAACGGGTGAAGGTGCCCAGCTTTGCAGAGGCGGTGACTGAAGCACACGAAGCGCTCAAGTCGGGGTGGGGCGACCGGACGGCGAAAGCGTTCAAAGCGTCGTTGGAAGAGCATGCCAACCCGAAGCTGGGCGCATTGAAAGTGAACGCGATCGGCAGTGCCGAGGTCATCACCGCGCTTGCCTCGATCTGGACAGAAAAACCAGTCATGGCTCGCAAGGTGCGCAGCCGTATCGGGCAAGTCCTCGCTTTCGCTAAAGCGCGGGGTTGGCGTGCCGACGCACTGCCCGATGCGCGCGAGTTGCGCACCGGACTGCCGAAGCAGGCACGTGGCGGCAATTTTGCTGCGATGCCTTTTGCCGAACTTCCTGAGTTTTTCGCAGATCAGCTTTCGAAGGGAGCAACTGCCAGCCGCCAAGCCTTGATGTTCGCCATTCTAACGTCCGCAAGGTCAGGCGAAGTGCGTCAAGCGACATGGGAGCAGATCGACTTCGAAGCGCAAACATGGACTCGCCCGGCCTCGATTATGAAGATGAGGGATGGTCACGTAGTCACCCTGTCCGATGCCGCCATTGAGCTGCTCAATTCCTATGCGCCGCGGGAAGAACGCAAAGGTCTCATTTTCAAGGGCGTCCGCGGCCGAGCGCTATCCGATATGTCGCTGACCAAGATTTTGCGAATGGCTGGCCGGTCAGAGACCGTTCATGGCTTTCGCTCGGCATTCCGAGACTGGGCAGCTGAGAAAATGCCGACCATCCCCGCGATGGTCGCTGAAATGGCGCTGGCGCACAAAGTCGGCACGGCAACCGAACAGGCTTATCTGCGCAGCGACATGCGCGACATGCGCCGCGCCCTGATGGAAGCATGGGGCCGATTTGCCGCGCCGTCGCTATCGGGCGTGGCGGAGAATGTAACGTCGATACGGACCGCTTCGATGAATTGAAACGACAGGAGACCCTATGGGAGAGTCAAATGATTGTGTAACGCGAGGTCTGGAAATTCGTTGAAGCTGCCCGGCAGGTTCTGGTGCCGCGCATCAGCCCTGCTCATGACCGATGATGGGTGGTTTCCTGCCTTGCCGCTTTCAGCTCAAGGCACTACAAATTCAGTATGAAATTGCATGGTCAGCGCTGGCTCTACCGTGTCGGAAATGCCGAGGTCATCGTGGATAACGCCTTCACGTGGTGGGGTTGGGCGCAGGAACGATGGTTGGTCAACGACGACGTCGTTCGCGAGACAGGAGGCTGGTTCGTTTTTAAGCGATCCTTTGACGAACCCTGGCTCACGCCTCTCGGGGATGGCATACTTTCAGCCGAGTTGCGGTCGCGCATTGCCAGTGTTGAGTGTCTATTGACCCTCGATGGCGAACGCCAAGACTACGTTGCACTTTTCGAGGCAAGCTGGTTCGGGCGAGGCGCTTGGCCGTCAAGTCAGAATTGGGCCGAGGTGGAAAGCTTCTCGGTCTTCGAGACCCTGAGATTACGCAAACGGGGAAAAGGCAACAACTCGTCAGCGTGATCAGAGCTGTATTCAATTTTTTTGAGAGCCCGACCGCTCCGGGGTCGGTTTCAGAAATTCGGCTTCCGGCGAGGAACCAGTCAAAACGACCATTCCGCTTTCAGGATCGCGGCGCGGCTGCGCCGATGACCATTTCTGGGTGGTTAGCTGCCATCACCTTCTCTGAGCGCCTTGGTTGTGATCCGGTCAAAAATGGGATTGGCGGCGGAAAGGATCCAACATAGACCTAAGTTCCTCTTTGGGAGACATTGTCATGAAGCTCATCTTCGCGATAGGCGCTGCCGCCTTGCTGGCTGGCTGCCATGAGGACCCGAAAGCACCAACAGATTCAGAAGTGCCGAAAGCATCGATTGAAAAAAAGGAAGATGACCCGCCGCTGCCCAAACCCATCCGAGGCTGCATGACAAGCTGTATGGGCTCGGCGAAAAGCGAGCTTGAGAACTGCAAGAGGAATACCGCCAAGGTGGGCGCTGATCCGTTCCGATGCCAAATCGAGTACGATCAGAAGGTATCGGATTGTAACGACACCTGCTCGCCCTGACGGGCACCACATGACTTGCTGCTGGCTCGGGCACAACTGATTGGGCGCCGCCGATAGTTAAAGAGTGAACGGCCGAAATGGGGTCGGAACGAGAATTTCGGCTTTCAGCGAGAAACCCACCGAAGTTGCCCGGCGGGTATCAGGATCGCGCGTCGGCCCATCGGAAGCGATGCCGGCGGGAACTTCATGATCCTGTTTGCCGGGAGTGGCAGCGGCGGCGGCCATTCTGGTAGTCAAGCATCGAGTGACGATACCATTTTCGATTGCGAGTTGGTTGGGCAAGCCACTGGAGTTGTTTTGGGCGCCGTCGCGCTACCTGGCGCAACGTTGGTAACCGGCGGACCCATCGGAGGCGTAATCCTTAGCGGGCTTATTGGCATTACATTTGCGGAGATAGTGGAGACCATTTGTAATAAATAAATTCACAAATCATCTATACTGTTTCATCTATAAAATAAATAGAGGCGCTTATGCTGAAAAAAATTTGGCAATCTTTACCTCAACCTATTTGGGGTGGTATATCAGCGATGATCGCGATACTTATCTTCGACAAAATGGGATGGTCAATTCTTGATACGCTCCGGTTGCCCGCATGGCCCACATTCATTGGGATTATTATTATAACTAGTGCTTTGGTGGTCTTCGCAAGGTGGAAGGCTGCAAGGCAAAATAGCGAAGGCGGTCATCAGAATTGATTTGGGTGGCGCCATCTGAACCACCGACCGGCTGACGCCGGTAGGATCATGGCGAGGGGCCGGATTTGGGAAGCGCAAAACGGTTTGTCAGTGTCTGATCCGGGGTCGCTTGCTGAAGGGCAGCAATTTTTCAGAAGAGAAGCAAAGCCGCCATCTGCGCACCGATCTGAACGCTGACGGCTCCCACTAGTTTGCGGAAAGCGCAGAACCAACACATCGAGAGGTGCTGCCGACTGGAGAACGTGATCCGCCTCATGCGATGGCCAAGTGCTACAAAATTGGCGATTTCAGCGTTCATAAGGGCTCAGATCGAGCCTATCCTTCAAGCGCCAGATGGCTACAAAATCCACGTGAAACCAAGGCCTTTGCCATCGGATATGAGGCGGGGAAGTGGTCGATCACATCGGTCCAAATAGGGAACAACCGCGCGCACACCCTACGCGACAGATCGCAGCATCTATTCGCCCAAATATGCTATGCGGAACAGCGAGATAACCAGCATCTCCGTAGATGGCAGCTTCCCAATCGCATCTGGATAGGCCGAATTTCGCCAATCAGAATTGATTGAGGCGCGCTGATCCCCTTGAATGAACTAGGCATTTTCGTGCTCGGCTGGCAAATCAGAATTGATTGACCGGATGAGGGGCGAATCATGGGGCGAACGTCGTGGGCCGATGGCGAGATACTTTTGGCGAGCTCCGCCGAACGCCGCGCGGCCAGCGCTCTGGTACTGGTTGAGCCCGTTGGTGGCGTAGGCCCGCTGACAAGACGGCTCCCACGCTGTAACGCCACGCTTACGCCGGGTGCAGCACCAACCCGCTGATCGGGCACGCAAACATCCCATCCGCGCACAAACTGCAGCCAGATGCAGCGCACTCCGCGCCCACCCAACCACCTGTTAAAAAAAGCAAATCTCGCTGCAGCAGACTACCGCTTCGCGGTGTAGGGTGTGCTTCTGAAAAGGACTTGTTCGCAGAGCTTGGTTCGGAGGTGCTTGAGCCGCTGAGAAGTAGGGTTGGTTTTTCCACCGGGAGCGGGCCGCCGCGCGGCGGAGCCGTTAGCAACGCTGAGTCCGGTGCGTGCCCCAAGGCTTCTCACATTGCGAGGGCTGATCCGGTAAACGAGCCGGATCGTTCAATAGGATTGAACTATGCTTTGGTTTGGGTGCGCACGACATTTAAGAAGACACCCTTCCCAAGTAACTCAACATATCCCCCCCAAACTGCTTGAAGCGTATCCAAGGCATCTAAGTCCAGCATCCCGGTGAGAGGCACACTTTCTGGCAAGACTTGCGACGCCGTTTCCGACTTGCTTTCGATAAAACTTAGCAGTTCACGGGGTGGATTTCCCGCCCACTCCTTTAGAGCAGCATTCTGATCGCTAGCTTCGTGTTGAGAAACAAAGGTTCCGCCCAGACAGTCAGCAATTATCGTGAAAGTCGTCACTGTCCCTTGCCTCGCATCGAATGGTTTTCAGATTCTCGCAGCCTAGTTTGAGCCCTGTTAACTTCCCTTTGAGCACGCGCGATCTGGTCTTTCACTTCCGGCGTCTTATTGGGTTGGGACCGCAAGCCACGAAGATTTTCTTGCGCTCTCGATAGATCGCGACGAGCTGCGTCAACTCGGTCTTGATTGGCCTTTTGAGCATTGCGTCCTCCCCCGGAGCGTGTTTCGCGTCCATCATCGTCAGGATCAGGGAAACTCGATGAGGCCCTTGATGAACTACCGCGCTGTTGGGATGAGCTTGGTCGGGACGAGCCAGAGTCTGACCTATCGTTGGTGAAGATAGTGTCACCAAGTCGTCTCACCCCGTCTACGACGTCCTCAGCGCTCGGACAGTACGCCACGCACAATGCCGCAGCAGCCGCGGCACCAACCACAATGACCTCTCCCGCTTTTTCCGCGACGATGAAGCAGGGCACTATCGCTGGCCCCGCACAGGTCCCGGTTGGATCTGTGAGGTTCACCGGATCGTTTGCGACAACTGATCCGCTTGAGGCGGCGCTGCCATAGCAGCAGGTAATTCTTGAGGCGGTGCAGCGGTTTGGGCGCACACGCGGGAGGCGCGGATCAGGTCCGGGGCGGTTTTGCCCTTGAGGCGGTTTTCAGTGCCGAGCTGCGCGGCTGTCAAAGAGCGTTTTCAGATACCTACGCGCGCGGGTGCGGCGCTGCAAGCGGCTGAGAGAGAAGCGGTGTTAGGCGGCGTGCTTGGCGGCGTCGATCTCGCCCACGCCGGTCAGCGTGAACGCGCCGGTGCCGGGCAGGTCGATGCGCAGTTCCAGCGTACCGCCCGCAGCCTCCACGAACCGGCGCAGGGTGGAGAGGTAGAGGTCGGTCTGGCGCTCGATCTTGACGATGGCGGGCTGCTTGACACCAAGACTCTGGGCGATCTGCTCCTGGCTGCGCTGGGCGAGCTTGCGCAACGCCTTGAGGCCTTCAACCTCGGCCTGAAGCTGCGCCGTCCGCTCGGCGATGCGCGCCTGGCTTTCAGGCGGCATGGCGGCGATCACCTCATCGAGCGTACGGCCCAGAACACTGGCTTTCGGCACACTGGCCTTTTTCGTGGCTACCATGATCCTATCCTTTCAACGTCTCAAGATGCTCGGCGAACCGGGCATCGGCCTTGGCGATTAGCGCCTTGTAGAACCGTTTCTGCGCCACCCCCGCCTTGTCACCGGCCACCAGCAAGATCGCCTGCCGAGCGGTATCGAACGCGAACGCCACTCGCCACACCCCATCATCGGCATCGAAGCGCAGTTCCTTCATGTTGGCATAGTCAGAGCCTGCCAGCGTGTCGGCATGGGGTCTGCCCAGCAACGGCCCCTGCAACTGCAAAAGCCCGGCTGTCGCAGCGAGGGCTTCGCGCACCTCAAGCGGCAACTGGCCGAACTCGGCTTCGAACGCTTGATGGAAGGCAACAGTCCATGGCATGTCCCTATATAACCCTTGTATTATAATTTGTCGAGAGGGATGAGGGCCGCGATGCTGCGCATCGGACCCGTAATTTAGAGACCCATGTCACGTACGGGTGCACGGCGGCTCCCCACCATTTTCGGCACGTGCGGATAGCAGGCTCTATTCGGCGTCCTCGCCTTCGGTGGCCAGCGCGGTATCAAGCACGGCCCGGTCGCGTGCGAGACGGGCACCGGGGTGCGTGGCGGCGTGGATCTCGGCGAGCTTGGCCGCCGATACGCGGGTGTAGATCTGGGTGGTTTCCAGACTCTCATGGCCCAGCATGGCCTGGATGAACCGGATGTCGGCCCCGCCTTCGAGCATCAGCGTGGCGGCGGTGTGCCGCAGCAGGTGGCACGATCCCGGCTTGGCGGTGCTCGCGGCCTCGACGTAGCCGCGCACCTTCTCGGACAGGCGTTTGGGCTCCAACGCACGGCCATCGCGGCTGAGGAACAGGTTACCCGGATCGCGGCCTGCCACCAGGCCGGGGCGCACCCGGTCACGATAGGCGGCAAGCCATACCGTCGCCCGCGCGCCCAGCGGCACCACCCGGTCCTTGTTGCCCTTGCCCTTGCGCACCATCAGCATCGCGCGGGACTGGTCCATGTCGTAGAGCTTCAAGTCCACCAGCTCGCTGCGCCGGATCGCAGTGGCATACAGCACCTCCAGCATCGCCCGGTCGCGCAGGCCCAAGGGCGTGGCAACATCGGGCACCGCCATGATCGCCTCGGCCTCGTCCGCCGTGAGCACCAGCGCGGGCAGGCGCTTTTCCGGGCGGGGCAGCTCGAGTTCCGAGGCCGGGTTCGAGAGGATGTGATTGTCGCGCGCCAGCCATTTAAACCAGGCGCGGATCGGGATCATGCGCTGCGCCTGCGTGCGGAACGACAGCGGCTCACCATTGGGCTTGCGGTGATAGTAGAGGTGGCGCTGGTAGCGTTCCAGCACCGGCTTGGTCACTTCCTGCGGGCGCTCCAGCCCCCGCTCATGGCACCACAGGATGAACGTGGAGAGGCCGTGCCGCCGGTCAGTGATCGTGGCACCGGAGTAGTTGCGCACGGCCAGAGCGCCAAGGAACCGCTCCATGTGGTTCGCCATGCTGTCAGGGTCGTGACGGCCCGGCAGCGGCGGCAGGCTACGACGCGACATCTACGCGTATGACCGCGCCGGACCAGCACCGTCCAGAGACGTGCTTTCCGGCGTGGGTATCGCAGCAGCAGGCATAAACGGCACGATTGCGCCATTCCTGGGCGCTTCAACAGCCCGAACGAGGCCCGACAGGCCCCCGACCGCGCCCCGACCGGGGGGCGACTGTTCGGCCATTCCCCCCGACCGCTCTGCATCATAGTGCTGGCGCTTCTGGCCCAAACAGCGCTTGGTGGAGCGGCCTGCCGCAATCGTTCGCCGCCAACCGCCCAGAGCCGCAGCTCATTGTGGGGTTTAATGTGGGGAAATATTGCCCCCTTGACCTCCATACCACTGTTAAAATGAACTTAATTAATAATAGCTGGATGCAACCTGAGGATCGCTCCTCCTTGTGTCTGGCTTCGATGACGTTTGCCGGGCCTGATGGACGCTGACCGGCCGTCCCAGCTGCGCTGAGCCTTTCCGCTTGCAATCGCGGGGCATCGCGCTAATTGCGTGATACGTTATCACATACAGGCTCAGGGATAGAACATGAACAGCCGCAAGTCTCGCCTTGCTACTTCTCGCCTCGCGCTCGCTACTGCGCTGGGTCTCGCCGGCCTCGCCCAGCCGGCACTGGCACAGACCGCCGAAGCCGCACAGCGGTCAGAGCCGTTGGCGGAGGTTGCGGCCGAGGATGACCTCCATAACCGTCAGGCCGATGATCAAGGCAATATCATCGTCAGCGCCTCGGGCCTCAAGGAGCTCGACGTGTTGGCCGGCACCAGCGTCCTCGAGGCGCGCGAGATCCAGCGCGACGGCGTGAACGGCCAGATCGGCGACCTGCTCGCCAAGCTTCCCGGCGTTTCGGCCACCAGCTTTGCCCCCGGCTCCTCGCGCCCCGTGTTGCGCGGCCAGCAGGGCGAGCGCGTGCGCGTGTTGATTGATGGCGTAGGCACGGCGGACGTGTCGAACACCTCGGTTGACCACGCCACCACGATCGAGCCGATCACGGTCGAGCGTATCGAAGTGCTGCGCGGCCCTGCGGTGCTGCTCTATGGTAGCCAGGCGATCGGCGGGGCGGTCAATGTGATCGACAAGCGCATCCCGGTGCGCATGCCGGACGAGAAATTCCACCTCGATGCCTTCGGCGGTCTCGACACCGCGAGCGACATGCGCACCGGCGCGGCCTCGCTCGATGTCGGAATTGGCGAGAGCCTCGTGCTCCATGTCGACGGCTCGTGGCGCCAGTCCGACGATATTGAAATCGGGGGTTTTCAGGTCGCCGATGCGTTGCGCGCCGACTTGCTGGCCGATGCCGCCGAGGAAGAGGGCGAGGGCGAGCTGGAGGAAGCCGCCGAGCTGCGCGAAGCCGCGGACCAGCGCGGCACCGTTCCCAATAGCGCAGCCGAAAGCTGGACGATCAACGCCGGCCTCGGCCTGATCCTCGGAGAAAGCACCTTCGGCGTGTCGCTCGGCTATTATGATACCAATTACGGCGTGCCCACCCGTCCGGGCGCGGGCCACCACCATGGCGAGGAAGGCGAAGCCGAAGCCGCCGGCGTGGAAGAGGGCGAGGAGCTCGTCACCATCGGGCTCGAACAATGGCGCGCCGACTTCAAGGGCGACATTTACCTTGGCGAAGGCGCGTTCGAGCGGCTGAAGCTGCGGGTCGGCTATTCGGACTACACCCATACCGAATTCGAAGGCGACGAGATCGGCACGACCTTCGATTCGATCAGCGTCGAAGCGCGGGCCGAACTGGTGCAGAATGCCGATGGCGCGCTGCGCGGGTCGACCGGCCTGCAATACACCCATCGCGACTTCTTCGCTGTGGGTGCGGAAGCCTATGTCGCGCCCAACCTCACCGATCAGGTGGCGATCTTCACGCTCCAGGAATTCGGCACCGGCCCGTTCCAGATCGAAGCCGCCGCGCGCGCCGAATTCACCAAGGTTAAGGCCCAGACGCTCGGGATCGAGAATGATTACGATACGCTCTCGGGTGCGCTCGGCTTCGTCTATGTAGGGCTCGAAGGTATCCGCATGGGCATCAACGGCTCGCGCGTGGAACGTGCGCCGAGCGCCGAGGAGCTGTTCTCCAACGGCCCGCACATTGCAACGCAGGCCTTCGAGATCGGCGATCCGAACCTCGACACCGAAAGCGCCTGGGGCCTTGAAGCTTATGCCCGCGGCAGCATCGGCGCAGGCACGTTCAGCCTCGCCGTGTTCAAGCAGTGGTTCAGCGACTACATCTTCCTCGAAGAAACTGGCGCAGAGGCGGATGATCTGCCGGTGTTCCAGTATCTCCAGCAGGATGCCGACTTCTTCGGGATCGAGGCGGAGCTGTCCTACCCGGTGATCGACGCCGATGGCTTCCGCCTGCTGACCGATCTGCGCGCCTCCTATATCGAGGCCGAACTGGCTGACGGCACCGCCGTGCCGCGCATCCCGCCGCTGAGCCTGCTCGGCGCCTTGGAAGCGCAGACCGGCGCGTTCGACCTGCGCGGCGAGGTGCAGTGGTTCGACAAGCAGGATGCGGTGACCACCTTCGAAACGCCGACCGACAGCTTCACGCTGGTCAACGCGCTGGTCGCGTGGCGGCCGCTTGCCAGCAACCAGAACGTCACCGTGCAGCTTGCGGCGGACAACATCTTCGATGTGAACGGTCGCCGCCACGCCAGCTTCACCAAGGACTTCGTGCCGCTACTGGGCCGCAATTTCCGCGCGAGCGTGCGCCTCAGCTTCTGAGCCGCGCAACAGTTTGGAAGAGGAAGGGCAGCCGCGCGACCGGCTGCCCTTTTTCATATCCCCGTGGTTTAGGTCTCGACCGCAAAGGTCAGTTCGGCGTGCTCTTCAAGCCGCTTGACCAGATCCTCGCCGAGGAAGCTGCCCGGGGTGCCGATCCCGCCGGGCTTGGTGCAGGCGAGCAGCGCGATGCCGGTCTCGCTGAGCATCCGGCAGGTCGAGCCATAGCCCGGATCATACCGACCCTTCACACCGAATTGCAGGCGGCCCCCGTCGGCCAAGTCGGCGACAAACACGACATCGTAGAAGCCGTTCTCGCGCTCATCCTTGGTCGGGCCTTCGCCGGGCTTGGGCGGCTTGGCGCCGAACGGGTTCTTCATGAATTCGAGCGCCGCATTGGCCGCCGCCTTGCCCGCCTCACCTGGGCTGGTCAGCATCATCTCGTCATACTTGAAGTCGGTGCCATAGGGATGGCCGAGCAGGAAGTTGGTGCGGTGGACGTTCTTGGTGTTGATCGGCGCCATCACGAAAGGCGCGGACCACTTGCCCAGATCGTCCTCATGGCCGGGGATCATGCCCGAGGGCTGGTCCGGCCCTTCGAAGCCCGGGGTTAGCGCGAAGGGATTGCGCAGCACGTTTATGATCGAGATGTCCTTCGCCGCCGCTTTCATGGTCGCGCCAAGGCTCGCCGCGGTGCCACCCGAGAAGGTGCCCTGCATAGCGCGCACGCGGCCGCGGATGCGCGGTGCAGGCTTGCCGAACTTTGCGACGCAGGCCTTCTGGGTCATCATCACGCCCAAATCGAAGGGGATCGAATCGAACCCGGAGGAGAAGCATATGCGCGCGCCGCTGGCCTCGGCTGCGGCCTGATGCTCGGCGATCTTCTCGGCCATCCACGCCGGTTCGCCGCACAGATCGGCATAGTCGGTGCCGGTGGCAACGCAGGCGGCAACCAGCTTGTCGCCGTAAAGCTGGTACGGGCCAACCGTGGTCAGCACCACGCGGGTGCGCTTGCACATGGCTTCGAGATCGGCGCTGTCATCGGCATTGGCGACAACGAGGGGCGTGGTGGCGGGCGCGCCGATGGCGTCGCGCACTTCCTCGAGCTTGGCGAGGTTGCGGCCCGCCATCGCCCATTTTGGGCCATCCGCGCGGGGGCCGTAGTGGTGCGCGAGATATTCGGCGACGAGCCGCCCGGTGTAGCCGGTGGCGCCGTAGATGATGATGTCGAATTCGCGGGGTGTGGTCATGGACACTCTCCTTCGCGCCGGGTGATGCGCGAGAGAGCTTGCAGAGTCTAGAGCTTCGGCAGCGTGACCCCGCGCTGGCCCATATATTTGCCCGCGCGGTCCTTGTAGCTGGTCTCGCAGCGCTCGTTGCCCTTGAGGAACAGGAACTGGCACGCGCCTTCATTGGCGTAGATCTTCGCGGGCAGCGGTGTGGTGTTCGAGAATTCCAGCGTCACGTGGCCTTCCCAGCCCGGCTCCAAAGGCGTGACGTTCACGATGATCCCGCAGCGCGCATAGGTGCTCTTGCCGAGACAGATCACCAGCACGTCTTCCGGCACGCGGAAATATTCGACCGTGCGGGCGAGCGCGAAGCTGTTGGGCGGGATGATGCAGACATCGGTCTCGCGGTCGACGAAGCTCCTGGGATCGAACTGTTTGGGATCGACCACCGAGCTATCGACATTGGTGAAGATCTTGAATTCGGGCGCGACCCGCGCGTCATAGCCGTAGGACGAGAGGCCATAGGAGATCACCCCGTCGCGCCGCTGGGCCTCGACGAAGGGCTCGATCATGCCATGCTGCTGCGCCTGGGCGCGGATCCATTTGTCGGAGAGAATCGCCATAGGAAAGGGATTCCCGATGGCGCGCGCCGGGGCAAGGGCGGGGGCGGATTAATCCCCCTTTGCGCACCTAGCCCGCCGCCAGCAGGCTCGCATTGCCGCCCGCAGCGGTGGTGTCGACTGTCATCACCCGTTCGGTCGCAAAGCGCGCGAGGTAGTGCGG
>JBKDUW010000093.1:0-3503 GCA_046339235.1 Erythrobacteraceae bacterium | reverse complement strand
CATCATGCTGCCCTTCGGCGTAAGGACGGCGGAGGAGGCCGGAGTGGAAAAGGTGCCGGGGCAAGCGGACAGCGCCCCAGTCAATTTCCGGCCGGACAAACTGGCCCTGCGCGCGACCATCATCGCGGCGCTGTGCACCGCGCTGTTCGTCGCGAATTACCACTATGGCTGGCTCACGGCCGCCGATATTGACTTTCTGCCCAAGCCGCCGGGGGCCGCTGCCCGTTAGGTGCGGAAGCGCTGTATCGCTTGCGCCAGCACGACGTAAAGCTTGCCCATGTCCGAACCGAGCATGGTCACGCTCAGCACGTGACCGTCGCGGGTCGAGAGGGTCGAGCGCAGCATCGCCTCGAAATCGTGGATGTAGCGCGTGACATTGGCCTTGAACGCCTCGTCACGCTGGTAGAGCTCGGCGATATCGCGCGCGCCGCCATTGTAGATCAGGCGCACCGCGCGGCGGGTGAAAATGCCGCGATCGCCCTTGAGATAGGCATCCCAGGCGGTGTCGGCGACTTCGGTCGATAGCGCGCCGCTGATGTCGATCGCGGCCGAGTTGAGGCTGTCGGTGATCAGCGCCATGCGCCGCGCAAAGTCGTTGTTGACCTGTTCTTCGGCCAGTTCGCGGGCGCGCGAAACGCGCTGTTCGAGATTGCCGGTGAGTTCGTTCACCCGCACCAGCTGATCGCGCAGCGGGCTCACCACCTCGCGCCCGACGCCCGACGCATGGGCGGCGGCCTGTTCGATCTTGCCGACCGTCGCCGCGGCCTCGTTGCGCAGGGTCCGCTCGAGCACCTGCACCGCATCGGCGCCGATGGTGGTCGCCAGCGCGGCGGTCTTTTCGCGCGCGCCTTCATCGAGCGTGGCGAAGGCCTGTGCAATCGCCGCCTCCAGCGCGCCGAGCGCTGTGCGCAGCTGCTCCTGCGTTTCGCCTGCGAGCGTGCCGCTTTCCTCCGCCAGACGGGCAAAGCCGCCGCGCAAGCCCTGCAGCTTCGCCAGCGCGTCGTCTGACTGTTCGGCCAACCGGGCGCGCAGACCTGCGATGGCTGCGTCGGCAGCGTCGATTTCGCTGCGGGTCTTGATCAGATAGTCCGAAAGGTCGCTCCCGCTCGCACTGGTGCGCAGCATCAGCTGGTTGACCTCGCCCGAACGGCTTTCGATCCCGGTCAGGCTGTCGCTCGCCGCGCCAATCGCTTGCTGCAGATCCTCGCGGGTCGTGCGCGTGCCGGACTGGATGATTTCGAGCAGCCGCACCCCGCTTTCGGTGAGCTGTGCCAGCTGCGCTTCGGTTTCGGCCAGCGCGACGCGCTTGGCCGAGAGTTTTTCGCCAAGCTCATCAAATCCTGTCGACAGACTGGAACGCGCACTTCTGCCGGCCTGGCCGATCTCGCCGATCAGGCGGGCAAACCGGTCAAGCTGCACGCCGATCGCCTCGCCATGCGCGACCAGTTTCTCGGTGTCGGCCACCTGCGCCTCGCGCCGTTGCACCAGCGCTTCATCAAGCGCGGCAAGCCGCTGCGCGAGCACTTCGCTGGCCTGTGCCTCGCGGGTCTCGAAAGCGGCCTGGCGCTGTGCGAGCATCTCGTCGAAGCCGCGGGTGCGCTCGGCCAGCTTCTCGTCGAAGCTCACCGCCTCGTCATACAATTGCTGGAGCCGCTGGCGCGCGGCTGCACCGGTGCTCTGGTCGAGCTGGTCGACCTGCTTGAGCTTGTCCTCCAGCGCGGTGTGGAGCGCGGCGATCGCGGCCGCAAGGTTGGCGCGCGCGGTCTCGTTGGCCTCGCGCAGACGTTCCGCTGTGGCGGCGATTTCGGCTTCGACTTGTCCGGTCTGCGCCCGAAGCCCATCCACTGCGGCGGCTTCGAGCGCCTCGATCTTTTCGCGATAGGCCGATGCCTGCCCTTGCAGGCTAACGAAGCGGTCTGTCACCAGCGCCTCGATCCGGGCGACCTGCGCCTCGAAACCGCTGAGCGTCTCGCCGACGGTGGCACTGAGGCCCTGTACCTGCGCTTCGCTCGTGCTACCCAGCTGGCCGAGTTGCGCAAAGCCGGCGGTCAGCTGTTCGAGCTGCTCCTGCGCATTGCGCCCCGCGCCGCCGATCTGGTTGGCGACATCGCGCGCGGCATTGGCGATCACGGGGAGATCGTCGCGCAGCCGGTTCATGTTGCCGAGCGCAGTCTCGCTTGCCGAGCCGATCGCTTCGACCTGCGCGCCGTTGGTGGTGATGAGCTGCTGCAATTCGCCGGCGTGGGTGGAAATCCGCTCGGCCGCGATCCGGCCCAAAGCCTCGAGGTCGCGCGATTGGGCGGCGAGGAATTCGCGGGCGAGGCTGAGCTCACGGTTGACCACCTTGAGCCGCTGCTCAAGTTCCGCGCTCTCGCGGCTGAGCAGGGCGGCGCTGGCGGCAAAGCGGTTCGCCTCGGCGCGTGACGAGCGCATGGCCAGCAGCCAGCCGATCCCGATCAGCGCCATCGGCACCGACCACTGCACGATCCACCCGCTCCACGCAGATGGCGGCGCACCGGCGAGGGCCTCGGCGCTGATGGTCCAGCCGAAAAACCCGGTCCATCCGGCCATCAGCAAAAGGGCAAGAGCAGGGGCGAGCCAGCCGAAACGCGGGCGGGAAGGGGCCTCGAATTCGGGCTCCGCCCACGCTTCTTCGAGCAGCATCGGCTCAGTGTCCGAGGCATCGGACAGGCCGTGCTCCTCGGTGATTGCCGCGCCTGCCGCGTCATCCGCGCCGCCCTTGCGCCCCAAAGCGCGTATCTGGTGCCGTCCTGCCATGGGCCGCACCATACCACAGCCGGACTCCGGATAAACCCCGCTTTAACCAAGGGTCTGCTACCGATGCCCCCATGGCCTATGACAACGGAGCTCTTGACGCGACCCTGGCGGCGGCAGCCGGCGATAATGCCGTGCTGATGCACGAGCTGCGCGGCGCGTTTCTGGATAGTGCCGCACGCCAGCTCGACCTGCTCAAGCGGGCACGGTGCGATGGCAACTGGAACGTTGCCGCTCTGCGCCTGACAGGGCTGGCAGCAAGCTTCCACGCCGACGAATTGCTCGCGGTGGCCGAACACGCGCTCAATTCGGCGCCAGGCGAGCCGCAGGCGATCCGCGAGATCGAGACGGTTCTGGCGCGTTTCAACCGCACGGACCGTCGCTGATCCGGCCAAGCGCTGCCGGAATTCGGGCAAAGCGCCATGGGCGCGGCTTGAACCTCCTTCATTAAACCGCCAATCCGGGGGCATCAGTCCCCTTGGCGAAAGGGCGCGAGATGCGCACGGCCCTGATTGCGGCCCTCAAACGAACAGATAACGGTGCCTTGCGGGCCGGATTGCCGCTCGCCGGGCGCAGCGTGTTGGCGCGGCAGGTCGATCTGCTGCGCGCGCTCGGCTGCGACAAGATCCTGTGCCTGTGCAAGAACGCCGATGGTGAGGTGCTGCGCGCTCAGCAGGCGGTCGAAGCGGCCGGCGGCACATTTCAGGCCTTGCGCGGCTTTCTCCACC
>JBKDUW010000092.1:0-7403 GCA_046339235.1 Erythrobacteraceae bacterium | reverse complement strand
GCGTGCATGCCGTGAATGTCCTCAGGCGAGGTTTCGACCCGCACCAGAATGACCTTCTCGCCCCGCCCGGCCCAGCTCTCTGCCGTATCAGCATCGAGCACGATCTTGCCCGCTGCCGCGCCGGGCGACGCCGGCAGGCCGGTGGTCAGCACATGGCGTTCGGCAGTGGGATCGAGCGTGGGGTGGAGCAGCTGATCGAGCGCCATCGGATCGACCCGCCGCACCGCCTCACGCTCGTCGATCAAGCCTTCGCCGACCATGTCAACCGCCATCTTGAGCGCGGCCTTGGCGGTGCGCTTGCCCGAGCGCGTCTGGAGTATCCACAGCTTGCCGCGTTCTACTGTGAATTCAATGTCCTGCATGTCCTTATAGTGAAACTCTAGCAGGTCGAACACACGCGCGAGTTCGGTATAGGCCTCAGGCAGCGCCTCTTCCATCGAGAGCGGCTTGGCTCCGGCGGTCTCGCGCGCGGCCTTGGTGAGGTATTGCGGCGTGCGGATCCCCGCGACCACATCCTCGCCCTGCGCATTGATCAGGTATTCGCCGTAATAGGCGCGGGTTCCGGTCGCCGGATCGCGCGTGAAGGCGACGCCGGTGGCGCTGGTCTCGCCCATATTGCCGAACACCATCGCCTGCACATTGACCGCGGTGCCCCAGTCGCCCGGGATGTCGTTCAAGCGGCGGTAGACCTTGGCGCGGTCGCTGTCCCAGCTGTCGAACACCGCGCGGATCGCGCCCCAGAGCTGCTCGTGGACATCCTGCGGGAACGGGCGGCCCAGCTCGTCGGCAACGATGGTGTTGTACTCGGCCACCAGCGCCTGCCAATCTTCAGCCGCCATCTCGGTATCGTTGTAGAAGCCCTTGTCTTCCTTGGCGATCTCGAGCGCTTCCTCGAAAAAGCCGTGATCGATCCCGAGCACCACATCCGAATACATCTGGATGAAGCGGCGGTAGCTGTCCCACGCGAAACGCGCATCGCCCGAGGAAGCAGCGAGCCCCTGAACTGTCGCGTCATTGAGGCCGAGGTTGAGCACCGTGTCCATCATGCCGGGCATTGACACCCGCGCGCCCGATCGCACCGAGACCAGCAGGGGATCGCCTGCATCACCGAACCTCTTGCCCACGGTGGCCTCAACATGGGTCAGCGCGGCGGCGACGGCAGCTCGCAAGCTGTTCAAGAAATCCGCGCCATCTTGCAGATAACGCACGCATTCTTCGGTCGTGATGGTGAAGCCCGGGGGCACCGGCAGGCCGATGCTCGCCATTTCAGCAAGGTTCGCGCCCTTGCCGCCGGCGACGGTCTTGTCCTTCTGGCGCGGATCGGAGTGCGGGGCGTTGCCGCCGAAGACGTAGACTGTTTGCACTTCACTTCATCCTGTTAAGCTTCGGCGTTGGAAGTCTGAACCATGAGACACAGTCCAAGAAGCGAAAACCTTACCCATCGATCCGGCTGAAGTCGGCGACCCGGTGCACCGCATCGCGAAACCGCGCCAGCAGAGCAAGGCGGCTTGCCCGCTTGTCGGCCTCATCGGCATTGACAGTCACCTCTTCAAAGAACCTGTCGATGGGGGCGCGCAAGGTGGCGAGCGCCGCCATCGCATCGGCGAACCGCTCGCCCTCCACCGCCTCTGCGGCGCACGGGGCAGCGACAGCAAGCGCGTCGATCAGCGCCTTTTCCGCCGCTTCGGGCCTGTAGGAAATTGCGTCGTCAGTAGGAGCAGCGTCGAAGCCTTCCTTCTTGAGGATATTGGCCGCGCGCAGGGTTTCGATATAGGCCCCGGCATTGGCGATCTCGACCGGACCGGAATGATGGAAGCGGTGCCCCATCGTCGTGCGCCCGCTCGCAATCCCGTCAATCGCGCAGGGGACCACTTCGCCATCCAGCAGGGCAATGATGCCCGAGAGCGGACGCACCCAGCGCAAGCTTTCGGTGCTGAGCGAAGCGGCGCCCCAGCGCATCGATTTGGGCCAGGGAAAGGCGCGGATGATCGCGGGGATGGTCTCGGCCAGAACCAGCGCCGTGTCGCGCCCCGGCTTTTGGGTCACAGCGAAATACACACCGTCACGCTCCACCAGTTGCTCCGCGGAGAGACCGACTTTGCGCAGGAAGCCTTCCAGCGCCTGCGGCGGTGCGCCGACCTTCGGCCCCTTGGTTTCCTCGCTCACGGCGGCGGTCGCGAGCGGCAGGTCCTTGGCGATCAGGGCCAGACGGCGCGGGGTGGCGAAGGTTTCGACCGAACCCGCCGCCAAGCCGGCCTTGTCCAGCGCATCGGCAAACAGCCGCGCCAGATCGTCCTTGGCCTTGGGCTGCATCCGGGCGGGGATTTCCTCGCAGCGCAGCTCGAGCAGGAAGTCGGCCATCAGACGAGACTCCACCCGGGATATTTCGCTTCCCACTCGGGCGTCATCTTTTCGGCGTAGGCCTCGCAGGACGAGCGCGCCAAGTCGCGCACGCGGCCCATGCAGCTGGCGCGTTCCTGCACCGAGATCACGCCGCGCGCTTGCAGCAGGTTGAAGACGTGGCTCGCCTCGATCGCCTGTTCATAGGCAGCAATCGGCACGCCCGCGCCGAGCGCATTGCTGCACTCGGCCTCGGCCTTGGCGAATAGGTCGAACAGCGCGTCGGTGTTCGCGACCTCGAAGTTCCACTTCGACATCTGGCGCTCGTTTTCGAGGAACACTTCGCCGTAAGTCACGCCCGAGGAATTGAACGCCAGATCATAGACATTGTCGACGCCCTGGATGTACATCGCGAGGCGTTCAAGCCCGTAGGTCAGCTCGCCCGCGACCGGCTTGCAGTCGAAGCCGCCCATCTGCTGGAAATAGGTGAACTGGGTGACTTCCATCCCGTCGCACCACACTTCCCAGCCCAACCCCCAGGCGCCGAGCGTGGGCGATTCCCAGTCATCCTCGACAAAGCGGATGTCGTGGGCGAGCGGATCGATCCCGATCGCAGCGAGGCTCTTGAGATAGAGCTCCTGAATGTCGGGCGGCGAAGGCTTCAGGATCACCTGATACTGGTAGTAGTGCTGCAGCCGGTTGGGGTTCTCGCCATAGCGCCCGTCGGTCGGGCGGCGGCAGGGCTGCACGAAAGCCGCGTTCCACGGCTCCGGCCCGAGCGCGCGCAGCGTGGTTGCGGTGTGGAACGTGCCCGCACCCATCCGCATGTCATAGGGCTGGAGGATCACGCAGCCGGCCTCGTGGCTCCAGAAGTCATGGAGCGTCAGGATCATGTCCTGAAACGAGCGCGCCGGATCGCGAGCTGGCGGGGAGAAAAGGGGTGCGGCACTCATGGCGGCTCGCCATGGCCGAACACCCCCACAGCGTCAATGCCGCACCGCAGCACGCGGCGGGGACAAGCGGGCCGCGGGTCAGGTTTTAAAGACACTAAGTCAGGTGTGCTTGACATGGTCAGCGAATCGCGACATATAGTCATGCATACCTGACATATGGTCAGGGCAACCTGATGGAGACATCATATGAATTCGCTCACTGAAACGATCAGCCTCAAGCGCTGGCACGCCTTCGTCATGCTCGCCATGAGCGGCTATGCCGTCGGCAGCATCATCGCCAAGGTCACCACCGCGCTGGGCCTGTGAGGTTGTGAAAAACCGCCTCAAGGTCCTGCGCGCCGAACGCGACTGGAGCCAGGCCGAACTGGCTGGACGGCTCGATGTGTCGCGTCAGGCGGTCAACGCGATCGAGACCGGCAAGCACGACCCTTCCCTCCCCCTGGCCTTCCGGATTGCCCGCCTGTTCGACATGCGGATCGAGGAGATTTTCCATGACGAACATTGATGACACCGAAACGTCCGACGGCCTGTCGCTGCTGGCACGCATAGTGCTGGCGTTTGGCGCTGGCATCGGGGTGCTGTTTCTGGCCGGAGCCATTGTTGGCTACCTCAGTGTGGTGATCGAGAAGGGTGATCCGGCTGCGCGGGATTTCGCCATCCTCGGTGCCCTCGCTCTGGCCAATGGCGGCATCGCCTATGCGGCCGTGCGACTGTGGCGGCGCATGACCCCTGACGAAATCCCCACGAAGGGCCCCGGCGAGGCGCGCACCCGCCAGCGCCAGCGCCGCCAGATGCTCTATTTCGGCGTTGCCGTCATGATCGGCGGGATCATCGGGCTGGTCACCGGTGCCTTCGATCAGGGCGACGGAAGCCTGTTCAGCAACGACTGGGACAAGCTTGCGCTCGACCCGGTGGTGGCGATCCTGCTCGCTGTGCTGGTGCTGATCGGCTTTGCGGTTCTGCCGCTCTGGGGCTTCCGCACCATCGACGAGATGAAGCGCGAGCATAACCTTATCGGCTTCGCCGGAGGCTGTACCGCAGTGCTGGCGGGTTTCCCGATGTGGGCCGTGCTTCACGCCGGCGGGCTCGGCTCCGCGCCGAACCCCTTCGGTGTGTGGCTGCTCGGCTTTGTCGGGATGATGGTCGCCTATCTCTACGCATGGTGGCGCGCCTGATTGCGGCCGCACGATTGCAATTGCTCTTAACTCCCCTGCTGTTTTCCCATACCCCGTACGAAAGGAACCACCATGAAACTTGCCTCGCTCCTCGCTCTTGCCGCTGCACCGCTGGCGCTGCTTGCTGCCAGCCCAGCGCTGGCCGATAACCACGCGGCGACCGCAACTGCCGCCGCGCCCGCCACTAGCGGCACCGGCCCGGCCTTGTGGAAGGTCGCCGATGAGGACACCACGATCTACCTGTTCGGCACGGTCCATGTACTGCCCAAGGAGCTCGAATGGTATGATGCGACCATCGCTACCGCGCTCAACGGCTCGGACATGATCGTCACCGAGATCAAGATGGACAAGGCGTCAGAGGCCGAGCTCCAGGAGCTCAGCATGAAGCTCGGCCTGCTGCCCCCGGGCACCACGCTGCGCTCGCTGCTCACGCCCGAGCAGACAGCGACCTACGAAGCCGGCCTCGCCAAGCTTGGCGCCCCGCCGGAGGCCTTCGATCCGGTCAAGCCGTGGCTCGCCGGCCTTACCCTTTCGCTGCTGCCGCTTATGCAGCAGGGCTATGATCCCAACAGCGGTGTCGAGAAGATCCTCCTCGCCAAGGCCGGCACCAAGCCGCAGGGCGCGCTCGAGACCGCCGAATTCCAGCTCGGCATCTTCGACAACATGCCGACCGAGGCGCAGGTCGCCTTCATGATGGAAGCGGTCGAAGGCATGGACGAGATCAAGCCGATGCTCGACCGGATGGTCGCCGAATGGGCCGAAGGTGATGCCGCCGAACTCGCGAACATCATGAACGAAGGCATGACCGATCCGGCGGTGGCCGAAGCCCTTCTCTACAGCCGCAACGCCAATTGGGCGGAATGGATCGACACCCGCCTTGACGAGCCCGGCACAGTGTTCATCGCGGTCGGCGCGGGCCACCTTGCCGGTTCTAAGAGCGTGCAGGATTACCTGGCGCAAAAGGGCATCACTGTGGCCCGGGTCAAGTGACCGGGATCGCTGCACGATGATCGCCTTCCCGGGGGTCGGCCTGATCCGCATCAGCCGCAATTTGCTGGCGGCAGTGCTGGCCCCCGTTCTCGCACTTGCACTTGCCGGATGCAGTAATGCCCCCGGCGAGGCAGCTGCAGGGCCTCCGCCAAGCCGGCTGATTTATGAAATCGCCAGCGCCGATGGCGCAGTGGAGGGCTGGATGCTCGGCACCATCCATGCCCTCCCCCCAGGCACCCATTGGCGCACCCCCCCGATTGCCCGCGTTATTAAGGCAGCCGACCTGCTGGTTGTAGAAATCGCCGCGCTCGATGATCGCGCGGCGATGGCCGCAAGTTTTGCCGAACTTGGCACCACCCCCGGCCTGCCCCCGCTCGATCGCCGCCTGCCGGACGGAATGCAGCAGCCACTCGCCAGCCTGCTCGATCGCGGCGACTGTGTGCCTGACGACTTTGTTGCGACCGAAAGCTGGGCTGCGGCCTTGATGCTCGCCCAGATCGATGCCGAGGGCGATCCGGCCAACGGGGTCGACCGCGCGTTGATCCGCGAATTTCCCGCCACCAAGGTCATCGAACTCGAAGGCGTGGCCGCTCAGCTGGCGGTCTTCGATAGCCTGCCCGAAGCCGACCAGCGCGATCTGCTGGCGGCGGTAGTGACAGAGTCAAGCAAGGCGAAACTGCGCGCCGGACAGCTGCGGCAGGCCTGGCTTGCAGGCGACGAGGCCAAACTGGTCGCCGCCGGTACCACCGGGTTTATGGCCGATCCCGAACTGCGCGAGGCCTTGCTGGTGGCCCGCAACCGCCGCTGGGACGAAGCGATTGCGGTGATGCTGCAAGGCACACCGCGTCCGCTGGTGGCGGTGGGCGCCGCGCATCTGGTGGGGCCGGACGGGCTGGCGGTGATGCTGCGTTCGCGCGGTTACCGCGTCACGAGCATTCGCTGAGGCTTGGCGCATTCGGGCGATGCTGCACGCCAACCCCGCAATTTGATTGCCAAGCGCGCCTTCTCCCTCTAAGGGCCCGCGCTTGGGCAGTCCGGTCATCCCTGGAGGCGGTGCGCCCGATAACACTAACATCAACATGCATTCGAAAGGCACAATTATGAGCGACGCTCTGAACCTGCCGGCCGAAGCGCGCGAACGGGCTGGCAAGGGAGCCTCCCGTGCACTTCGCCGCGATGGTCGGACACCTGCTGTCATTTATGGCGGCAAGGAAGAACCCACAATGATCCATGTTGAGCAGAAGGAACTGTACCGTCAGCTGATGACGGGGCACTTCATGAACTCGATCGTCAACATCGAGATCGGTGGCAAGATCGTCCGCACGCTGCCCAAGGATGTGGCGTTCAACCCGGTGACCGACCGTCCGATCCACGCCGACTTCCTGCGCCTTACCGGCGACTCGATGGTCGAAGTGAAGGTGCCGGTGGTGTTCGTCAACGAAGACGCCTCGCCCGGGCTCAAGAAGGGCGGCGTGCTCAACATCGTGCGTCACGAACTCGAACTGGCCTGTCCGAACGCCGAGATCCCTGACGAAATCCGGATCGATGTCACCGGCAAGGAAATCGGCGATGCGATCCACATCAGCGAAGTGACCCTGCCCAAGGGCGTCACCAGCGTGATCACGGATCGCGACTTCACCATTGCGACGCTCATCGCCCCCTCGGGCCTGAAGAGCAGCGAAGGCGAAGCAGCCGGCGGCGAATAACCCGCTTCTGCCAGTTACGGCTTTCGAACGCCGGGCCTCGCAAGAGGTCCGGCGTTTCGTTTTTCCCCCTCCCTCGCTAAGGACGCGTGATGCAGATATGGGTCGGCCTCGGAAATCCCGGACCGCGCTATGCGCTCCACCGGCACAATGTCGGCTTCATGGCGCTGGATGTGATTGCCGAGATGCACGGCTTCGGGCCGGTTCAGAAGAAATTCCAGGGCTGGGCGCAGGAGGGGCGG
>JBKDUW010000091.1:0-5903 GCA_046339235.1 Erythrobacteraceae bacterium | reverse complement strand
CGGCGGGCGGCGCGAGGGCGAGCAGCTGGCGGGCGCGCTCGAGGTGGGCCTTGCGGGTGCCGCTGGCGAGCAGGCCATAGTGGCGGATGCGGTGGAACCCGCGTGGCAGGCAGTGCAGCAGGAAGCGGCGGATGAACTCGTGGGCGCTGAGGGTCATGACCTGCTGCCGGTCTGGCGTGGAGCGACGATAATCCTTGTAGCGGAACGTGACCCCATGCTCGTCGAGCCGCAGGAGGCGAGTGTTCGAGATGGCGACCCGGTGGGTGTAGCGCGAGAGATAGGCGAGCACGGCCTCGGGACCGGCGAAGGGCGGCTTGGCATAGACCACCCAGCGCTTCTTGCGGAGCGGTGACAGGTGGCGCAGGAATGCGCGCCGATCGGCGAGATGAGCGAGCTGACCGAAGAAGGCGAGCTTGCCGGCATCGTGGAGCGCCAGCAGCCGGGTGAGGAACAGGCGGCGGAACAAGGCGCCCAGCACGCGCACCGGCAGGAGGAAAGCCGGACGGGAGGATATCCATCGGTCCCCATCCGGCGCGATACCGCCGCCCGGCACGATCATGTGGATGTGCGGGTGATGGGTCATCGCCGAGCCCCAGGTGTGGAGCACGGCGGTGATGCCGATGCGGGCACCGAGATGCCTGGGATCGGCGGCGATGGTGAGCGTGGTTTCGGACGCGGTCTTGAACAGCAGGTCGTAGAGCAGCGCCTTGTTGTGGAATGCGATGGCGGCGATCTCGGCAGGCAGCGTGAACACGACATGGAAATAGCCGACCGGCAGCAGATCGGCCTCGCGCGCGGCGAGCCAGGTGCGTGCGGCGGCGCCCTGACACTTGGGGCAATGGCGGTTGCGGCAGCTGTTATAGGCGATCCGCCAATGGCCGCAGTCGGTGCAGGCCTCGACGTGCCCGCCCAGCGCGGCGGTGCGGCAGTGCTCGATCGCCGACATGACCTTGAGCTGATGGAGGCTCAGATGCCCGGCATGAGCGGCCCGATAGGCTGGCCCGGCAGCGCGGAAGACGTCGGCGACCTCGAGTGAGGCGCGCACCGGTCCTCAGCCGCTCGGCGCCTCCTTGTCCGGTGCCGCCAGCGCGAGCCGGTCGAGCGGGCTGACCACCGCCCGGACCGTCTTGGTCGCCACTTGCGTATAGAAGGCGGTGGTGTTCAGCTTGGCATGACCGAGCAGCGCCTGGATGACGCGGATATCGACACCGTCCTCCAGCAGGTGCGTGGCAAAGCTATGACGCAGCGTATGCGGTCCTACCCGCTTGGTGATGTCGGCTGCCTCGGCGGCTTCGACGACGACACGGTGGAGCTGGCGGGTGCTGATCGGCAGCATGGCGACTCGTGTCGCGCGACACACGACATCAGTTGCAGCGGTAGACGCTATCGACCAATAACGCGAAGAGCGGACAGCTCAGCCTACCGCATGGCGCAGCAAACGATACTCCGCCGACGGATGCTGGAACCCCGGTACCCGTTCGAACACATTGCAGCCAACCACGAAGGCGAACGGCCCTGCCATCGCCGGCGGGGCCGCTGCTTCATTCCGATGTACGATCAGGCGTGAGCGACGCGAACCGCTCCCGCACGGCGACGGCGCATCGCCCCGCCGATGACACCGAAGCCCAGGATCATCAGACCCCAAGTCGCCGGTTCAGGCACCGCGCCCGCCGTCAAGGTGGTGTTCGCGTCAAAGACCACGTTGTTCGTGCCCATGCCGTTGAGCGAAATCCTGATTGGGTTCCCGGGCGTGCCGATGCCTGTGAAATTAGCATTTTTGCCGAACGGATTGCTGACGCCATAGAGGGACTGCATCGCGCCCAGATCGAAGAACGACTGATAGCTGGACGACTGAGCGAACGCTCGGAAAGCGAAGTCGTAGCTGACCCCGCTGCCAATGCCGCCGACAAGCCATTGCTGGTTGTCGGGGCCGCCATTCGAAGTTCCGTTGCCCGCTTGCATGGTCAGGGTGCCTCCTCGCCACGCATTCGCGCCCTCGAACTGGGCGGTGAAGTCACCTGTCTCCGACCAACTCGTAAAGCTCGTCCGACCATCGCCGCCGCCAACCGAGGTCGCGGCCTGATAGCTGTCCCCGTCCAGATCAAAGCGGATGGTCGGGGTGAAGCCGGTGATGCTGTCGCCACTGACCGCTCTAACGCCGATGCCCAGAATGATGTTTCCGGTGCCAAAGGCCCCCGACGAGAAAGCGCCCGTCCCGAAACCGGTTGCTCCTCCGGTAGGGCCGCCGCCGAGTCCGCCGCCGCTGACTGAATTGCCATTGAAGGCGAACGAGGTCGTGTAAACTTCATAGACCGACGTGCTGGAGCCGGAGCCGTAAACGCCGAGCTGGTTTGACAGGCCTACGCTGGTCCAGCCGCCCCACGACAAACCGCCGTTGATATCGACAGCGGCCTGCGACGGAACGGCAAACGACAGCGCCATCGCAGCGGTCGCGCCAGCAACTAATCTCGCCATGGACATTAGAGATCCTTCCGAAAATACAGGCACCTATGCAGCCAACGGGTTTGACTCGATAATATGACCAAATCAAAGGAGTCGTTACCACACGGCAGAAACCTGTCGAGAGTTAGTTGTTTGTTTCGAGATTTAGTTTCCTGGAAACTAACGGTTGTCGCATTTTGGGACATAGGCCATGCAGTGGATATCGAGGCGCCGGATCGCTCCGACGCCCCTTTTTTACGCATGAATGGCGCGGCCTTGTTTTTAAGGTCTGCCTTCCACCCACGAGCGGTCATGAGCGGGGCCGACGCGCGATCCTGATAGCTGCCGGGCAACTTCGGTGGGTTTCTCGCTGAAAGCCGAAATTCTCGTTCCCACCCACGTGCGGCCATGAGCATTTGCGTTTCCACCAACTAACGGCCATTCCGGCGCGCGGAATGTCGACTTGAGAGCGGACGGTTGCCTTAAACGTCTTCGAAGTTCGGCTTCCTTCGTTCCATCTCCGCCATCACCGCTTCGACCTGATTGCGGCTGCGCATGAGCGCGTGCTGTTCGATGCTTTCCTCGAGCAGGATCGCGTCGGCTCCGCGTTCGTGCATGCTGGCCTGCAGCCGCTTGGCGGCGCGGATCGCGTGGGGGTTCTTGAGCGCGATCACGCGGGCGATTTCGAGCGCGCGCTCGCGCGGGTTGTCGTCGACATAGGTCGCAAGGCCCAGCGCCTGCGCCTCTGCCCCTGTAAACTCGCGGTTGGTGTAGATCAGTTCGCGCAGCACATCGTCGCGCACCATCCCGCGCCACAACATATAGCCGCCCATGTCGGGGACGAGGCCCCACTTCATCTCCATAATCGCCATGCGGGTCTCGGGATGGACCACGCGGATATCCGCGCCGCTGGCGATCTGCAGGCCGCCGCCGAAGCACACGCCGTGCACCGCGGCGATCACCGGCACGGGGAGCTTCCTCCACTGCATCGCCACCTGCTGCGGGCGGTTGGAATTGCCATAGGTGCGCTCGGTCAGGCTCGGCTCATCCTCGGGCGGCTTGCGCGAGAAGTTCGACAGATCGAGTCCGGCGCAGAACGCGCGGCCCTCGCCCGAGAGCACCACAACGCGCAGGCCCTTCATCCGCTGCAATGTGCTGCCCGCCTCGATGATGCGCTGAAACATCTCGGGATCGAGCGCATTCATCTTGTCGGGCCGGGTGAAGCGGACCTCGGCGACGCCGTCCTCGCCCAGCTCGATTCCGATCCGGTCATTGGTGGTCATGATGGTGGCTGACATGGCGAAAGGCGTTCCTTCGAAAAGCGTCTCAAACGCCGTCAGCCTCGCCGATTCCTGCTTCCAAGTCCAGTGCCCTAGGCCCCCAAGGCGCGCGCCAGCCGGAAATGGCCCGGGCCGGGCGGTGCATCGAGGAAATAGCCGCCATCAGGGTGCGTGGCGAGGATCCGCGCCAGGCCGAAAGGTTCAAGCTTGGCCCGCACTCTGGCGACATGCACCGCGACGCTGTTGGTTTCGGGTTCAAAGGTGATGCGCCACACATCCTTGAGCAGCTCGCGGCGGGTGAGGCGTTCACCCGGCCATCGCGGTGGAACAGATCAAGCGTCACATCGCCCGCCTCGCGGAACCGCGGGATCAGCGTGTCGCTGTCAGGAAACAGGCCGTTGGCACAAATCGAGTTCACAGCAATCCCCCTGCGCGCATGGAATAGACCGCCTCGTCGGTGAAGATGAGGTGATCGATAAGGACGATGTCGAGCGCCCGCGCGACCTCTGCCAGCCGGCGGGTCGCGATGATATCGGAGCCGCTCGGGCGGCAATGGCCCGAGGGATGGTTGTGGGCGAGGATCATGCCGCGAGGATCGAGCCGCAGCGCCTCCCCGAAAATTTCGCGCATTCGCACTGACAGCACATTGAGGCCGCCCAAGCCGATGCTCGCATCACCGAGCTGGCGCCGCTGCGCATTGACGAACACGACATGACAGCGCTCGTGAAGTGCGCCCGGCGAGAAAACACGGCCGAGCGGAGGTAAGCGACCAACGCTCCATGCCGATGCTCGGGACGGTTGGCCGGGGCCGGGCGCGCCATCAGCGCGGCGATCTCCACGGCGAGGCTCCGGCGGCCAGGCGGGCAGGCTCATGCGGCATGATGGGTCTCCCCGGAGAAGATCAGGTCAAGAATAGCGGTATCGGATCGCGCGTGACCCGCCAGTCGCGATAAGGGCCGAACCGGCGCAGGCGCCGGACGTGGCGCACAAAGCCGCCGAAGATCAACAGCAGCTGGCAATAGGCCGGGCCGACGATCAGGATCACCAGGGCAAACAGCGACACATCGAGACCCATTTGCTTGACCGCATGGGCACCGATCGCGACCAGCTGGAAACCGGCGATCCACAAGGGATAGTTGCGGTTGGCGCTCAAGGCGATGACCGTAAACCCGGCTGAAGCAATCAGATCGACGCTAAAATGGAGCCAGGCATAGGGCCCTTCAGTCGGGACACCGACATCCAGCAGCTTGAACAGGTAGGTCGGCACCACCATCATGGCGGCGAACAGGCCGATCAGCCAGCGCTCCGGCCCACCGCCCCAGCGCCATATCGCCAGCGCCAGAAGGACGCTGGCGATATACTGGGCATCGACACGATAGGTTTTGAAGATCTCGAGCATGTCCCGGCCTGGTTCATGCGTCCTGTAGCTCGGCGCGAACCGGTGCAGACGCGGCCACATCCTCGGGGATCGTGGTCGGCAATCCGGTATCGCCGCCAGCGTGGACGCGCGCAATCTTGCTGAGCTCGTCATGCACGCGCAGCAGGTTGGTCGACATTGCGAGCGCCGAGCCTTCCGCTTCGGTCAGACGCATCAGCGCCCGCTGGCCGGTGTGAATCTCGATTTCGGGGTTCTGGCGCGCGGCCAGCATCGCCTGCTTCAGACGGGCCATGGCAATGATCGCTTCGTCGGCAAGGGCCTCGGCTTCGCGGATCAGCTTCTTGAAGTTGTAGGCGTCGGACATGATACGGTCGTTCATTGTGGGTCTCCGGCGCTCACCGCTGCTCATCCTGTGGCGGATATCTGGTCCACGGAGATGGTCGCCTTGCCTTCTGTCGCCTTGCTCAGGGTGACAGCCGCGGTAATGGTCAGCACCACGGCGGCCAGAACCCCCGATGCGATCCCGACGATCGCCACCAGGCGGAACGGAACGACATGCTCGCCATCGAGCACTCCGGGGACAACCCACGGCTCGCCCGGCCTGAGCCAGGGCGCCTGGTCGAGCAGCGGCATCGCGTCGCTCATCACCAGCCTGCCTGGGCCGTCCCGGCTCAACTGGTCGGCAAATATCGCCGCCTCGGGTATCTGCTTTTTCGTGTATGCCGCTTCACTGAAGGCCCCGCTGGCACCTCTATCCGTAGGTTACCCGAGGAGTGCCGTCACTGGGTGCTCGTCCTCGGCAT
>JBKDUW010000090.1:0-5359 GCA_046339235.1 Erythrobacteraceae bacterium | reverse complement strand
CTAGCACTACTTTGGCAGATATTTGCGGATCATACGTCGCCATCGTCTACGGCAGTGTGGGCATGTTGGCGGCGGAGGCTGGCTGAGCTGGATCAGGATCGCCTGCCTGATGGCCGGCAAGGTCGGGTGCGGCGGCGGGCTCGGGCTTCTTTTTTTCCGTCCCGCTGCCTTGAGGCGTCGGGCTTGGAGGAAGGCGAACGCGATCATGCTCATGAGGGCATGGCGGTGAAGACCTTGCCATGATCGTCCCTCGAAGTGATCAAGGCCGAGCTCTTCCTTGAGCTGCTGATGGGCCTGTTCGCATACCTAACGGGCCTTGATGGCGCCGGCCAACTTCTTAAGCGTGGTGTCGGCGGACAGATTGCTGAGGTAGTATTTGCGCTCGCCGGTGGAGCGATGCTCGCCAACCAGCCATACCTCTTCGCCGGGAAGATGCTGTTGTCCGAGATCACCGATCCGCTGCGGTGGGCCGTCAGCAACCCGCACGCGCATGGCAGCAAAGCGCGCCGAGAGCTTGCCCTTTGTCCCACGGCGCCAACTCACGGTCTGCCACTTTGCGCTCTCGAGCATTTTCTGGGCAGGACGCGAGGGAACATCGGGCACATGGTTCTTGCGTGGTCGTCCGCGACCAGCAACCGGGAAGATCATGGCAACATCGGCTGGATAGACCTTCTGCTTGTAAGGGATGCCCACTGCCCAGATCAGTCCACGCTCGGTGAGGGCCTGCCGGAACGGGCCGGACAGGCCGTAGCCAGCGTCGGCCAGGATCCCGCCGAACCGCACACCGGCATCACGCACGCGGTCGATCTCGGCCAAGGCGATCTCAGGCTTGGTGCGGTAGGCACGCGCCTCTGCAGGAACCTTTCTTCGCAAAACTGACCCGGCGGCCGCTCAAGAACGGCGTCTTCCATTCGCTCGTCGACCTCCAGGCCGCCATCAATCGTTTCATCCGCGAATACAACGCCAGCGACCCCAAACCCTTCGTCTGGAAGGCGGACCCCGACGAAATCATCGCTGCAGGTAACCGGGGGTTCCAAACGTTGGAATCAATCCACTAGGGTGCCCGATGCATTGTCTGGTGTTCGTTGGCGACAAAGCGCACCTCTTCGGAATGTTCACCCAGCTTTGGCGCGTGATCGAGAACCGGACGCTCATAGTCGTCGAAACGGATCGGTGACTGTATTTCGAAATAGTCACCTTCCGTCGGATGGGTGCGGCGTTTAAAGAAGCCGGTAGCTTCGAGATGGGGATCATTCTTGATTTCGGAGATGTCGCGCACCGCTTGAGCTGGTAGCTGTGCCGCGTGGCAAAGCTTGAGTAACTCCGCTGTGGTGAAGCTCTGCGTTAGTCGCGCAATCTCCTGATAGAGAGGCGCTGTATTGATGGAACGCAGCTTAAAGGTTGCGAACCGCTCATCCGAGAGAAAGCTCGGATTCCCAAGCATCTCAAAGATGCGCGGCCACGCTTCATCGGTATAGGCGACGATACTGATATAGCCGTCTGAGGTAGGAAAGGGCTGCCGATCGGGATCGACCTGACGGCCATAACAGGGCGGAGCATTCGGCGGGTCGAATGTTTCACCGGCAAGGTGCTCAAGCAGCATGAAGCTGGTGAACGCCTCGAACATCGGGACTTCGACACGCTGGCCGTGACCGGTGCGTAGCTTGTGGATAATTGCTGCTAATACGGCATAGGCACCATGCAAGCCAGCAACCTTGTCCGCAATAAGCGAAGGAAGGTAGCGCGCGCGCGGATCACCGTCGACCCGGCTCAGCAAACTTGCGGTGCCGCTCGCTGCCTGGATCACGTCGTCGTAGGCCTGTAGATCGGCATAAGGCCCATCTTGAGCGAAGCCGAGGCAATGGACGTAGATGATCTCCGGATTGATCGCCTTCACACTGGCGTAGTCGAGTCCCAACCGCTCGGCTGCCTTGCCGCGGATGTTCAGTATAAAAGCGTCTGTGACACGCAGCAGGCTCTTCAAGGTTGCATTATCGTCAGGCTCTTTGAGGTTCAGGATAGCAGATTTCTTGCCGCGGTTGATCGTCATGAAGCCCGGGCTCATCCCCTTAGTCGCGACCGCCTTGCCGGACCATCTGAACGAATCCCCGCTTCCAGGTGCTTCGATCTTCGTTACTTCAGCCCCAAGGTCGGCGAGCAACTGGGTGCAGTAGGGCCCGAATACCACGCTGGTCAGGTCGAGGACCTTAACCCCTTCGAGCATCGCTTTTCCGTCTGATGTAGCTATCATGAGCCTGTCCACTCCGGTTTGCGCTTTTCGGCGAATGCGGTAACGCCTTCCTTGAAATCCTGGGCCCGAATTGGCAATACAATCCGAGCTATGGTTCGACCGTATAGGCTACAAGAAGCCACCCGATTTAGCTGCAATATCTCTTCCAGTGGTTCTGTCAGAGGTGCTGTCAAAGCAACTGGTTCGCAGGAAAGGGCATTTCTAGCGGCACTGCTTGAGCAAGGCAGTCAACCCTTTTAGCTACTTCAACTCCGCACCAGTCTCCCGGGCCGCGCGCCAGTGTCCGCGTCGTTCTCGCGGATCATCACGCCATTGCAGAAGGTGGCGGCATAGCCCTTCACCGGCTGCATCAGGCGCGTGCCGCCTGCGGGGAGATCGTGGTGCGCCACGTGGGGGGAGACGGTGAGGCCGGCGTAGTCGATGACATTTATGTCGGCGCGTTTGCCCGGTTGCAGCAGGCCGCGATCGCTGAAGCCGTAGAGCGCGGCATTGCGCGCGGTCTGCTTGTGGACGAGGAATTCCAGCGGCAGGGTCGGCCCGCTTTTGCGGTCGCGCGTCCAGTAGCTGAGTTGGGTGGTCGGCATCGTGGCATCGCAGATCAGCGTGACATGCGCGCCCGCATCGCTCAGGCCAGTGACGGTATCGGGATGACGCAGCATCTCTTCCAACACGGCAAGGCTTTTCTGCTGATCACCTTGCGTCAGCGCCTGGAACGTGCGGCCTTCGTCCTCCAGCATCACATCGTAAAGATATTCGAGCGCATCGCGCCCCTCTGCCTTGGCCCGAGCTCCGATGGAGGCGGATTTGTCGGCTTCGAGGTTGATCGGTTCGGAGAGCGGATAGAGGCTATTAGCCCCGCGCCGGAATAGGGCGTAGACGTTCTGCATCGACCCCGGCGCTTCGTGCGGCACATCCCGTTCCGATAGAATCTGGTGCTTGATTTCCGGATCGCGCATTGCCTTGACGCGCTCGGGCAGCGGCATGTGCGCGAGCTTTTCAAGATAGGTCGGTCTGCGCATGAAGGCGTGATAGCTGGAAAGGCCGTGGATGAAGCCGATTATGCGCGAGGGCACCTGCGGGAAGAGGTGCGCGCCGCTTTGGTTCGCTTCGCGGCAACGCTCCAGCATCTGCAGCCACAGATCGGGCGCATATTCGCGGATTTCGACCAGCGTGAAGGTGAGCGGGCGGCCGCTTTCCTCCGATATGCGGCGAAACAGTTCGAGCTCCGCCAGCGGTTCGCTGCGTTCACCGCCGAGCGCTTCGAGCTTGCCCACTGTGCCCGCCGGGATAGCCTCGATCACACCCTTGCCCAGCTTCCTGAAGCGGCGGGCGATGGCGAGAAGTTCTTCCTCTGGCGCGAATGTGCCCGGCACCGGTTCGCCCCACAGCGCGCGGTGACCGATGGTGCGTGAGGTGGAAAATCCCACCGCGCCTGCCGCGACAGCTTCCTCAACGAGATCGGCCATGCGCTCGATCTCCTCGGGCGTCGCGTCCTCGTTCGTGCGGCCGCGTTCGCCCATCGCATAATAGCGCACCGCGCCGTGTGCGATCTGCGCGCCGACATCGATCGCGAAAGTGCGCGAGGCGACATAATCCATGTACTCAGGGAAGCTCTCCCATCGCCCCCATTCGATCCCCTCATAGAGCGCGGTTCCGGGGATGTCCTCCACCCCCTCCATCAGCTCGATCAGTTCCTTTTCCTGCCCGGGACGCACAGGTGCAAAGCCGACGCCGCAATTGCCCATAACCACGGTGGTGACGCCGTTGTGAGAGGAGGGCGCGAGTTCATCGTCCCAGCTGACCTGACCGTCATAATGCGTGTGGATGTCGATCCAGCCAGGGGTGACGATGTGTCCCTCGGCATTGATCTCGCGGCGCGCCGCGCCGGAAATCTTCGGGGCCACCTTGGTGATCACCCCGTCCTTGAACGCCACGTCGCCAATGAAAGGCTTGCCGCCCGAGCCATCGACGATCCTGCCGCCACGAATGATCACGTCATGCATCAGGATTTCCTCTCCGGGTTCTTTGCAGCAGGCTATGGAAGTTTGCAGCGGCGCGCGCCCAGTAAAAATGCTCAGCACACCACATGTCTGCCGTTTACCACTTAGCGCCCGGCAACGTACCTGCCGGTGCGATCCGGTTTCAACGACCCGGATCGACCCAGCTGAATTTCATCTTGGCATCCTCGCCTGCCGCAAATGCGTCGGTCTCCGACAGCATCTGGCGCGCTGTTTGCAGCGTGCTCCAATCAATCGAGCCTGTGTATCTTTGAGCCACGTCCAGCATCCGGATCAGCGGATCGACATGGCTTTTCTGCGAGAAAGCCTTGAGAGCGCTTAGATAATCAGTGCGATAGGCTGTCGGGATGATGATCCGTTCCTGCTTTCCCGCCACCAGTTCGGCATTCATCATGATCCGCGCCAGGCGGCCATTTCCGTCAACGAAGGGGTGCAGCTGGGCAACGTCAGCCAGGCCTGCAAGATGATGGGCTATTCGCGCGACAGCTTTTATCGCTTCAAGGAGCTGTACGAGACTGGCGGCGAGATGGCGCTGCAGGAGTTGTCTCGCAAGAAACCGCTATTAGCCAATCGAACTCCGCCCGAGGTTGAGGCCGTCATTCTTGAACTTACGATGGAGCAGCCAGCATTCGGTCAGGTGCGGATCGCCAATGAAGTGCGCAAGCGGGGCCATTCGATCTCGCCTGCCGGCGTGCGCGGCGTATGGCAGCGCCACGATCTGGAAACGATGAAGAAGCGCCTCAAGGCGCTGGAGGCGAAGGTCGCTCAGGAAGGCATCATTCTCACCGAGAGCCAGCTTGCCGCGATGGAAAGGCGAAATCAGAAAAGGAGGCCCACGGTGAGTTCGAGAGCGAATGTCCCGGTTACTGCGGCGCGCAGGACACCTTCTCCGTCGGCAACATGAAGGGCGTGGGACGGATCTACCAGCAGACCTTCGTCGATACCTACTGGGACTGTCAGGAATTTCGTGTGTGGGCGGGCGGTTGAACATTACGCCGCCATGGCCTTGATGAAGCGCTCGCCGAACAGGACGGCGAACTGGGCCTTTGCCATGGACCACTCACGTGGCGGCATTCTCCACTCTTTCTCG
>JBKDUW010000089.1:0-29251 GCA_046339235.1 Erythrobacteraceae bacterium | reverse complement strand
GAACAGCCGGTGCACAGTGGCAACGAATACGGCACGTTCGACATCAAAGCCAAAGCCGCGCCCCGCCAGCACCTCGGTCAGCACAGCATCGACCCCAAGCCGTTCCCACAACCGGCCGAACAACAGGGGACCGCCGATGCGCTGGGCGGTAATCTTGCCGGCATCGATGTCGGACAGGATCACGCTGCGCTCGGCGTGCCGCGCAATCGAGGATGCGAGACGGTCGAGTTCGCCACTGGCGGCGAGCATATCCTTGCGGCCCAACGCCTTGATGGTGCGCTGACGCACTTTCTTCCCCTCGCGCACGCTTTCGACGAGGTAGAGGTAGCGGTGACCGCGAGCGACTCGTTCGACGACGAACATGTCGCCGGTGTTATGTTGTGATCCAGACAAACGCTAGAGCAAGGGGCATAAGTGGAAAAATGTTGTTACCACACCCATTTTCGAGCCCAAAATAACAACACCAAACATCAATCACTTACGCGATTTGAACCACCTTTGTTCCGCCAGCACTGTTTAACTTGGGCATTGCGATCCGCCAAAATTGGCGGTCATATGCATTCACGCAATTATGGGTGATGTAAGAGTGAAAAAGGTCTTGATACCCTTGTCCGCTATGGCTTTTCTGGCTGGGGGAACCGCGTTCTCGCAAGCTACGTCCGATGCAATATCAGAAGCGGATAAGTCAGCGATGATCGCGAGCTGCGCGGTCTGTCACGGGGCTGCTGGAGAAGGCAATGAGGCGCGATCCGCACCGCGATTGTCGGAGCTGGGTGCCGATTACATTGAGCGCCAGCTTGACTTGTTCGCCACCGGCAAGCGGGGAACTGCAGCTGGCGATTCTTTCGGCCCGCAGATGTTTGTGATCGCACAAAGCCTGCAGCCCGCAGACCGTAAGGCAGCTGCGAGCCACTATGCTTCTAGCAAAGCACTGCCTCCGCCCTTGACCCTGGACCAGAGTGTCGCAGGGCAACGCGGTAAGCAGGCCTACGAGACGTGCGCTGCCTGTCACGGTGAAGACGCTATGGGCAACCCGGATATCGGCGCGCCCCGCATTGCCGGTCAGGCAGACTGGTACCTGCTGGCCAGCCTTGAGGCGTATCACTCTGGCGCGCGTGGCTACGACGAAGAAGATTTGGCGGGCCAGCAGATGAGGATGGCGCTCGATGGCGTCGATCGTTCTGAATTCAAGGCAATCGCCGCATACGTCGCTTCACTCGGGCGGGGCGATTAGGTCACCCCTTTTTGCGCCCATTTTTTAGTGAGGGAGAACGATTGCTCCGACCCCAAGCCCGTTTTACAATCGGGTGCAAAATCGCTCAGGCTGCAAGTTCTCCGAAGAGCGCATCGCGCAATTTGTGCTTTTTGACCTTGCCAGAGTCCTCGCGCGGGAATTCATTGCAGATGCGGATCAGGCGAGGGATCTTATAACCGGCAATACGATCCTTGAGATAAGTCTGGACCGAGGCCTCTTCGATACTGGCCCCCTCGGCGGGTTGTACTGCGGCAACCAGCTGCTCGCCGAATTCAGGGTGGGGAACGCCGAACACGGCGCAATCGCTGATCTCGGGCATGCCGATCAGTGCCTGCTCGACTTCGGCCGGATAGATGTTGACACCGCCCGAGATGACCATGTCGGTCTTGCGGTCCGAAATGAACAGGAAGCCCTCTTCGTTGAGGTAGCCGATGTCGCCGGTGGCAACGAAATCGCCATGTCGCAACTCGGCCGTCTTCTCTTCGGCGCGGTGGTAGGCGACGTGGCCTGTCACCTCCGAATGGACGAAGATCTCCCCGGGCTCTCCTGGATCACAGCGGATGCCATCGTCGCGGCGGGTTTCGATGGTGACTCCGGGCGCTGCTCGCCCCACACTGCCGGGATGCTGCAGCCATTCCTGGCTGTTCGAAATGGCGATGAAGCCGGTTTCGGTCATCGCGTAATATTCGTGGACGACCGGCCCCCACCATTCGATCATGGCGCGCTTGACATCCGCCGGGCAGGGCGCGGCGCCGTGGACGACATGGCGCAGGCTCGAAAGATCGAAGCGCGTCTTGTCGCTTTCCGGCAATTCGAGGAGGCGAACGAACATGGTCGGGACCATGTGCAGATTGGTGATCTGGTATCGCTCGATGAATTCGAGCAGCTCCAGAGCCTTGAACTTGGGCTGCAGCACGAGCAGTCCGCCTTCTCCGACCACCTGCATCGCATAGGCATTTGGCGCGCTGTGGTAGAGCGGTCCAGTCATCACCGAACGAACCCCTTCGCCGCCGATACCGAAAGATACCGCTGCCCGGTGCATTACGGCCTTCACCGCATCGGGCGAGATAGGTAGTCGCTTCACACCCTTGGGGCGCCCGGTCGTACCTGAGGTATAGAACATCGGGCCGGTAACCTGCATGCTCGGGCGCGCCCACGCCTCGTGGCCGTCGATCCAGTCATCCCAGACCGGTAGCGCATTGGCCAGCCGCGTCGGTTTCGACTTTTCGTATTGCCCTGCCAGTTCTGGGGGGGTCTCCACGACAACAAGCTCGCGGCCGGCGCAAACGGAGATCAGCGCTTCATCGACGAGGTCTGCGTGAGCGATGACGATCTTTGCCTCGCAATCATCGAGAATGTAGTCGATTTCTTCTGCGGTCATGTGCCAGTTGAGCGGCACGGTTACAGCACCCAGGACCGATGCTGCCATTGTCGCCTCGAAGAACGCGATGTCGTTCCGTAGCAATAGCGCGACGCGGTCGCCCTGCCAGATTCCGACCTCGTGCAACGCACTGGCCGCGCGCGCCGCGCGTCGCCGCAAGCGATCGAGCGGCATATGACGATCTCCACTGATGATTCCATCAATTGCCGTTTCGTTCATGCACCTTACTCCGCGTGCTTTGCTGATCTAACCGAGACCGCTGGTAGTCCGCCAATTGCCAACCTCACCAACCAAGGCCAAATCTCGTCATCTCTCACGTTGACCATATTCCATCGGTGTGCCGCCCACTTATGGTGTCGCGCCAAACTTCTTTGAAATTTGCCGCATCATTGCGACCGGACTGCCTGGCGAGCTGCCTTGGGCGTAATGCCGAAATGGCGCTTGAATGCCGTAGTGAAATTGCTCGAGTATTCGTATCCAACATCGAACGCGATCTCGGTGATGGACTCCTCGGTATCTTCGAGCATGTGCTTCGCGTGTTCCATCTTGAGCCGCTGGGTGTAGTTGAAGATCGTTTCACCCACCTGCTGCTTGAACAGTTGCATCAGTTTGGCGTCATTGACCGCCACCTGACGTGCCAGCTGCGTTATCGAGGGAGGATCCAGATAATCGCGGTCCAGAATCTCACGCACAGTATCGATACGTTCGCAGTCACGCTTGCCCAGAGGTACATAGCCGCTTTCCAACCGACGTTCGCTCTCGCTTAGCGCAACGAGGGACAGGAGCAGCAGTTCGAGAGCTTTTGCCTCGACAAAGATGCGTCTGAAATCGCGTTCGAATTCATTCTCGATCAGCGCCCTTACTGCTGCGGCCATCTGTACGCTGAGCGTCGTACTGGCAAAGATCGGCTGCCCCGCTTCGCCTTCCAGACAGGATTGCAGCATCTTGGGAAGCTCGCCACCCGACGTCTCGAAACGACTCAGGATAAAATCGGGCTCGCAGCAAAGCGTCACCGATTGTTCGTGTTCGCCTGAGAAGAACCGTTCGGTCTTGGCGATCCCTTCAGGACTTAGCAGCAACACGAGGGTTTGCTGACCGACCGTTACCGGCTCGCCACCTTCGACCTCGATGGTGCTCATCCCGCTGAGACGGAAATGGAAATTGACAGCGTTCTGGCCCTCGCGCCGCTGCAGCGCATCCTCAAGATGGGTAATGTCGCCGATAACCACCGAAAAGCCATCCGCAATATCGGTTATTTCGCGATAACCCTCTGCTGCCCAAGCTGCGGGCCTGAGGCGAAGCCCGTCGCTGGAGTTCCAGGGCTGGATATTGTCCGGGTCATAGTCGCGCGAGAGCGCATCCGGTCTACCGGACCAAAGCTTCAGCTTGGAATCTATCGTATAAGGATTGCCCAAACCGGTCTGCTTGACCTCTCTTCAAGAACTCCCTGGAAACTAGCGCCTGCCTTCACATTTTGCCAGATCACTGGAGCGGCAGAGACCCTTTGAACGGAGATTGCAAAGCATTTTTCTTCGGTTTGAATAATCGCTTTAGGCAGTATCGCCATATGCCGTGACTGGAAGCCCTTGGCCAACACGAGCCGGGGCGAGCATTGGGGTGAGAATGCCAACTGCATTGGCTGAACAATGGGACTTCATTGTCATCGGCGCCGGTTCGTCCGGTGCGGTGATTGCCGCGCGCCTTTCCGAAGATCGCGATTGCCGGATCTTGTTGCTGGAAGCGGGCCGCGATCATCATCATCCATTCGTCAGCGTGCCTGCTTTCATGATGTTCTCGTTCCCGAGACCGGACATGAATTGGCAATACATCGCAGAGCCGGATGCCTCGCGCGGCGGCAAGGTCGAGATGTGGCCTGCGGGCAAGATGCTTGGTGGCAGCAGCTCATTGAATGGGATGATGTTCGTGCGCGGCCACGCATACGACTACGACCTGTGGGCTCAGATGGGCAATCGGGGGTGGAGCCATGCGGATGTTTTGCCCTATTTCCGCAAGCTGGAGACCAGCGATACAGGTGCGAATGAAGAGCGTGGCGGTGACGGTCCGCTCGCTGTTCAGAAGCCTCGCTCGCCGCATGCATTGGTCGAACCGTTCATCGCCGCATGCGAGGAACTGGGTCATGGCAAGTCCGACGATCTCAACGGCGCGGTCCGCGAAGGGGCAGGGATCTGCCAGGCATCGCAGCATCGCGGCGCGCGCGCGAGCACAGCTGCGGCCTATCTCGATCCAATTCGCGAGCGAGCCAATTATCGTGTAGAAACAGGTGTTTCTGTCGAGAAGATCCTGTTCGATGGGAACCGCGCGAGTGGCGTGCGATATTGCAGGAATGGAGCGGCAGATAAGGTAGCGGCGCGCAAGGGTGTGATTCTGTGCGCCGGTGCGATCGCCAGCCCCAAGTTGCTGATGCTGTCGGGTATCGGCCCTTCGGACCAACTTGCAAAGCACGGGATCGAAGTCCTGGCTGCAAACAAAGCCGTGGGCGCGAACCTGATGGAGCATTCCGGCGCCACCGTGTCGTTCGAAGCGACTGTTCCGACCCTGACGAGCGACCAGGGCGTGATCAAATCCCCGATCCATGCGTTGAACTACCTCCTGAACCGCAGGGGGCCTCTCGCTACGCCGATCGGCCATGCGCAGGCCTTCGTTCGTACTGAGGGCGGGCTCGCCGCACCGGATATCCAGATCATCCTGTCACCATCCGCCTACGAGATCGAGAACGGCAAGGCGAAGCGCAAGAAAACGCCGCAGATGGCGCTCGCGGTGGGTCTTTGCCGACCGCTCTCCCGCGGCAAGATCGAGCTCGCCTCGGCAGACCCAGCGGCCCCGCCGGTAATCGACCATCAACTATTCGAGAATGACAGCGATGTAGACCGGTTAATCGCGGGGCTGAAGATCGGCCTGGATATCCTGCGCACCGATGCGATGAAGCCCTACGTGGCCAATATCGTCGCACCGGCTGACGAAAGCACCACCGGCCTCGCCGCTCACGTCCGCGACACTGGAATTCTCATGTATCACCCGAGCGGCACCTGCAAGATGGCACCAGGCGAGGATGGCGTCGTCGACCACCGATTGCGGGTCAAGGGCGTCGAAGGCCTGTGGGTCGCCGATGCTTCCATCATCCCTGCCATCCCCGCCGGCAACATCAACGCCACCTGCATCATGATCGGAGAGAAGGCCGCCGACATGATCCGGGAAGACACCCAGCACAGGAGCAAGGCGGCATGAGCAGCCCGATCGACTTGAGATCATTCATCAACGGAGAGCGCATTGATGCCGCAAGCGATCGCGGGGTCGAGCAGTTCGATCCTGCGACGGGGCGCTCGCGCGGCACTTTCGCCGCTGCCGGAATGGAGGCGGTCGAAGCCGCGGTCTCCGCGGCGCGCGGCGCACTGGAGGGGCCATGGGGCGGCTTGCCGCCGGTCGCGCGCGCTGCGATGCTGAAGGCGCTGGCCGATCTCATTGAGCAGAATGCCGGGAGGCTGGCCGTGGTCGATTGCGCCGACATGGGAAAGCCCGTCAGTGCTGGCGGTTTTGAGGCGGGCGTCGTCGCCGCAGGCTTTACCCGCTATTACGGCGAGGCCATCGACAAGTGGCAGCGCGGCGCGATCCCCGCGACCGATGCCGGGGCATTCGAAATGCAGGTTCGCCGTCCGCGAGGGGTGATAGGCGCAATCATTCCGTGGAACTTCCCGGCGATCAACCTGATGATGAAGATTGCACCGATGCTCGCCGCGGGGAATTCCGTCGTGGTCAAACCATCGGAGATCTCGCCTGGTTCTGCCTCGATGATCGCCGAACTGGCGATGGAGGCAGGCTTGCCGCCGGGTGCGCTCAATATCGTGCAGGGCGACGGTCAGACTGGCGATGCGCTCGCCCGCCATGGCGGCATCGACATGCTCGCCTTCACTGGGTCGACAGCCACAGGCAAGGCACTGATGCGTGCGGTGGGAGAGAGCACGTTGAAGCCGGTGCTGCTCGAATGCGGGGGCAAGTCACCGGAGATCGTCTTTGCCGATATGGCGGAACAGGATCTCGATGCTATCGCTGCCATGATCCTCGGCGGAGCGATGCAGAACCAGGGGCAGATCTGTGTCGCTCGCTCGCGTCTCTATATCGAGGCGCCGCTCTATGAGAAACTGGTCGACAAGATCGTAGCGCAAGCCGGGGCAATGAAGGCGGGCGATCCAACCTCGCCGGAAACGCGCTTCGGCCCGCTGGCCAGCGCTCGCCAGAGGGAAGTCGTCGAAGGCTTCATCGATGGCGCAGAGAAGGATGGCGGGGAACTCCTTCTCGACGGTCGCGGAGCTTGCCGGGAGAGCGGCGGCTATTTCGTCGAACCGACCATCGTTGCGCAGCCGGACAGCGCCGCGCACATCATGCAGAACGAGGTTTTCGGGCCGGTCCTCACGGTGGCGCGCTTTGACGGCGAGGAAGAAGCGGTCAGGCTCGCTAATTCGACCCAATATGGGCTCGCGGCCACCGTCTGGACCCGCGATCTCGGCCGTGCCCATCGTATGGCAAACGCGGTCCACGCCGGCATGACCAAGATCATGACCGCACCCGTCGAGCGGATGGGGGCAGGCTTTGCCCATACCGCCGAAGCCGCAAAACAATCGGGTTTCGGCATTGAGGGCGGATTGGGCGCACTTGAAAGCTATTCTCGCCTGCAGGCGGTTGAGTTCCACTACGAGGATCGTGCGTGATGGCGAGAAAATATTCGAGCAATCTGGAGCTGGCCGCCTATTCCGGTCCGATGATTGCCATGTCGATCGTCAACATGCTGCTGATAGCCTATCTGCCAAATTTCTACGCGGCCGAGATCGGTATCACCATTGCGACGGTCGGCGCCATTTTCATGGGCGCGAGGGCCTTCGATGCCGTGATCGATCCGGTCATCGGAAACCTGTCGGACCGCACGCGCAGTCGTTGGGGGCGGCGCAAACCCTGGCTCGCATTCGGCGTCCCCGCATTCATGCTGATGACCTGGCTGTTCTTCCAGCCACCGGAAGGAGTAGGCATGACCTATCTTCTGGTCGTCGCACTGCTGTTCTACGTCACCTATGCGCTTGTCATCATCCCGTACGTGTCGTGGGGGGCAGAAATCAGGCGCGATTACGAAGGACGGACCAAGGTCAACTCGATGCGTGAAGGCGCGGGCATTCTCGGCACAGTGATTGCCACGCTGCTGCCCGTGCTCATCCTCCCGATGATTGTCATGGGCGAGCCGGGCCTGCGTGACATTCTGTGGCTCCTTGCGTTCACCATCATCTTCACTCTCGCCGTCACGATCCCGCTGGCGTTGAAGGTTGCGCCCCAGGGCGAGTTCGAACCGCATCCGCCGCTCGGTCTTCTCTCAGCCTTGTCGCTGCTTCGCGCGAACAAGCCGTTGATGCGGATGCTGCTTGCAATCTTCGTGATCTGGTTGGGCGGTGCTTTCCACAATTCCACCATCCTTTTCTACGTGACCAAGGGTTTGGGCCTCACCGAAGCAGATTTCCTGTGGCTTGTGCTGACCCAGTACCTGCTCGCGTTACTGTCGCTGCCTTTCTGGAACAAGCTGGCCAACAAGATCGGTCGGCACCGGGTACTGGTGATCGGCGCGATGGGCTATTTCATCGCGCATCAGGGTTTCCATTTTGCCGAAGCAACTCCGTTTCTGGGTGCCTTACTGGTCTATGCGGCGGCTGGGTTCATGACCCCGGTCATCTGGGTCATGCCGCCGGCGATCGTCGCGGACACGGTCGAATACGGCATGTTCAAAGGGGGCAGCGACGATGCCGCGCTCTACCTCGCTCTTTATGCTTTCGTGCAGAAAATGGCGCTTGCCATGGGCGTAGGGATTGCGCTGGCGCTTGCAGGGGCGCTCGGCTTCGATCCGCAGGGCACAGCAACGCCAGACGGAGTCTGGGCGCTGAAGCTCGTGACCCTGATCCTGCCAGGCATCATTGCCTTGGTCGGTTGTATTCTCCTGTGGAACTATCCGATCACCCAGCATCGCCACGAAATCATTCGCAAATGGCTCGCGCGGCGGGTCGCAGGAGCGCGTCCATGAACAAGATCGAACCTTATATTGCTGCCGCGATCCAGTGGACGCCCTGCGTCCATGATCCGGTCGCGGGCGCCAAGCGCGCGGCGGATGCGATTGCGGCCGCTGCCAAGGAAGGCGCGAAGCTCGTGGTCTTTCCCGAGGTCTTCCTGAACGGCTATCCCTATTTCACCGGGCTGCCGGGTTCATCTCCTGAGTTTCAGGCCTGGATGCAGGCGCTGCATGAGAATGCGATCGATCGGAATGGCGATGCACTCCAGCCGGTCATGGACGCTGCGGCAAAGCATGGCATGCATGTCGTCATCAGCGCCAACGAGAAGGCAGGTGGAACGATCTACAATACCCAGTTTGATATCGGCCCCGATGGCGAGCTTCTCGGATCGCACCGCAAGCTCATGCCGACCTTGCAGGAACGTTTGGTCTGGGGCCAAGGGGATGGTTCGGATCTCGATGTCTACGACACCCCGCTCGGCAAGCTTGGCGGGCTCTTGTGCTTCGAGCACCATATGGCTCCCGCGCGCTACGCGTTGCAAAGCCTCGGCATCCAGGTTCACGCCGCGCAATGGCCCGGCTTCCCCTTCATCACCGATATCGTCGATGTGGCGAACCGTCAGACGGCGTTCGAGAATGGCTGCTTTGTCATCTCTGCGCGCGAAGTGATGGCACAGGACCGCATCGCTCCCGGAATGCCACCGAGCGAATGCGATCCGATGCAATATGCGATGAACGGGGGCAGTGCGATCATCGGACCGGACGGGCAGTACCTTGCTGAACCCGTGTTCGGTGAAGAGACTATTGTGACTGCCGAGATCAATCTGGATGCAATAACGCGCACCAAGGTCTGGTTCGATGGCAGCGGGCATTATGCGCGACCCGACGTGTTCCAGTTACGATGGGATCGCCGGCCCAAGCCCCCGGTCGACATCATTTCATGAGCACCATGGTCAAGGCATTCGCCCGCAATTTCTCCGACAGCCGCGACCGGTTTCTCGCCGCAGCCGACAAGGCAGGAGCGGTCCTGACGACCTATGCGCATCCCCTTCGTGGCCCGGGCGATGAGCCGCTTGCCTGTGATATAGCCCGCTTGGGCGCGAGTGATCCTGAAATGCTGCTCGTGCTGATAACCGGGGTTCACGGTGTGGAACACTATCCCGGCTCGGCCAGCGTCTGCGACTGGCTGGAGCGAAGCGCAGTGGAGGGGCTACCCGACGGCATGGGTGCAGTTGTCATCCACGCGATCAACCCGTGGGGCGCCGCCTGGTGTCGGCGTTATACTGAAGATAATGTCGATCTGGCGCGCAATTTCCTCGATTTCGATGCCCCGCGTCCGACGCATCCGCCCTATCAGGAGGTCGAGCCACTGCTGCGGCATATGGAAGGCCATGAGGCTCAGGAAGTTATCCAGAAGCTCTTTGCTAGACTGGGCGAGCGCGAGGCGATCGATGCGCTGATGAGCGGGCAGTACGAATATCCCGATGGGTTTTCGTTTGGTGGTCACGTGGCAACATGGTCGCGAGAAACAGTCGAGGGGATCCTGGCCGATCAGGTCGGCAGTGCCAAGCGGGTCTGCCTGGTCGAATTCCATTCCGGCCTTGGCCCTTGGGGCGAAGTCATGCCGGTGTCGATGCAAACCGGAAGCGATCTCGACCGGGCGCGTTGCTACTACGGCGAAAACATCATCGCGCCACGAGTTGAGAAGGGTTCGCACGGAGCTCCTGGCCACACGACCGATGGGTATTTGCAACTGCTGGGCGAGCGCGAAGTTTCCTCGATCGTGCTCGAATACGGTACATATCCTCCTTCGGAATCGCTGCCGGTCCTGCTCGCCGATCATTGGGTCCACGCCAATGGTAAGGCTCTGACAGAGTTCGGCCGAAAAATAGCATCGGAAAATCTTGAAATGCACTGTCCCTCGGACGCCGCTTGGCAATCCGAGGTGATCGAGAAAGGCACCGCGTTCATCGCCGCATCAATCAGGGGGTTGCAGCAATGTCACTAGAAGGGATCCCGTCAATTGACGATGTCCGGGCAGCTCGCCAGGCGATCCGACCGTACATCAATTCCACGCCCGTGCATGAATGGAAGGGACGGCTCCTTTCAGAGAGCGTCGCGCAGGGTACAGAGGTTGTCCTGAAGTTCGAGCTCTTCCAGCGGGCGGGAAGTTTCAAGGCACGCGGCGCCCTGCTCGGGATCCTTGCGCTGGATCAGGACGCCCGGCAACGCGGGGTCACCGCTGTCAGCGCTGGCAACCATGCAATCGCCGTCTCCTATGCCGCCAATGCGCTCGGGGTGGATGCCAAGGTCGTGATGCAGTCTTCCGCCAACCCGGCCCGGGTGGCGGCAGCCGAAGCCTTTGGCGCAGAGGTCATCATCGGCGGCGATGGCCCGGCCTGTTTCGCGCTGGCCGAGAAGATCGTCGAAGAGGAAGGGCGTACATTCATCCACCCTTTCGAAGGGCACAATGTAACGCTGGGAACCGCCACACTTGGTCTCGAAATCTGCGAACAGGCCGGAGAACTCGATGCGCTGGTCATTCCCGTCGGGGGAGGGGGTCTCGCCAGCGGCGTCGCGCTGATGGCGAAGCAACTCATGCCCGGATGCAAGGTCTACGGCGTCGAACCGGCGGGAGCCGACAGCATGAGCCGCAGCTTTGCCGCCGGATCCCCGCAGACGCTCGACAAGGTAGCGACCATTGCTGACAGCCTCGGCCCACCGATGGCTTTGCCGTATAGCTTCGGTATCTGCCGCGAGAACATCGACCGGCTCGTCACCGTGGAAGACGATGCGATCCGGGCTGCCATGAGGCTGCTGTTCGCTGAATTGAAGCTGGCAGTCGAACCTGCCGCTGCCGCCGGCACGGCAGCCTTAGTCGGACCGCTGCGGGATGAACTGGCCGGCAAACGCGTGGGCATCATAATCTGCGGGACCAATATCGATCCGGCGACCCATGCTCGTCTGTTGCAGGAAGGGTGATCGCCATGTCAGCTCCGCTCAGGATCATCAACGGAGAAACCATTCGGCAGCTTGCGCCGCCGAAGGAACTGATCACGTGGATGCGCGAAGCGATGATTGCAGTCAGCAAGCGTGAGGTCGAACTGCCCCTGCGGCGCGGGATGCCACTGCCAGATGGCATGGGCGCGATCGGGATGATGCCTGGCTACGTGGGCGGCTCGGTCCAGTCTGCCGGGGTAAAGCTGGTGAGCCTTGTCCCGCCCGAACGCCGCAAGGGCTCGAGCCATCTTGGCCTGATGGTTCTCTACGATGCCGACGGCCTCTTGCCGGTCGCGGTGCTGTGCGGCGGGACTATCACCGCTATCCGGACTTCCGCAGCAACCGCCAATGCCACCGATCTGCTGGCGCGCAAGGATGCAAAGAGCCTCGCCATCCTCGGTTCGGGCGAACAGGCGCAGGCCCATATTGATGCTATCCGTGCCATTCGACCGATCGAGGACCTTCGGATATGGGGCATCGATGCGGCGGCCGTCCAAGCTCTTGCCGATGTCAAGGGAGGAAGGGCCTGCACAACTGTCGCCGAGGCTGTCGACGGGGCGGACATAGTCTGCACCGTCACGGCAGCGAGCGATCCCATCCTGTTCGGCAAGGACCTGTCGCCCGGAACACACGTAAATCTCGTGGGCTCAAGCTTTGCCGACAAGCGCGAGGCCGATGACGAGGTCGTCACCCGCAGCCGCTTCTACGTCGATTACCTGCCTTCGACGCTCGACCAGGCGGGCGAGTTTCTGCACGCCCGCAAGGCGGGGCTGGTGACCGATGAGCACATTGTCGGCGAAATCGGGGCGGTGGCAAGCGGCGGGGTCCCGGGGCGTCAGAATGATGACGAGATAACGCTCTACAAGTCGCTCGGTGTGGCGGCGCAGGACATTGTCACCGCGCGGCGGGTCTATGAACTTGCTTGCGAGGCGGGACTGGGGTCACTCGCCGCGGTCTGACAGGACTGGAGCATAGCAAATCGCGCATATGCAATAATCGCGCGCGCGCACTTTCTGGCAGTTTGACGCTGGGAGTGTGAGCGCTTGAAATGACGACCATCGACCACATCGAAGTTGTGATCGCGGATATTCCGACGATCCGGCCGCATGTGCTGGCGATGGCGACCATGCACAGCCAGGCCGTAGTGCTGGTCTTCCTGCGTCGCAGCGACGGGATCGTAGGTGTGGGCGAAGCAACCACGATCGGCGGGCTGGCCTATGGCGAGGAAAGCCCGGAGAGCGTGAAGGTCAATATCGAGACCTATTTCGCGCCGATCTTGAAGGCCTGTGATGCGGATTATCCGGCAGCGGCGATGGCGCTGCTCGGAAGCCATATCGTGGGCAATCGCTTTGCCAAGTGTGCAGTTGAAACAGCACTCTATGACGGATTAGGGCAGGCCGAGGGCAAGCCTGTTTCGGACTATTTCGGCGGCGCACTAACAGATCGGCTCGAGGTCGCATGGACGCTCGCCAGCGGGGATACCGGCGCCGACATCTATGAAGGCGAGCGCATGTTGGCCGAGCGCCGCCATCGCCATTTCAAGCTCAAGATCGGCAAGCGCTATGTCGCGGCGGATTGCGCGCATGTCGCGGCAATAGCGCGCGCATTCGAAGGTCGTGCGTCGGTCAGGGTGGATGTCAACCAGGCCTGGTCGCGCGAGCAGGCCAACAAGGGCGCTGCACTGCTGCAGGATACGGGGGTAGCGCTGATCGAACAGCCGCTGCCGAAGGACGATGTCGAGGGCATGACGGCGCTGGCTGCGCGCTACGATATTGCCATCATGCCCGATGAAGCATTGCAGGGGCCTGCCAGTGCAGCTCGTCTCGCGGCAGCAAAGGCAGGCGATGTCTTTGCATTGAAGATCACGCAGTCGGGCGGCTTGTCGGCAGCTCGTGAAGTCGCAACGATCGCGCGGAATGCGCAGATCGCGCTCTACGGTGGAACGATGTTGGAAGGTGGAGTGGGGACAGCCGCTTCGGCGCATCTGTTTGCCAGCCTGCCACCGATGGCGTGGCACACCGAACTGTTTGGTCCGCTGTTAATGACCGAGGAGATCCTGTCCGAGCCGCTTCATTACAGCGAGTTTGGTTTGGTGGTTCCATCCGGTCCGGGATTGGGGATCACGGTCGACCGCGACAGGCTCGAAACATTCAGGCGCGCATAGGAGGATTGGCAGAACATGCTGTTCATGGTGCAGATGGACCTCGACGTTCCATACGACGTCGACAAAGCGGCTTTCGAGGATATGAAGGCGCGCGAGAAAGCGCGCTCGCAGGAACTGCAGCGCGCGGGCAAGTGGCCGCATATCTGGCGGGTCGCGGGACGCTACGCCAATGTCAGCATCTTCGATGTTGAGGGCGCAGGCGAACTCCACGAGATCATGATGAGCCTGCCGCTCTACCCTTTCATGACCGTCAAGGTCACGGCGCTGTGCGGCCACCCATCAGACATAAACCAAGACGATTGACGACGGGAGCTATCCAATGACCGATATTGTGAAATCCGACGCGGTGCAGAACCTGCTCGACCGTGCGAGTGGAATTTCCGAGAGTGGCGGCAATCCACGGCTCAAGGCGATCACCCGCGATGTGCTTGAGGCACTGATGCAGATCATCGAAAAGCATGAGATTTCCGAAAGCGAGTTCTGGCAGGCGACGCAGTTCTTGCAGGACGGCGCGCAGGAATTCGGGCTGATCGCGCCCGGCGTGGGGATCGAGCATTTCCTCGACCGGCACATGGATGCGAAGGACGCGGAGGCCGGTCAGACCGGCGGCACTCCGCGAACCATCGAAGGTCCGCTCTATGTCGCGGGTGCACCGCTGGTTGATGGCGATCTGTCGAAGACCAATGACGTGAACCTTACCGATGATCCCGATGATACCGAAACTCTGACCATGTCAGGCAAGGTCACCGGACCGGATGGCGAGCCGATCAAGGATGCCGTCCTTCACGTCTGGCATGCGAACTCGCAGGGTTTCTACTCGCATTTCGATCCCACTGGCGCGCAGAGCGATTTCAACAATCGCCGGCGGATCAAGCTCGGGCCGGACGGGCGCTACGCGTTCCGCTCGAAGATGCCGCGCGGCTATTCCTGCCCGCCGGGGGGAGCGACCGCGAACCTGATGGCAATGCTCGGACGGCATGGCGATCGCCCGGCCCACGTCCACTTCTTCATCGAGGCACCGGGCTACCGCACGCTGACCACGCAGATCAATTTCGGTGACGATCCGCATGCGCATGACGATTTCGCCTTCGGAACGCGTGAGGGCCTGCTGCCGGTCCCCAAGCGTGATGGAGATACGGCCGATATCGAGTTTGACTTCGAATTGCAGAAAGCGCGGTCGAGCGACGACGAGGCTTTCTCGCAGCGTCCGCGGGCCGAGGCCTGACCCGGCATGCAGAAGGTCTATCCTTCGCCGGCGGCTGCGCTAGAAGGCGTGCTGTTCGACGGCATGACGATCATGTCGGGCGGCTTCGGGCTGTCTGGCAACCCGGAAAGCCTGATCCCCGAGATCAAGGCGGCTGGCGTCAAGAATCTGACGGTCATCTCCAACAATGCCGGGGCTGACGGGTTCGGCCTGTGGATGCTGCTCCAGACCCGGCAAATCGGGAAGATGATCAGCTCGTATGTCGGCGAGAACAAGCTGTTCGAACAGCAATATCTCGATGGCGACCTCGAACTGGAGCTCAATCCCCAAGGTACGCTGGCTGAGCGCATCCGCGCGGGCGGGGCTGGCATCCCTGCCTTCTACACCAAGACCGGCGTCGGCACGGTGGTCGCCGAGGGCAAGCCGGTGGAGGAGTTCGAGGGCGAGCTCTATGTCCGCGAGACCTGGCTCAGGGCGGATCTGTCGATCGTCAAGGCGTGGCGTGCAGACACGAGCGGAAATCTCATGTTCCGCAAGACAGCGCGCAATTTCAACGCGCCGATGGCGACAGCGGGCAAGGTGACTGTGGTCGAGGCGGAGGAGATCGTCGAGCCGGGAACCCTTGATCCCGACGCGATCCATATTCCGGGCATTTATGTCGATCGTATCGTCAAGAGCACCATCAACGAGAAGCGGATCGAGAAGCGCACCGTGCGGGAGCGCGCATGAGCGACCTGCGCCACAGCATGATGGACGACGGCTGCCGGATCGCCTTCGAGTATCTCGAGCAGCCCGGAGCGCCCGGTCTCGTCTTCTCGCCGTCACTCGGGACGTCGATGGGTCTGTTCGATGCGCAGGTGCAAGCGTTTTCGGAAAGGTACTCGATCCTTCGCTACGACCCACGCGGGCATGGCGCGTCAGACGTCGCTGAGGGGAGCTATTCGCTCGACCGGCTCGGGCGCGATGTTCTGCAATTGCTTGACGCTCTTAAGATTGAGAAGGCCCATTTCGCCGGGGTTTCGCTTGGCGGGATGACCGGGCAATGGCTGGGCTATCGTGCGCCGGAGCGTTTCCTTAGCCTGACGCTCGCCAACACCTCGGCATACATGGGGCCACCTGCGGGCTGGGCAGAGCGGATCGCAACAGTGCTCGCGAACGGGATGGAGCCGATGGTCGAGCCGGTGATCGAGCGTTGGTTCACCCCGGGTTTTCGCCGCAAAAACGATCGAGAGGTCTCGCGGATTGCCTCGATGCTGAAAGCGACGAGCCCCGCCGGCTATGCGGGATGCAGTGCGGCGATCCGCGATATGGACTTGCGGCGAACGGCCTCCATGATCGACGTCCCGACGCTTGTCATCGCCGGCCTGCAGGATCCGGCCACGCCACCCGAACATGCGGAATTCCTGGAGCAGAACATAGCTGGGGTTAAACTGGTTTCACTCGACGCGGCACATCTCTCCAATGTCGAGCTGCCCGCCCACTTCAACGCTGCACTATCGGAATTTCTGGGGGGCTTATGAGCGATCTTCGGCAGGAATTTCTCGATGGCATGAGCTGCGTTGCGGCGACAGTGAACGTCGTCGCAACCGATGGACCCGCCGGGCGTGCCGGCGTGACTGTCTCGGCCATGTCGTCTGTTTCCGCCGACACCGAGAAACCCGTGTTGCTCGTCTGCGTCAACGATCAAAGCGCGGGCGCAGCGCCGATCATCGAGAACGGCGTTTTTACAGTGAACATCCTGCGCGACGACCAGTCCTTTGTTTCCGACACCTTCGCGGGAAGGTACGGCGACAAGGGAGAAGCCAAGTTCGACTGCGCCGAGTGGGCCGATGGCGTGACCGGAGCGCCGGTCCTGCGCGGCGCACTCGCCAGTTTCGATTGCAGGCTGATCGAGGATCGCGTCGTGGGTCAGCATCACGTGTTCTTCGGCGAGGTTCAGCAAGTTGCTCTGGCCGTGCAGGGCAGGGCGCTCATTTACGCCAATCGCTCTTACAGTACCGCGCTCAGCCTGCCGCCCTTGAAGGGGCCGGGCGAAAGCGGCGATAGCGGGAGGATCTGCCTCGCGTGCCTGTCCAGCTTCGCGCCATTCCACTTGCCGGCACTACTGCTGCGACTTCGCCAGGAGATGCCCGGAGTCCAGGTCGATGTTCTCGAAGGGGATCAGTCCCAGGTCGCGCATCTGGTGGAGACTGGCGAAGCGCATTTCGGGCTTCTCTATGATCGCGAATTGCCCGGAATCCTGGAGAAGGAAGTTCTTACGACCCAGTATCCTTACGCCTTGTTCGCGGCTGACGATCCTCGCGGGCAGGAGGCGGAGGTGGCGCTTGCCGACCTTGCGAATGATCCGCTGGTCCTGCTCGATCAGCCGCTAAGCCGGGACTACATCGGGGGACTATTCGAGGAGTTGGGCAAGGCGCCGAACATTGCCATGCGACCCTCGTCGATCGAGCTGGTTAGATCCCTGGTAGGACAGGGGCTCGGTTACGCGATCCTGGTGACCCGCCCGGCGGGGGACGTAAGCTACGATGGCAGCAACCTGGTGGCGTGCCCTCTTGCGGGACAACCCTCGCCAATCTCGATTGCGCTAGTCCGGCGCACATCCGGTACGGAAACGCAGTCTACGCGCGCATTCTCGGACTACTGCACTCGTCATTTCGCCGAAGCCGCCAAATGACAGAGCAAGCCGGCATGTCGCGGCTGCAATACCGCGTCATCGCGCTTTGCATTGCCATAAACCTCCTCGATGGGTTCGATATCCTCGCGATGGCCTACACCGCGCCTGCGATCGGAGCCGAATGGCAGCTTTCGCCCGAACGTCTAGGCATCCTCTTCAGCCTTGGGCTGGCCGGCATGATGGCAGGCTCGATCTTGCTCGCGCCGCTGGCCGACCGGTTCGGCAGGCGCCCGACTATCCTCGGTTCGCTGGCAATAGCGGCCTTGTCGATGCTGGTCGCCAGCCAGTCGGCAAACCTCCTGCAGCTGGGAGCAGCGCGGGTCGCGACCGGCTTGGCGATCGGGGCGATCCTGCCTTGCATCAACACCATGGTCGCCGAATATGCCGCCCCCAAGTCGCGCGCCTTCGCCGTCTCTCTAATGCAGGCCGGGTTTGCCATGGGCGCTTCGGCTGGGGGGTTCCTCGCGGTCTGGCTCCTCGCGCAATTCGGCTGGCAGTCGGTATTTCTTGCGGGTGCTGCGCTGACGTTCATCCTTGTGCCGATGGTCTGGTTCGGCATGCCGGAATCGCTGGCCTTCCTGGCGCGGCAGCCAGCGCGATCCGAGGAACACGCCGCGCTGCTCGCGCGTGTTGGTGATGTGGGCGAAGGAGGCCAGGTACCTGCCGACGTGCATGACAACGAGAATAGAGGTTGGTGGCGCAGCCACGCCGCGTATCGCTTGCCGCTCACCCTGATTTCCGGCGCCTTCTTCGTATCGCTGATGGCGTTCTATTTCCTGACCAGCTGGGTGCCCAAACTGCTGGTCGATGGCGGTCTTTCGCAGGGACAGGCCGTGACGGCCGGGGCGCTCCTCACTTCGGGTGGAATTATCGCGGCCTTCGGGCTCGGCTGGCTCTCGCTCAAGCGTTCTATCATACCCATCGTGGCATCGGTTACTGCGTTGTCAGCTGCATTTACGCTTCTTTTCGGTCAGCTGCCTTCCGAGGTCGCCTGGGTCCTGCCTGCGGCGTTCCTCCTCGGCCTCGCGACCAATGCGACTCAAATCGGCCTCTATGCGATCGTCCCCAGCCTGTTTCCGGCGCAGATAAGGGCGGGGGCCACCGGGATCGCGATCGGCATCGGACGGACCGGATCTGTGGTCGGACCCTGGCTGGCCGGGGTACTTCTGAGTGCCGGATGGTCTGTCGCAGGACTGTTTGCCGTGATGGCATTGCCCTATCTGGTAGGCGTGTTCATCCTGCTAGGGCTTCGGGACTGGCAACGACACTAAAGTTGGCCGCGCATAGGCTCTAGCAAAGATCGAACAATCGCGAGTGTCGCGGGTCGCATAGACCAATTGCATGAGCAGTGCGCCCGATTCCCTCTGCGATCCACGTCACGCGGCGATATTCACCCGCCGCTACGTCGATGCTGCGGACGGTATCCCTGTTGCCGTCAAAGACTGCATCGACATCGCGGGAGAAGCTACGACCAGCGGTTGTCGCGCGCTCGCAGGAACCTCTCCGGCCAGCAAGGATGCGGAGGTTGTCAGGCAGCTAAAGGCCGCAGGCTGCCGGATCGTCGGGCGCACCAACATGCACGAACTCGCCTACGGGGTGACCGGGCTCAACGCATGGACGGGAAGCCCGACCAATCCGAACTATCCAGGCCTTGTACCGGGAGGGTCCTCTAGCGGCTCTGCAGTCGCGGTTGCCGCTGGCCTGGTCGATTTTGCGCTGGGCACCGACACCGGGGGCTCGGTGCGCGTCCCGGCGACCTGCTGCGGCATAGTCGGCCTCAAGCCTAGCTTTGGGCGTGTGAGCCGCGAGGGTGTGCACCCGGCCAAGAGCAGTCTCGACTGCGTTGGTGTCTTCGCGCGTGACATAGCGACGATCGAGCAGGCGATGTCGGTCATTGCCGATGACTGGCAAGGGCACCACGAGGCGGGTGCCTCCGCTACTGTCGGCTATTTCGCGCCCGACGGTGAAGCGGCCATCAACACGCTCGTACGAGAGAAGGCGGCGGAGTTTTTTAACCTGTCCGAGGCAGACCTGCCCGGTTTCAATGATGCGTCCGATGCCGGACTGACCATCATCGGGCGGGAAAGCTGGAATGCGGTCGGACATCTGACAGAAACGGGTCTTGTCGGGCGCGACGTGCACGACCGGCTCCTCATGTCGAGCAAGATTACGGACGCCCAGCTTGAGGAGGCAGAAGCGGTCCGAACCCGATTCTCGACCGCTGTCGATGTGCTTCTGGAGAAGTTCGATGCCATCGCCTTGCCAGCCAGGACGCATCACGTGCCAACCTTGCTGGAAGCGGCAAGTGCTTCCGCACCCAAGCCAATCACCCTGGCGTGCAGGCCGTTCAACCTGTCGGGGCATCCGGCGATCGCTCTGCCTGTTGGCGAAATCGAGGGCCGCCCTGTCTCGCTACAGCTGGTTGGGCGCAAGGGCGGCGACGAGGCGCTTTGCGCGCTGGCGCGAAAGGTGACGATATTCAGGAAGGGAGAGGTTTGATGGGAGTCGCGACACTCAAGGTAGATGAACCAGTGGCGCTCGAACCACTTCTGGCAGAGCTGCGTTCGCGCCGGGACGAGTTTCAGAAACTCCGACACATCCCGCAGGATGTCATCGACAAGTTCAAGGCGCTGGGCGTCTATCGCGGTCTCGTTCCCGAGCAGTTCGGCGGTGCCGGATGGAGTGCGCGCCGCTTCATGGAGCTGATCGAGGAAATCTCTGCCGCTGACGGTTCGGCGGGCTGGGTCGCCAGCTTCGGCTTCGCGACCAAGTATATTTCCTCCCTGCCTCCCGGGACGCTGTCAGAGATCTACGCCAATGGTCCCGACATCGTGGTCGCCGGCGCGGTGTTCCCGCCGCAACCGGTCGAGCAGGTCGACGGCGGCTACAGGGTCAACGGGCGCTGGGGCTTCGGAAGTGGCAGCATGTGCGCCGACATCATAGGAGCCGGGATCCGCGTCGAAGGTGAGAAGGGTGGCTTGCCGCGTATGGCATGGATGCCGCCCGAGCAGGTCACGATCGACCAGACCTGGAACACGATGGGCATGCTCGGCACCGGTAGCCACGACCTCGTGGTCAAGAACGTCGTTGTGCCCGAGCATTATACCGCCATCCGCGGCGCGCCGTCGACGGTGGACTGCGCATCGTACCGCTATCCGAGCATGGCCATGGCCGCGCAGGTCCTGGCGGTGGTCGGACTCGGTGTCGCGCGCGAGGCGATCGATGAAGTGGTCGCCATCGCGAGCAAGAAGAACTCCATCACCGGCGCGCCTTCGATGGCGGACCGTCCGGGCTTCCAGATAGCACTGGCGCAGATGGAAGCGCAGCTGCGTTCGGCGCGCGCATGGTTCTACGAAGAGACCGACAGGGTTTGGGACAAGGCTGTAGCGAAAGAAGAGATCACGGTGCGGGATCAGGGCCTCCTTCGGCTTGCTAGCACGCAGGCGGCAAAGACTGGTGCCGATGTAGCGCGCCGGGCATTCGAACTGGCCGGTACGACCGGCATCTTCGCGGGCCATCCGCTCCAGCGCTATCTCAACGACGCGCTGGTCGTCGCGCAACACGCATTCATGAATGACGGAACCTGGCAGTCTGGCGGGCAAGCCCTGCTCGGCATGCAGACTCCGCCTGGATATCCCTGAGGAGGAACGAACCAATGGCCGATACCAAGCCTATTCGCACGCTCTTTTGCGGCGCCGTGCTGCAGGGCTTCTTTGACCTGCCTTCGAGCGAGATCATGACCGTGCTCAAGGCAACGGGCCAAATGATCCGGACGATCCGCGAGATGGACGGGGTCGATGTCATCGGGACGATGGATGACGACGAGACAATGGTCGGCACATCGCCTGATGGATTCCCGTGGACCTTCTACATCCTTGCCGATGTCGAGAATCGCGACAAGGCCGTCGAGGTCTGCAACCTCTTCCGCACCACCGAAGTGGGCGAGTATCGCCTGTGGAAGTACATGCGGGTGGAAGCCCGGCTCGGCCGCGAACTGGTGATGCCCGAGTGAGCGAAGAAGCGGTCCTCCAGCGTCTCGAAGCCCTTGAAAGCGAATCCGCGATCAGGCGGATCGTCGCGCGCTATTTCGCGATCTGCGACGATCTGGGGCCGAACACCCCCCTCGATGAGTTGGGAGAGCTGTTCAGCGAAGACGCGATCTGGGAGGGCAAGGGCCGCTACGCCAAGGCGTTCGGCCGGTTCGAAGGTCGCGACGCGATTATTGCGATGCTGCGTTCCTACGCCTTGCCCGAGCCGCATTTCGAAATGACTGCGCACTTCTTTTCGAGCGAATGCCTGACGGCCTCCGGTGCCATCGGGGCTGGCCAGTGGATGATGCTTCAGACCACCGACTATGCCGACGGTACCGCCGATTTCCGCAGCGCCCGCCTGACCATCAACTTCGCCCGCAAAGGTGGCACATGGCGCATCGAGCATTTCAGGACCGAGAACATTTTTTCACGCCAGGTCGATCCGTGGAACGACGAGGAAAACATCGCCGTGCCCGACCAGGCATCAAGTGGAGCTGAACGATGAGCACTCAAGATTATGCCAGCCTGGTAAAGCCAGACCGGGTCCACACCGCGCTCTATACCGACCCGGATATCTTCGATGAGGAGATGGAACGCATCTTCAGGACGACCTGGGTGTGGGTCGCGCATGACAGCCAAATTCCGAACAAGAACGACTGGATTTCGACCCATGTCGGGCATGAACCGGTGATCGTGAACCGAGACAAGAACGGTACGGTTCGGGTGATGCTCAACCGCTGCCGCCATCGCGGCGCGACGATCTGCGAGAAGAAGAAGGGCAATTCACCGGGGTTCGTGTGCCCCTATCATGCCTGGACTTATGGCGTCGACGGGAGCCTGAAAGGCCTGCCGCTGCCCAAGGGGTACAAGGATTTCGACAAGAGCCAGTATGGCCTGATTCAGCTACGCGTCGAAAGCTACGCCGGGCTAATCTTCGCTACGTTCAACGAAGGTGCGCCGCCGCTTGAGGAGTTCCTGGGCAGGGCGCGCTCCTGGATCGATCTCTTCATGAAGCAGGGCGGGGGATACCCGGTAAAGACGCTGGGTGAACACAGATTCACTTTCCCCGGCAACTGGAAAATCCAGCTCGAAAACACGACCGATGCCTATCACTTCCCGGTCGTCCACAAGAGCTTTCTCTCCTCGCTCGATGGCGACACCGAGGAGCTGTTTTCGTTCATGGACGCAGGCGGCTACGTCGAGGATCTTGGGAATGGCCATTCGGTCATGGTGATGATCCCCGGACTGGTCGACCTTGAAGAAAATCTCGACGAGCCTATCCCCGAACGTTTCGAGGAGCTGGCCGAGGAACTGCGACAGGATCACAGCGAGGACGAAGTCCGCCGGATCGTGCGCGCAGTAACCGGTTCGGGCTTCAACGTGAATCTGTTCCCCAATCTTGCCTGTTCGATGGCCTTCTTCCGTGTCCTGCGCCCGCTGTCGGTCGACGAGACGGAAATCCGCCATATCGCGATCGGCATGGACGGCGGGCCTGCCGCCGCCAACCGCATGCGCTTGCGCCTCCACGAGCATTTCCAGGGCCCTATGGGCTTTGGCACGACCGACGATGCCGAGGCTTGGGAGCGCGTCCAACGCGGTGCACAAGGAGGGGAAGATGACGTCTGGATCATGCTCAACCGCGGTGAGGACAAGACCGAGAGCAACGCAGGCGACGTTACGGCAGAAACCGGAATGCGCGCTGCCTACCAGATGTGGAAGGAGGTGATGGCCCAATGAGTACGCTGACCGCAGACAACACGCTCGCGCAGGTGGCGGAATTCGTCTCGCTCGAGGCGGATGTGTTGGACCAGTACGACTACCAGTCCTGGCTCGCGCTGTGGGTGCCGGAGGGGATGTATGTCGTTCCCGTGGAGCCGGATGAGCAGAATTTCGAAGACACGCTCAACTACGCCTACGACAATGCGGCCATGCGCGACATGCGCGTGCGGCGTCTGACGAGCGGGGAATCCATGTCGGCTTCGCACGCAGCGCGAACGCTGCGCAATGTTTCACGCTTCCGGGTACTCGAAGTTGAAGCGGACGGGGATATCAGGGTCCGCAACGCGCAAACGCTGATCGAATACAAGTTTGACCGGCACCGCACATTCGCCGCCAATGTCGAGTGGGCCCTGCGGCCCGACGGCGATAGCTTCAAGATCGTCCAGAAGGTGGTCCGTCTCATCAATGGTGGTGACTCGCTCACCGGGCTGACCTTCCTGCCATGAGCATTCCAAGCCATCACAATGTTGCACTTGTCACCGGCGGATCGGGCGCGCTGGGCAAAGCAATCTGCAAGCGCCTTCTGAGAGAAGGCTATCGTGTGGCGATGGCGGATATCGATGGCGAAGCGCTTGGACAGGCGTCGCTCGATCTCGACCATCCTGATTTGGTGACATGCGAGCTCGATGTGACCAAGCGGAACGACTTTGAGGCTGCACTCGCCGTGGTTTCGAAACGCTGGGGCGGCATCGGCGTGCTGGTTAACAATGCCGCACTGACCCGCACCACGCCGCTGTTCGAGATATCGGGTGAAGAGTTCGATGCGGTAACCGCTGTCGCCCTCAAGGGCACTTTCCTTGGCTGCCAGGTTCTGGGTGCGCATATGCGCGGGTACGGCTATGGCCGCATCGTCAACATGGCGTCACTCGCGGGGCAAAACGGAGGCGCCGCGACCGGCGCGCATTATGCGGCCTCGAAGGGCGGAATCATCACGCTGACCAAGGTCTTCGCGCGGGATCTCGCTGCGGATGGCGTAACCGTGAATGCAATCTCTCCAGGACCGCAGGACCTCGATTCCGTGCGCGAGCTGCTACCTCCCGACAAGCTGGATGCCGTCATCAAGACGATCCCGGTGGGAGCACTCGGCGATCCCGATTACATCGCCCGCCTGGCGGTCCTTCTGGCCGATCCTCAAGCAATCTCAGCAACCGGCGCAACTTTTGATGTCAATGGCGGGCTCTATTTGCGCTAATTTCCGCGCGAGCAAGATCGTCAATCTTGACCATGTGAAACGCTTGGTCGTGCAGCAACAACAGTCCAACGCAAAGTCCCGTCATTGGGGGTATCGCTGGGGGTATTTTCGGAGTGGGGAGCAGAATATGCGTTCCTTTTCAGTGCATTAAATGCCCCCTATATGTTCCTCGCTGGCTACCGCAGAGTTGCTGCTCGTACGCCTGCCGGCATCCGATATCCTTCACAAAAGAGGACCTTCGACTGCAGACTCAAGGAGCAGTCAATACCAAGCCCGTCGAGGAATTCCTTCGTGACAAATTCAAGGCGTTACCGTATATTCCCTTCAGTCGGGAAGTTACAAGGACATATGCCGATCTTGAGGAGTGGACGACAATGAACTTCAATCACGCGCTGGGCGCAATGCTTGCCATGGCGTTGGGCCTCACGGCCGCTACCGCCGACGCCAAGGGCGACCGGGTCAATTACAGCAAGTACGTGTTCTCACCCGAACGCGGTGTGATCTGCGATACCTATGGCACGGCCTATTGTGCTGACGGCACCGGCATTTCGATGTCGTGGACCGAAAAGTTTCTCGGGCCCGATGCCGTCACCGCGTTCGTCAAGATGACCGAAGATGGCGATTTCGACGAAACCGAGTTTGTCATGTCGAACGGCGTGCACTGCAAGACCAAGATCAACGCCTGCTTTACCCAGAAGAACGGCACGGAGATGCACGAGGCGATCACCCAGCGTATCTGGGGCTGATCCCGTGTGGCGGCGGTGCGGGTCACCCCGCGCCGCCAGCATCGTCGCTGCAACCAATGCGGTCGGCTAATCGCGAAATTTTTCCAAATGCCGGATGGCGTCGGGATTCGGGGCACTAAGACGCGTGCGCGCCGTCAACCTACGATAACCCACGGAGCGCAACCAGCGGCTCCGCGCCCCGGCCGCGTGCCGCCGCAGGCAACAACAGAAGAAATCAACGGCGGACTCTCTTCAAATCTGCATTAGTAGCGAGGGTCACGTAACGGGTTCCACTCCGAAAGAGGGTTCATTGGATTTTATTCGAATCATCCGCTCGCTGGAGGAGCTGCTCTATGAAGCGATGACCTGGATCATCTTCTATCCGCTAACCATAATGCGGATCCTCTTCAACCCGACCCGGATGACGCTGTATTCGGATGTGGAACTTGGTGACGCGCCCGAACAGCAGTATACTGACAGCCTGAGCCCGCCATTGCTGCTGATGCTGACAATCGTCCTGACACATGGCATCGAACTCGCATTTGGCATCAAGGCGACGTCATCGCTCAAGGCTGGGTCGGTGTTGGCGACCTTCATGGCGGACGAGCAAAATCTGCTTATCGTGCGTGCGTTGGTCACAGCCATCGTTCCACTCTCCGTCGCCTTCATCGCTCTGCGCACGCAGCAAAGGCCGCTCGACCGGAACTCGCTACGCCGACCATTTTTCAGCCAATGCTTTCTGGTGAGCCCCTTTGCTTTTGCATTCTCGTTCGCGACGATCCTCGCGCGTATGCCGATCAGCGTGGCCCAGACCGCAGCCCCCTATCTGCTCTTCGGCGGCGTCGTCTGGTTCTGTTGGGCCGAAACGCGCTGGTTTGCCCGCCAACATCAGATTACCCTTGGACGGGCCTTGCTCTCAGGCATTGGCAGTGTGGCAGTGGCGCTTACGACGGCCTTCGCCGTTTCGGCAATGCTGTCAATCGGCATTGAAAATTGACCCCCTATTGGCGCGCAAAATTGACCCCCCCTTTAGGGGCTGAAGGCGGTTATCCCGGTAGTCCATAGGAGGGATCCACCCATGCCGCCGCGCGCCGTCAGGAGCGCTGGCGGCGGCATGGGTGGGAGGTACCTGTGGACCCACCGGGTTAACCGCCGGGGATGGGGGTCCGGGGGAAGGGGTTTTGGTCAGCTGCGGTTTTTGAAGCGCCAGCTGTCGTTGCCAGTTTCGACGATATCGCAGTGATGGGTGATGCGCCAAAGGGACTGGGCTCGCAGCGCGGTGGTCATTTTGGCGTCGCCGAACACGGTGGGCCATTCTCCGAAGGCGAGATTGGTGGTGATGATGACCGAGGTCTTTTCGTAGAGCTTGCTGATCAGATGGAACAATAGCTGCCCTCCGGTGAGGGCGAACGGCAAATAGCCCAGTTCGTCGAGGACAACGAGATCAAGGCGTGCGAGCTGTCGGGTGAGCGTTCCGGCCTTGCCGATCCGGGCCTCCTCCTCCAGTTGGTTGACCAGGTCTACAGTGTTGAAGAAGCGGCCTGTGGCCCCGGCGCGCACTGTGGCCGCGGTGATGGCGAGTGCGAGATGGGTTTTGCCGGTGCCAGTGCCGCCGATCATGACGATATTGCGCCGGGCTGGCAGGAATGCGCCGTCATGGAGTGAGCGGATCAGGGCTTCGTTGATCGGCGTTTCGGCGAACACGAAGCTGTTCAGGTCCTTGATCGCCGGCAGCCGGGCGGCGTTCATGCGGTAGCGGATCGAGGCAGCTTCCCGTGCGGCCGTCTCGGCGCGCAGCAGGTCGGTGAGCATCTCGTGGGCGGTTCGGCCCTTTTGGATGCCGGTGGTGACCGCGTCGTCGAAGGCTCCGGCCATCCCTTTGAGGCCGAGCGCCTTGAGCTGGGCGATGATCTCATGCCGCTGCATTGATGCCCCGCGCCATGTCATAGCGGCCGCAATCGGCCACAGGAGGGTGGGCGAGCTGCAGGTTGGTCAGCACGCTGGCAGGGGCGCAAGCTGGCGGCAGGCGTCGGCGTGAGAGAATATTGAGGATCACCTCGTCGCTGCCGAGCCCAGCCTCGAGAGCTTCGCGGATCGCGGCTTCGACGGCTGCAAGGCCTTCTTCGGGCACTTGCGCCAGAACCCGCACGAAGCGCCGGTCCGCATCGTTGCCCTTACCCAGAGCTTTGCGCAGGGCGCTCAGGCCGGGTGGCAAGGACCAGTCGATGAACGGCGCGCCATTGCGCAAGGCACCGGGCTTCCTGGCCAGGACCGGCACGTAATGCCAGGGATCGTAGTGGACCTGATCGCGCCCGAACAGGCGGGGATGCTCGGCCACGACCTCATCGCCGAGGCGGATGACAATGCGGGTAGCATAGGCGCGCACCTGCACCGTCTGCCGTCCGGCCTTGGCCATCACCGAGTAACGGTTGCGATCGAAGCTGACGAGGCAGGTGGAACTGGCGACATGATCGCTCTCGAAGAAGCCGTCGAAGGCCGAGCTTATGGGGCGCAGTGACGCCTGTTCGAGCACGAACGCCTGAGCGATGGTCATCCCGGCGAGATCGGGATGGGCCCCTGTGCTGGCCTGTCGCAGGCTCTCTTCCATCAACCATGCGTTGCCTTCCTCGATGCTGGCAAAGCGTAACCGCGGCTTGAACATGCTCTCGCGGGTGTTGTGCACCTGGTTCTCGACCTGCCCGTTACGCCTGCGGCGTTGCCCTTCGGGTCTCCCATCCTGCCGCTGGTGTGCAGGCTACTGGCTCAATCCGATGATGGTCCACCATCGTCAGGAAGCGCCGGTTGAAGGTACGATCCTTGCCGGCGAACACCGCCGTCACCGCGGTCTTCATGTTGTCGTAGATCCCGCGCAGCGGCACCCCGCCGAAGAGCGTGAACCCCTGGGCATGGGCGTCGAACACCATCTCCTGGGTCTCGCGCGGGTAAATCCGCCGGAACGCCATGCGTGACCAGCATAGCCGCATATGAGCGACCTTCACGCGCATCGGCTTGCCGGCAATCTCCATATCCTCATGGCTCCAGTCGAACTGGTAGGCCTCCCCGGGGGCAAAGCTCAGCGGGATATACAGCTGGCCGGGATCAACGCCTGCGCCGCCCCGACGCTCCCGCTTCCAGCGCTTCGCATAGCGACGCACCGCGTCATACGACCCGCCGAAACCCTCCCGCTGCAACAGATCGCGGATCCGGGTCAGCCGCAGCCCGTCCCGCTTGCCAGCGCGCTCGTTGGCCTCCAGAAACTCTTCAAGCCGCCCGGCAAACCCGCCAAGCTCAGGCCGCGGCTGTGCCGACCGGCGATACGAAAACTGCGCGCTCTCGGCGCGAACAGCCTTGCGTACCGTGTTCCGCGACAAACCCGTCTCGCGCACAATCGCCTTGATCGGCTTGCCCCGATGATGATCCCGCCGAATCTTCGCAACCGTCTCCACTACCAACATCCCCATCCTCGCCGTTCGCAATCGCAAACGGACAGCTTCAACACCGTCCAAGGGGGGGCAATTTTACGCGCCGATCTACACCTAATACAACTCAGCCCCAACCGGGGGTACGTCCTGCCTCGCCTTTTCGAGGAACGGCAGCATGTCGCCTGGTCGCGCCTTGCCCGCACGGCGCCTAAGAAAGTCAGACGCGGTTTCGACCACGCCGATCTTCTGCGCGATCGCGACCGCGATCCACTGGTTCAGCGATACGCCGTCTTCCTTGGCAAGCCGGGCAGCGGCCTCCTTGACCGATGCCGGGAGCTTGAGCGGGTAAGATGCCTTGCTCATGAT
>JBKDUW010000088.1:0-24090 GCA_046339235.1 Erythrobacteraceae bacterium | reverse complement strand
TAGAGCCCGAGCGTGCGGGTATGGAACGCGGTGCGGGCGAGCATCCCGAGGCTCGGGCGGCCCTTCCACAGCACGGTTTCATCAGCGGCCGGGGTGCCGAGCCGGTCACCGTGGGCGGTCGGCCCGTCGTTTTCCAGCTCGGCGTGATCTATACCCGCGGACAGCGGCGTTGCCGTCGCTGTCCGGGTGTCGGCGCTTGTCAGATCCATGCTTCCGACCTTTCAGGCGTTGCATACATGTAACCGCCGCCGAAGTAGGCCTGCACGCGGTCTTCCTCGTAGCGGGTAATGATCCCTGCGGTTTCGAGCGCCGGGACATCCTCGAACTGGGCCGCGGTGATTGCGTCGATCTCGACCAGCTCAGGCTTGTCGTCGAAGAAGCCCTTGGTCTGCACCGCAGCCACCATCATCGGTGCGAGCACCTTCTTGCCGGTGGCGGTCTCGACTTCGAGATAGCGGATGATGTGCTCGGCCTGATCGACCCAGATGTCGCTGACCTTACCGACGATCTGCTTGTCCGCTGCCATCACCGGCCAGCCGATCAGCTCCGGATCATTGGGCGAGACGATGAGCTCGTGGCTCTGCGCGATCGGAACGATGCGCGGGCGGCCGTCGAAGGTGAGATCGGGATATTTCGAGCGGTTGGCCCAGGCGGCCGGGCCCATGCCATCCTTCATCGGATTGCCGGTCGGCACGAAAGGTGCTCCCGCACCACGGAAGGCCCGCACGGCCGGCACGTTGATATCGTCGCGGGCGACGTCCTCGGGCACATAGGTGCCGCGGCCGTGGGGCAGCTGGAAGCTCTTCTTGTCGCCATCGAACAGGCTGCCGGGGTGGATCTTGCCGGTTTCCTCGTCTTCGAGCGGGTAGCCTTCGCGGCGGCTTTCCTTGTTGAGGTAGAACACCAGCGCGATGAAGAAGCCGAAGAACAGCAGGAAAGCGAGTTCGGCAACATCGAAGGTGCCGACAATATAGGCGTGGTTCATTTCACGTTCCTCTCATGAATTGGGTCGGCTGAGGCGAAGCCGGACAGGAATTTGGACGGGCAGGCACTGGGCATCATGTCGGAAACTCCCGCAGACCGAAGGGCTGGCCCTGCGGGTCGGCGCCATCGGGAGCATGGTTGCGCCGTTGGCCGACAAGCGGCCCCAACGCGGCGAGCCCGGCCAGAAGCAGGCCAATCTCGAGGGTGTAGACAGTGGCATAGCCGCTCGCGCGGGTGGCGACGCTGACCGGCGCATCGCCGTTCTGCACCAGCGCGGCGATCAGATCGCGCAGCAGGCCGCCGATCGCGATGCCCGCGCCCGCGCAGGTCGCCTGCACCGCGCCCCAGGCGCCCAGCGCCAGGCCTGCGGTCTCGCTCTTGGCGATCGACATCGCCTCCATCAGCGTGCCGACCGAAAACAACCCGAGCCCGAGCCCGATGCCCAGCGCGCCGCAATAGAGCATCGCCGGCGCGGCAAACGGCCCGGCGAACAGCACGAGCAGGAAGGCGTTGATCCCGATCACGAGGCCCGCACCCGCCAGCCGCAGCTGGTCCAAGCCGCGCGCCAGCAAGCGCCCCGAGATCATGAAGCCGATCAGCGAGCCCAGCGCCCAGGCGCCCGTCAGCCCGGTCGTCGCCCCGACCGACAGGCCGAGGATCTCGCCGCCATAGGGTTCCAGCAGCGCGTCCTGCATCGCAAAGCCCATCGCCCCGATGCCGATCGCGACCAGCAGGCGGGCATTGCGCCCGTCGCGCACGAAGGCCCGCCACAAGGCGGAGAAATCGGGCGTTTCGCGCGCCGGCGCGGTGACGACAGGGTTGCGCGCTTCCTGCTTCCACAGCGCGATCACATTGAGGATGATCGTCAGCACCGCGCAGCCCTGGATCACCTGCACCAGCTTGGTTGCGCTATAATCGATCAGCACGCCGCCGATCACAAAGGCGGCGAACATCATGCCGACCAGCAGCATCACATAAAGCAGCGCCACCGCACGCGGGCGCTTGTCCTCGGGCGCAAGATCGGTGGCGAGTGCGAGGCCGGCGGTCTGGGTGACATGGAAACCGGTGCCGGTCAGCAGGAAGGCGGCGGTGGCAGCAAAAAGGCCGATCTCGAACCGGTCAGCCTTGCCCAGCAGCAGCAGCGCGAAGGGCATGATCGCAAGACCGCCGAACTGCATCAGCGTCCCGAACCAGATATAGGGCACCCGCCGCCAGCCCAGCACCGATCGGTGGGTGTCGGACTTGTGCCCGATCAGCGCGCGGAACGGGGCGACCAGCAGCGGCACGGCAATCAGCAACGCGACCAGCCAGGTCGGCGTACCCAGCTCGACCACCATCACGCGGTTGAGCGTGCCGTTGAGCAGCACCGTGGCCATGCCCACGCTCACCTGGAACAGTGCCAGGCGCAGCAATCGCGACAGCGGCAGGTCCGCACTGGCCGCATCCGCGAACGGCAGGAGGCGGAATACGACCTCCGTCCAGTGCGGTGCAGCAGGGCGGACCGGGCGCTTCATCCGTGGCGCACCAGTTCGAGTGCGTGGGATTTGTAGAACCCGCTCGAAATCCGCTCCGTGCGGCCGATGCTCCAGCCGGGCAGGCGCGAGAGGCGCTCGCGCACGTCATCTTCGGCGACCGGCACGATCGCGGGCGAGCGGTCGTTTTTGGGGAAATACTTGCCGACTTCCTGCATCGCCGTCAGCAGCCGCGTGCGCGGCGCGAAGGTAAACAGGATCGAATGGGTGGTGCGCTGCGCCAGCTGGCCAAGCGCATCGACCAGATCTTCGGGCTGGTAATGGATCAGCGTATCCAGCGCCACCACATGGGCAAAGGGGCCCAGCGCAGGGTCGCGCATATCGCCGCTGCGCCAGTGGATGCGCCCGTGGCCGATGAACGAAGGCGTGCGATCGCGCGCGACTTCGACCAGCCCGGCGGCAACATCGATCCCGGTGACATCGGCGCCGCGGCACGCCGCCGCAACCGCCAAGGCCCCGGTGCCGCAGCCCGCATCGAGCAAGGTCGTGCGGCGCAGATCGGTCGGCAGCCAGTCAAGCAGGGTGCTGCGCATCGCATCGCGCCCGGCGCGCACCGTGGCGCGGATGCCGCTGACCTTGGCGTCGGAGGTGAGATCGATCCACGCCTGACGCGCAGTGCTGTCGAAATAGGTCGCCAGCGCCTCGCGGCGGGTGTCGTAATCATTGGGAAGCCGCGTCGCCATCACTCGAACCCCAGGAAGTCGAAGATGTCGCGGTCCTTCATCGGCTGCGCGGTCGACGGATCGACGCCCGCCCACAGCATTGCCGCGAGCCGCAGATATTCATCCTGCGCCGCGATCACTTCGGGATCATCGCCCATTTCGAACAAGGTGCACTTCTTGAGGCGCGAGCGGCGGATCGCATCAACATCGCGGAAGTGCGCGAGGCGCGGCATGCCGACCTTCTCGCAGAACCGGTCGATCTCGTCGGTGTCCTTGCTGCGGTTGGCGACGACGCCGGCGAGGCGCACGTCGTAGTTCTTCGACTTGGCCGAAATCGCCGCGACGATGCGGTTCATGGCGAAGATGCTGTCGAAGTCGTTCGCGGCCACCACCAGCGCGCGCTCGGCGTGCTGCAGCGGGGCGGCAAACCCGCCGCACACCACATCGCCCAACACGTCGAAGATCACGACATCGGTTTCTTCGAGCAGGTGGTGCTGTTTCAGCAGCTTGACCGTCTGACCGACGACATAACCGCCGCAACCTGTGCCGGCCGGAGGCCCGCCAGCCTCGACGCACATCACCCCGTTATAGCCTTCGAACATGTAGTCTTCGGGCCGCAGTTCCTCGGAATGGAATTCGACCGTCTCGAGCACGTCGATCACCGTCGGCATCAGCTTCTTGGTGAGCGTGAAGGTGCTGTCATGCTTGGGGTCGCAGCCGATCTGCAGGACCCGGTGGCCGAGCTTGGAGAAGGCCGCCGACAGGTTCGAGGAGGTGGTCGACTTGCCGATCCCGCCCTTGCCGTAAACCGCGAAAACCTTCGCGCCCTTGATCTTGTCGGACGGGTCCAACTGGACCTGGACCGATCCGTCGCCATCGGGCGGACTGAAGCTTGATTGGGGTGAGTGCAGGTTCATTGGTTACGATCCCTCGTTATCATTCGCCCGCAAACACGCCTTCAAGGCGGTCCTCGAGTTCGTCATTGGCTTCGCGCAGAGCGGCGAGCGTGGCTTCGTCTGGCTCCCACAGGTGGCGGTCGCAGGCTTCGAGCAGGCGGCTCGCCACCCGCGCCGAGGCCTTGGGGTTCAGGTCCGACAGGCGCCGGCGCATTGTTTCGTCGAGCACGAAGGTCTCGGAAATCTTCTGGTAGACCCACGGCGCGACCTGCCCGGTCGTGGCCGACCAGCCCAGCGTGCTGGTGACATGGCCCTCGATCTGGCGAACGCCTTCGTAGCCATGTTCGAGCAGGCCTTCGAACCACTTGGGGTTCAGCGTGCGGGTGCGGGTTTCGAGGTCGATCTGCTCGCCCAGCGTGCGCACCTTGGTGCTGCCGCGGGTGGCATCGAGGATATAGACCGGGGTGTCGGTGCCCTTGGCGCGGCTGACCGAGCGGGTGACCCCGCCCAATCCGTCGACATACTGGTCAACATCATTGATGCCGAGTTCGACGCTTTCGAGGTTCTGGTAGGTGAAATCGACTGTGCCGAGCGCGCTCTGGAGCAGTTCGCGCTGCTGCACCGGCTTGCCCGAAACGCCGTAAGCAAAGCCCTTGTTGATCTCGAACGCATTGGCGAGTTCATCGGGATCGGCCCACACGCCGCCTTCGATCATCTGGTTGACGTTGGCGCCGTAAGCACCTTCGGCATTGGAGAAGACGCGTAGCGCAGCGGTTTCGAAGGCGCAGCCGTGCCGGGCCTGATGCTCAAGCGTGTGCTTGCGGACGAAGTTGGCCTCGACGGTTTCGTCGTCGGCCTGGCTGGCGATCAGGGCCGCTTCGGCGAGCATCCGGGTCTGCATCGGCAGGAGATCGCGGAAGATGCCCGAAAGTGTCATCACCACGTCGATCCGCGGGCGGCCGAGTTCGGCCAGCGGGATCAGCTCCGCTCCGCACAGCCGGCCATAGGAATCGCGCCGGGGGCGGGCGCCCATCAGCGTCATTGCCTGCGCGATCTGGACGCCTTCGGATTTCATGTTGTCGGTGCCCCACAGCACCATCGCGATGCTTTCGGGGAAGGGTTCGCCGCCGTTCACGTGGCGCGCGATCAGCTGTTCGGCCTGCTCGCTGCCCAGCCGGCAGGCATAGGCCGACGGCATCAGGAAGGGATCGAACCCATGAATGTTGCGCCCCGTGGGCAGTACATCGGGGTTTACCACCACATCGCCGCCCGGCGCGGGCTGGACATAGCCGCCATCGAGCGCGTGGATCAGCGAGCCCATTTCATCGCTCGAATCGAGCTTGGCGCCCAGCACCGCGCGGTCACCCGGGGTGTTGCCGGCAGCGGCCGCTTCCATCATCGCGTCGAGCATGTCCTCGCGCTCGATCCCTTCCGGGTTCCGGCCGAGCACGTGGAGGCCGTGCGGGATCAGCGCCGCTTCCATCTCGTAGAGCCGCGCAGGCAGCTCGCCGATGTCGGCGTAGGTGATGTCGAGCGCTTCGCACTGGTCGGCGATCAGCAGCGCCAGGTCTCCGCGCTCGGCGGCGTGATCGGCATCGTCGATGGTGCCGCGCCAGCGCTCGACGCTCGCCTTCAGTTCAGCAAGGCCCTTGTAGAGCCCGGCCTGTGCCAGCGGCGGGGTGAGATAGCTCACCAGCGTCGCGCCCGAGCGGCGCTTGGCCAGCATCCCTTCGGAGGGGTTGTTGGCGGCGTAGAGGTAGAAATTGGGCGTGTCGCCGATCAGCCGGTCAGGCCAGCACTTGCCCGACATCCCCGCCTGCTTGCCCGGCATGAATTCCAGCGCGCCATGGGTGCCGAAATGGAGGATCGCATGCGCGCCGAAATCTTCGCGGATCCAGCGGTAGAAGGCACTGAAGGCGTGGGTCGGCGAGAAGGTGCCTTCGAACAGCAACCGCATCGGATCGCCTTCGTAACCGAAGGTGGGCTGCACGCCGACAAACACATTGCCGAATTGCGCGCCCTGGACGAGGATGTGACCGCCATCGGTCAGCTGCTTGCCAGGGGCGGGGCCCCAGGCGGCTTCGATCTCGGCGAGGTGCTTCTCGCGCCGGACGTGATCATCGGCCGGAATGCGCATGGCGATGTTGGCATCGGTGCCGTAGCGATCCGAATTGCCCTTGAGCAGCGCGTCGCGCATCGCATCAAGGCTTTCGGGAACATCGACGGCGTAACCTTCGCGCGCGAGCCGTTGCAGGGTCGCATAGAGCGATTCATGCACCGCCATGAAGGCTGCGGTGCCGGTCGCCCCGGCATTGGGCGGGAAGTTGAACACCACGATGGCGAGCTTGCGGCTGGCGCGTTCGCTGCGGCGAAGCTGGATCAGTTTGACGGTGCGGGCGGCCAGCGCTTCGGCGCGTTCCGGGCAAGCCTGCATCGGGCGGGCGTTGTGCGAAGCCGGGCGGCCGCACTTGCGATCACAGCCATGGCAGCCTTCGGCCGAGCTACCGGCCCGTCCGCCGAACACGCTCGGGACAGTCGAGCCATCGAGCTCGGGCATGGCGACCATCATGGTGGATTCAAGCGGCAGCAGCCCCTGCGGACGCAGCGCCCATTCCTCGATCGTCTGGAACTCGATCGCGTGGGCGGCAAGGTAGGGCAGGTCGAGCTGGCCCAGAATCTCGCGCGCGGCCTGGGCATCGCTATAGGCCGGACCGCCGACCAGCGAAAAGCCGGTGAGGTTGACGATGGCATCCACGGTGGGCTTGCCATCACGGTCGATAAAGAAGGCTTCGATTGCCGGGCGTGCATCAAGCCCGCTGGCGAACACCGGCACCACCTTGAGCCCGGCGGCTTCGAAGGCCGCAATCGCGCCGTCATAATGCGCGCAGTCGCGGCCCAGCAGATAGGAACGCAGCAGGATCAGCCCGACCGTGCCCTGGCGGCCCTCTTCCCGCGGTAGCAGCCGCAGGCTTTCGGAAATGCGTTGCTGGGTGCGCGGATGATAGACCCCGGTTTCGGGATATTCGACCGGCGCATCGGCCTTGGTGATGCCGCGGCGATACATCCGGTCGCCCGCAGCATAGCGGTCGATCAGGGCGCGCACCATCGCCACCACGTTCTCGTCGGAACCGGCCAGCCAGTATTGCAGGGTGAGGAAATAGGCGCGCACATCCTGCGCCGTGCCAGGGATGAACTTCAGCAGCTTGGGTAAGCGGCGCAGCATTTTCATCTGCCCCGCACCCGAATTGGGCTTGCCGCCTTTCCCGGCGTTGCCGCGCAGCTTCTTGAGCAGCGCAAGCGGACCCTTGGCCGGCGCGTCCATCCGGTAAGCGCCCATCTTGGTCAGGCGCACGACCTCGCCCGCCGACATCAGGCAAACCATCGCATCGCAGGCCTCGCGCCGCGCTTCGAGCGCAGGCAGAACCATGCGGATGTGATCGTCGAGGAACAGCATCGTCGCGATCACGATGTCGGCTTCGGCGATAGCGGCCTTGACCTTGTCGAGTTCATCCGCGTGGCTGCCCCATTCGGATGCCGCATAAAGGCTGAGATCGATGCCTTCGGCCGCGAGTGCGGTCTCTGCCCGGTCAACCGCGCCCTTCAGGTGATTGTCGAGTGTGACAATGACCACCCGCACTGGCGCGCGCGGGTCGACTGATGCGGGCGAGGCTACGTTACCGTGCATAATGCGCCTTCGCGTCGTAGAGTGTTTCCAGACTGATCTGTGCAAGCCCCTCGGCGGTCGCATAGGCTTCGGTATTGCGGCGGGCTTTGCCGCGGACGAAGAACGGGATTTTCTTGAGCTCGCGCTCGGCCTCGGCGGTCCAGAGCGTCTGCACGGGTTCGGCTTCGTTCGCTGTTTCGTCGGTCGCCGGAGCGGCTTGCGCAGCGCCAACCACTTCCAGCTCGCGCGGGGCAGGCGCGACGTCGACCGGCGCCGCCTTGCGCGGGCTGTGCGCCGCGTGGTGCGATGCGCCGGCCTCGTCGGAGAATTCGAAATCCTCGCGGAACATGGTGAGCAGGTGCTCTTCCAGTCCCATCACCAGCGGGTGGACCCAGGTGTCGAAGATCACGTTGGCGCCTTCGAAGCCCATCTGCGGCGAATGGCGCGCGGGAAAATCCTGCACATGCACCGGCGCGGAAATCACCGCGCAGGGGATGCCGAGCCGCTTGGCGATATGGCGCTCCATCTGCGTGCCGAGCACCAGTTCGGGCGCGGCAGCAGCGATGGCATCTTCCACCGCCAGATGATCGTCAGTGATCAGCGCCTCGATCCCGCAGCGCGCGGCCTCGGCACGGACTTCGCGGGCAAATTCGCGGGCATAGCAACCAAGCCCGCAAACCTCGAAACCCAGCTCCTCGCGCGCGATCCGGGCAGCGGCAACCGCATGGGTCGCATCGCCGAAGATGAACACGCGCTTCGAAGTCAGGTAGGTCGAATCGACCGAGCGGCTCCACCACGGGAGCCTGGAAGAGGTGTCGCCGAGGGCAGGCGTGGGATCTGCACCTGCCAGCTCGGCGACGTCGGCAATGAAGGAGCGGGTTGCTCCCACGCCGATAGGGACGGTCCGCACGGCTGGCTGATCGAAAGTCTTTTCGAGCCAGCGGGCGGCCTCATCTGCGATTTCGGGGTAGAGGACGATGTTGAAATCGGCATGGCCGATCCGGGTAATGTCCTCCGGCGTTGCACCCAGCGGGGCGACGAGGTTGATCTCGACCCCCAGCTGGTCGAGAATCTTGCGAATTTCCACGAGATCATCGCGGTGGCGGAAGCCCAATGCCGTCGGGCCTAGAATATTGGCGCGCGCCGGGCGGCCTTCTCTGGGCTCGCGCACCACCGACTTGTCGGCAAGGGTGCGAACGATCTGGTAGAAGGTTTCCGAAGCGCCCCAGTTTTCCTTGCGCTGGTAGCTGGGCAGTTCGAGCGGGATGACCGGGCAGGGCAGACCCATCGCTTCGGACAACCCTGCCGGATCGTCCTGGATCAGTTCGGCCGTGCACGAAGCACCGACGATGATCGCCTGCGGATTGAAGCGGGTCACCGCTTCGCGCGCGGCGTCCTGGAAGATCTGCGCGGTATCCTTGCCCAGATCGCGGGCTTCGAAGGTGGTGTAAGTGACCGGAGGACGCTTGCCGCGCCGTTCGATCATCGTGAACAGCAAGTCGGCGTAGGTATCGCCTTGCGGCGCGTGCAGCACGTAATGGAGTTTCTCCATCGCGGTTGCCACCCGCATCGCCCCCACGTGGGGCGGGCCTTCATACGTCCAGACAGCCAGCTGCATCGCCTAGACCTCCAGCAAGTCTCGGCGCCGCAGCGGCCGGGCAAAGAGTTCGGCGAGATCGGCGGCTTGGTCAAAACCGTGGATCGGCGAGAAGACGAGTTCGATTGCCCACTTGGTGGTGAGCCCTTCGCTTTCGAGCGGGTTGGCAAGTCCAAGTCCGCAAACCGTGATGTCGGGCCGGTCGGCGCGGACGCGGTCCAGCTGGCGCTCGACATGCTGGCCTTCGCTCAGGCGCACATTCGGGCCAAACCGATCAAGCTCGCGGGCAAGGTGGGCGCGGTGCAGATAAGGCGTGCCGACTTCGACCAGCTCCATCCCCAATTCGTCCTGCAGGAAGCGCGCAAGCGGCACTTCGAGCTGCGAATCGGGCAGGAAGGTGATGCGCTTGCCTTCAAGCTGCGGGCGCAGATTGGCGAGCGCGCGCGCAGCGCGGGCGCGGCCTGGTGCGATGACCTGTTCGGCTAGCGCGGGATCAATCCCGAATTCGCTTGCCGCAGCGCGCAGCCAGTCGGTTGTGCCATCCACGCCGAACGGGAACAGCGCGTCGATCCGCTGGGCGCCGCGGCCTTCGAGCGCCATCGCGGTTTCGCCAAGGAAGGGCTGGGCCAGCAGGTAGCGGGTGCCCGGGCCAACGCTCGGCAAATCGCGGGCGTTGCGAGCGGGCAGACAGCCGACCTTGGCGATGCCCATTTCGGCGAACAGCCGCAGGAATTGGTCTTCGACGATATCGGGAAGGCTGCCGACGATCAGCAGTTCCTTCGCCGCATCGGCAGCCAGCGCGGGCATCACCGGAACCAGCGCGGAAAGGCAGGCGTCCTCGCCTTGCGTGAAGGTCGTCTCGATTCCGCTGCCCGAATAGTTGAGAATGCGCACCCGCGGCATGTGCATCGCGCCGAGGCGCTGGGCAGCCTTGGCAAGATCGAGCTTGATCACTTCGGACGGGCACGAGCCCACCAGGAACAGCGTGCGGATATCGGGGCGGCGTTCGAGTAGGCGGTTCACCACCCGGTCAAGCTCGTCCTGCGCATCGACCATGCCGGCCAGATCGCGCTCTTCCATGATCGCGGTCGCAAACCGCGGCTCAGCAAAGATCATCACGCCGGCTGCCGATTGCAGCAGGTGCGCGCAAGTGCGCGAGCCGACCACGAGGAAGAAGGCGTCCTGCATCTTGCGGTGCAGCCAGATGATGCCGGTGAGGCCGCAGAACACTTCACGCTGGCCGCGTTCACGCAGCACCGGGCGGGTCGGGGAAGCCGCGGGGCTATAGTCGTCGCGGGCGATCTCGGCCGCGCAGCCATCGAGGATGTCGAGCGCGCTCATGCCGTCACCGCCGTGCGGGAATGCGCGCCTTCGAGGCGGGCCATGCGCAGCTTCCAGATGAACTGGCCGGCATTGATAACGTAGGCGCCATAACCGGCGAGCGCGACCAGCAGCCGCTGTTCAAGCGTCCCGTATCCGCCAAACAGCAGCACCAGATAAAGCGTGTGCAGCGCCAGCACGAGCATCGAGAACACGTCTTCCCAGAAGAAGCTCTCGGCGAACAGCCACTTGCCGAACACCACTTTCTCCCAGATCGAGCCGGTGATCATGATGGTGTAGAGCACCAGCGTCTTGATCACGACCGAGACATCGGCGGCAAATGCGCCTTCGCCGGTTGTCAGCGTGCGCAACACCAGGCCAAGGCTGACGAGAAACACCAGAAACTGCAGCGGGGCGAGCACTCCCTGAACGATCGTCCAGACCGACTCGTCGCGTCGCACCCGCTCCTCGGCGGTGTAGAGCGCTCGGCTCTTCCCTCCTGCGTGGCTCGCCCCCTTCACCGTGGTTCCAGGTTCGACCGGGGATGACTGATCCTTCCGAGTCATTTGATGCGTTAGCCTTCCCTCTCAGACTCGAAGGTTACGCCTGTTCCAATATAAGTGTCAACCTGATTGGACGTTAAGCGCTGTTGACGAATTTCCCCGCGTGAGTAACGGCGTTTGCGCGCTCCCGCAAAAAAGCGTAGGAAAGATTCGCTGGCTTTCGGGATCATGGCCAAGGGCGTGCTGCTTGGGTGCGTTCACTACCTCCTGCGGAAGGTTGTCCGCATGACCTGGGAGGGTCCGGCGAATGGGAGATTTCAAGGCTTCAAGCATGTTCGGTGCCGGTTCGGCGGTCCTGAGGGGGGTGATTACCGCACCGCTCGAACGGGTCCGCAAGAAAGCCTCGGGCAATCGCGAAGGGCCTAACGACTCGGTCAACGCCATGATCGAGAGTGAGATTATCCCCCGCCTGCTGATGGCCCATGCCTCGGGCGCCTCGAGCAACAAGCCCAAACGCAGCCATCCGATCGCCCCCGAGGATGCCTCGGCCTTCGCTATGCTCCCGCTGCGGCTCGAGGCGGCAGGCCTGCTCGAGGAAGTCGATGCCTTGATCGCCGAAGGCAGCAGCGTCGAGACCATCTGCCTCGATCTCCTCGCCCCTGCCGCGCGGATGCTGGGCGAGATGTGGGACCGCGACGAATGCGATTTTCTCGACGTCACCATGGGCCTGTGGCGCCTGCAGGAAGTGATGCGCGAAATCGCCGCGCGCTCGCCTGCAGACCTGCCTTCGCTCAAGGTGCCGCGCTCGGCCTTGTTCTCGCCGATGCCCGGCGATCAGCACAATTTTGGCACGCTGATGATCGAAGAAGTGTTCTCGCGCGCCGGCTGGCAGAGCGAGGCACTCGTCAGGCCCGACCGGCGCGATCTGCTCGACCGGCTGGGGCAGCGGCCCTTCGATATGGTCGGATTGACGCTCGCCCGCGATTGGCCTAGCGGCGCTGTCACTGACCTCATTAGAGCGATGCGCAATGCATCCGCCAACCCCAGAATCACCGTGTTAGTCGGCGGACGCATGATCAACGAAAACCCCGGACTGGTCGAAACGATCGGCGCAGATGGCACGGGCGTGGATGCGCTTGCGGCCCTCGAAACCGCCGAATCGCTGATGAAGGTCTACGCCATCAACTCCCAGAATCTGCGCTAGGTTCGCCCGGACATGCTCACCCGCAAACACAGCATTGACGGCAAGCATCCCTGTGAAAGGGCGGCTGAGTTGTTCCAGTCGCTGGATGCGGATGCGGCGATGAAGCTGGCGATGATGGCGGGTGATGTCAGCCTCGTGCTCGATGATACCGGCACGATCCTTGATGCCGCTTTCGATCCCAAGGAATTCCCGGCCTTCGCGGGCTGGATCGGGAGCAACTGGATCGAGACGGTGACGGACGAAAGTCGCTCGAAAATCATGGAGATGCTGGCCGCCGCACGGCGCGGCGAGGTGCAGCACTGGCGCCAGGTCAACCATGCCTCGCGCGATGGCGAAGTGCCGATCCGCTATGCCGTGCTGAGCGTCAATGGCGGGGCGCACCGCATCGCCTTCGGGCGCGATCTGCGCGAGTCGGGCAAGCTTCAGCAGCGCCTGCTGCAAGTGCAGCAATCGCTCGAGCGCGACTACCTGCGGATGCGCCAGCTCGAGGCGCGTTACCGCATGCTGTTCGAGCGTTCGACCGAGGCGGTGCTGATCATCGAGGCGGCGACCTTGCGCATCCGCGAGGCCAATCCGGCCGCGCACACGCTCGTCGGCGCGCGCGCTGCCAGTCTGCCGGGCAAGAAGCTGCCGAGCGTGCTCGACAAGGCTTCGCACGAGGTGTTGCAGGGTCTGGTCGGCGCGGCGCTGGTGTCCGATACGGTCAGTCCGGCGATGATCCGGCTCACCCGCGGTGCGCGCGAAGTACTTGTTTCAATTACCGGTTTTACGCAGGATCGGGGTCAATTCCTGCTCGTGCGGCTGGTGCCGGAGAGCGAGCGGGGCACGGCGGTCCCGTCGCCGCTGCTCGAACTGGTCGAGCAGATGCCCGATGCCTTCGTGGTGGCCGACGCCAATCTCGAAATCGTCACCGCCAATGCCGCCTTTGTCGAGCTGGTGCAGGCCGCCAGCGTCGATCAGTTGCGCGGCCGCCCGCTGGCCGAAACCATCGGCCGCCCAGGGATCGACCTCGATCTCATCGAGGGCCAGATCGATCAGCACGGCTCGGCGCGCAATGTCAGCACGGTGCTCAGGGTCGGCCATGATGTCGAGGGCGAACCTGTTGAATTGTCCGCCGTTCGCACCTCCGGGGAAGACCCGCATTATGCCTTCGTGATCCGCCCGATCGGACGCCGCTTGCGCGATCTGCCACCGGGCTCGCAGGATCTGCCGCGTTCGGTCGAGCAGCTGACCGAGCTGGTGGGGCGCATGAGCCTCAAGGACATCGTGCGCGAAAGTACTGATTTGATTGAACGTTTGTGCATCGAGGCGGCACTGTCCTACACCTCGGACAACCGCGCGTCGGCGGCTGAAATCCTCGGGCTTTCGCGCCAGAGCCTCTATTCCAAGCTGCACCGTTACGGCCTCGGCAACCTCGCTGGCGACAATGATTAAGCCGCAGGTAAGGTAGGCGAATTCCACCATTTCGCCCGGCCCTTTGCAAAGCGCGGATAACCCCCGTCAACACCTGCAAAGACCCCGCAACAACTGCACAATGACCGCGCAAGCCCCTGCATTCCGGCTGGCACTGCGCGGGATGCCGCAGCGTTGGTGCCGGTCGACCCGAACGCCTACAGCGGGGCAATTGGACACAGTCCAGATTGGACACCTTCAATCCATCAATCGCCAAGAATCCGCCCCGAAATGCCCGATGCCTGATTTGTTGTGTCAAAACAATTTGACGCTCGCGCCTGTCAGGCATAGCCTCTTGCCATGGAAAACTCGGTGCCTTCGACTCGGCCCGCGCCCGTTCCGGCTGCGCCACCGAAGTTGCGCCCGAGCCCCAAGGATGTGCTCGAGCTGTTGAAGCCGATCACATGGTTCCCGCCGATGTGGGCTTTCATGTGCGGCGCGGTCTCGTCCGGCGCGGGGCTGGAGGGGCGCTGGTGGTTCGTGGCGGGCGGCATTTTGCTCGCCGGACCGCTGGTTTGCGGCACATCCCAAGCGGTCAACGACTGGTTCGATCGCCATGTCGATGCGATCAACGAACCGCACCGCCCGATCCCCTCGGGCCGCATCCCGGGCCGCTGGGGGCTTTATATCGCGATTATCGCCAGCCTGATTTCGGCCAGCATCGCGTGGCTGCTCGGCCCGCTGGTGTTCGTGGCCGGACTGGTCGGCCTCGGGTTTGCCTGGGCCTATTCCGCCCCGCCGCTGCGCTTCAAGGCCAATGGCTGGATCGGCCCGCTGGTCTGCGGGCTGACCTATGAGGGACTGAGCTGGTTCACCGGTGCCACCGTGATGCTCGGCGCGATGCCGGCGGTCGAGGTGATCATCGTACTGTTCATGTATTCGCTGGGCGCGCACGGGATCATGGTGCTCAATGATTTCAAGGCGGTCGAAGGTGACCGCCAGACCGGGCTGACCTCGCTTCCGGTGGTGATGGGGGTCGAGCACGCTGCGCGCTTCGCCTGCATCACCATGGCCTCGGCGCAGATCGTGGTGATCGCCTTGCTGGCGCTGTGGGGCTTTGCGCTCTCGGCCCTGATCGTCACCGGGGTTTTGGCGGCGCAGATTGCTGCCATGCCCAAGCTGATCCGCGACCCGGCGAAATATGCGCCGTGGTATAACGGCGTCGGCGTGACGCTCTATGTGCTGGGGATGCTGGGAGCGGCGCTCGGCCTTGGAGGCTATATCTGATGCGTGGCGCGCTGGCCCAACCCGAGACGCAGGCGGCCAGCAGCGGCTTCGGCTGGCTGGCAATTGTCCGCATCGGATTGGTGCAGGCCTCGATCGGGGCGCTGGTGATGCTCACCACGGCGGTGCTCAACCGGCTGATGGTGGTGGAGTTCCAGCTTGCCGCAGCGATCCCGGCGGGGCTGGTGGCCTGGCATTATGCGGTGCAGCTCGGCCGGCCGCTGTTTGGCCACGGGTCGGACAAGGGCCGTGCGCGGACACCGTGGATTATCGGCGGGCTGGCGGTGCTGGCGACCGGCGCGCTGCTGGCGACGCAGGCGACCTTGATGATGGGCAGTTCCTTCGGGCTGGCTTTCGCGCTGGCGATCCTCGCCTATGCGCTGATTGGCGCAGGCGTGGGGGCAGGCGGCACCTCGGCGCTGGCGCTGCTCGCGAGCGGGGTCGCCCCGCGTCGGCGCGCGGCGGCAGCGGCGCTGACATGGATCATGATGGTCGGCGGGATCGTCGCTTCGGCGATCACCGTGGGCATTCTGATTAAGCCCTATTCGCCCGAGCGCGTGCTCGAAGTCGCCGTCGGTCTTGCGCTGGTGACGGTGCTGGTGACGGTGCTCGCGACCTTCCGGCTGGAACGCCAAGCGGGCCATTTCCGCGACGAGCATAGCGATGCCCCCGCACCCGATTTCCCCGCCGCGCTGGCCGAGATCTGGCACGAGGCGGCGGCGCGGCGCTTCACGATCTTCATCTTCGTCTCGATGATCGCTTTCTCGATGCAGGATCTGATCCTCGAACCCTTTGCCGGGCTTATCTTCGACATGGCTCCGGGGGATTCGACCAAGACGGTCGGGCAGTTCCATCAAGGCGGGATTCTGATCGGCATGATTATCGCAGGGATCGGCGGCAGCGCCTTTTCCGCCAAGCGCGCCGATGGGCTGCGGCCATGGGTGGTGGGCGGATGCCTCGCCTCCGCGCTCGGGCTCGGCGCGCTGGGGCTCGCGGCGGTGAGCGGGCCGCCTTGGCCGCTCGGCCTCAATCTGTTTGTGCTGGGCTTCGGCAACGGCGTCTTCGCGGTCGCCGCGATCGGATCGATGATGGGGCTGGCCGGCGCTGGCGAGAACACCCGCGAGGGCGTTCGCATGGGCGTGTGGGGCGCCAGCCAGGCGATCGCCTTCGGGCTGGGCGGATTGCTCGGCGCGGTCGGGCTCGATGCGGCGAGGGCGATGCTGGGCGATGACGGCGCGGCGTTCCAGCTGGTCTTCGCTGTCGAGGCGGGCGCCTTCGTGCTCGCCGCGCTGCTGGCGATCAAGGCAACTGGTGCACAGGCAATCCGCGCGAGCACCGCGCAACAGAAACGGCCGCAAGGGCCAGGAGGGGTCTACGCATGAACCAGACAATCTATGACGCGGTGATCATCGGCGGTGGCCCTTCGGGGGCAACCGCGGCGACCGATCTTGCGCTGGCGGGCCATTCGGTGCTGCTGATCGAGCGCGGCGGGCGGATCAAGCCTTGCGGCGGCGCGATCCCGCCGCGGCTGCTCGCCGATTTCGACATTCCGCAGCACCTCTTGGTCGCCAAGGCGCGTTCGGCCCGGATGATCGCGCCCTCGGGTCGCGCGGTCGATATGCCGGTGGGCGAGATCGGCTATGTCGGACTGGTGGACCGTGAGGAGTTCGACGAATGGCTGCGTGAACGTGCGCGGCATTCGGGGGCCGAACGTCTCACCGCCACCTTCGAGAAGATCGAGCGGGATGACAACGCGCACCCCATCGTCACCTTCCGCCGCAGCCGCGGGGGCCCGATTGAAAGCGTGCGCGCCCGCGTGGTGATCGGCGCGGATGGCGCACGATCCGCCGTCGCCAAGCAATGCCTGCCCGGCGCGGAACGCATCCCTTGTGTCTTCGCCTATCACGAGATCATCAAATCGCCCGAGCGCGATTCCGAACACTTCGATGCCTCGCGCTGCGATGTCTACTATCAGGGCCGTCTCTCGCCCGATTTCTACGCCTGGGTGTTCCCGCATGGCGACACCGCGAGCATCGGGGTGGGCAGCGCCAACAAGGGCTTCAGCCTGAGGGGCGCGATCGCCACCATGCGCGACGATCTCGGCCTTGAACGCTGCCAGACCGTGCGCCGCGAAGGCGCGCCGATCCCCTTGAAGCCCTTGAAGCGTTGGGACAATGGCGCGGATGTGATCGTCGCCGGCGATGCCGCAGGGATTGTGGCGCCTGCTTCGGGCGAGGGTATCTATTACGCCATGGTCGGCGGGCGCGTGGTGGCCGATGCCGCCAGCGCCTTCCTCAAGACCGGCGAGGCCAAGCAGCTGCGCACCGCGCGCAAACGCTTCATGAAGGAACACGGCACCGTGTTCTGGGTGCTCGGGATGATGCAGTATTTCTGGTATTCGTCCGACAAGCGCCGCGAGCGCTTTGTGACCATGTGCGACGACAAGGATGTGCAGGAACTGACCTGGCAGGCCTATATGCACAAGAAGCTGGTGCGCGCCAAACCGATGGCGCACATCAAGATCTTCATCAAGGACACCGCGCACCTGCTAGGATTGAGGGCCGCGACGCGCTAGACCGTGTTCGTATGAACAGAATGATGATTATCCCGGTGACCATCGCGACGGCGATGGCGCTGTGCGTGGCGGCGCTGGGCGCGACGATCACGGATCTTGGCCCGTGGTACCAGGCGCTCGCCAAGCCGGGCTGGAACCCGCCCGATGTGGTGTTCCCGATGGGCTGGACGCTGATCTATGCACTGATCACGATCTCGGGGATCACCGCGTGGCGCGCTGCCCCCACGGCGGCAAAGGCCGAATGGGTGATCGCGCTGTTTGCCTTGAACGGCTTTCTCAACATCACCTGGAGCCTGATCTTCTTCCGCATGCAGCGCCCGGACTGGGCCTTCATCGAGCTGACCGGGCTGTGGCTCTCGATCCTCGTGCTGATCCTCTATTGCGGGCGCTTTTCGCGCGGCGCTGCGGCGCTGCTGCTGCCCTATCTCGCATGGGTGAGCTTTGCCGGCGCGCTCAACTGGGCAGTGGTCGATCTCAACGCGCCGTTCGGCTGAGCCGGCGGCGACGGAGGGGGGCAGAAGCATGGCCGATTTCTTTGCCAGCGGCCATGCGGCTGACCTCGTTCTTGGCGTCTTGCTGATCGAGGCCTTGTGGCTGCGGCTGGGCCGCGGATGGAGCTGGGGGGCGCTGGCCGGTTTGCTCGGCCCTGCGGCGCTGATCGTGCTCGGGCTGAGGGCGGCACTGGTGGGCGCGGATTGGTGGATGGTTGCGCTACCGCTCGCCGCCTCGCTGCCGCTGCATCTCATGGATCTGCGCAAGCGATTGGCGCCCCGCCCCTCCGACTAAGGCCGATTTCCAACAAACGAAAACCCGGCCGGGCCGCTTTGGCCAAGCCGGGTTTCGTGTTGCTGTCGCTGTGGTCGCCAGCCGGACCCGAAGGCCCGGCCCGCGCACTTACTGGCCGGAAGCGGCTCCGATCGCGCCGCTCGGATCGTAGTTGTCCGAGGTCGGAGCGTAGTAGTGCTCCTGCGCCCACAGGTACCAGTTATCGACCACGGTGCCGGTGAGCAGAATGCCGATCCCTCCGGTCAGCGTGGTCAGCACCGCAAACCACCAGGCCCAGCGGTGGATCGATTCAAACGTGGCATTGAAGCCCATCACCCAGCGCCAGAACAGCGCGCCGCGTTCGGCGGCCGTCCCGCGATCAGTGATCTGTTCGATCTCGCGTTCCCCGCCATAACGGCCGAGCGCAAGGATGGTCGCCCCGTGCATCGCGAACAGGACCGCCGAACCGTAAAGGAACACGATCGAGAGCGCGTGGAACGGATTGTAGAACAGATTGCCGTAGACCAGCGAGAAGTTGTTGGTCCAGTCGAGGTGGCTGAAGATGCCGTAAGGCACCGCCTGCGACCAATCCCAGAGCAGCAGCGGGCGGATGAAGCCCAGCACCAGGAACAGCCAGATGGCAGAAGCGAAGGCCCAGGGAATGTGCATCCCCATGCCCAGCGCCTTGGCCCGCATGTAAGTGCGCGCCCACCAGCACATCACCGCGATGGTAAGGAACGCGCCGGTCAGGATGAACCAGCCGCCCTTTTCCAGCGGGACGAACGGGCTGAAGCCATATTCCGGCCCCGGAGGATTCAGCGAGAGCCAGAAGAACTCGCGCATGAAGGTCTGCGGACTCCAGCCGGCCTGGGCCCAGAAGTTGAGGCCGATGATCATGATCGCCGCGCCGCCGAAGGCCAGCGAGATCGTGCCGAGTAGGCCGAGATAGACCGGACCGATCTGGGCCTGACCGAGCTTGCCCATCCAGTAGTTGTGGCCAACCAGGGCAATGCGCCCTTCGCTGCCGTCGAGGTGCGGGACGCCCATTTCGGGCGGACCTTCCACTTGCACCTGTGTGAAGATGTTTTGATATGTCGCCATGGTTCAGGTGCTCCTTACGACCAGATCGGAATCTTCTTCCAGAAATCCCAGAATTCGATCCAGCTGCCGACATACAGAGTGCCGGAAATGACGATGCAGATGGCGCTCCAGAACGCGGCAGAAAGCGCGAGGAAGAGCCCCACCCGGTGAATGCCGAGCGTGCCGACCGAATAGCCGATGAAGTCACGGAAATAGGTGTCTTCGTATTCGGGCGTCTTAACATCGGTTCCGCCGGAGGTGTTGACCGCCGACAGCACCAGGCCGCCATGCAGGGCGAGCGCGAGAACGTTCGTGAAGAAGAACGTGATCGCGATCATGTGCACAGGGTTGTAGTGGAAGTTGCCGAAGGCATAGCCCACGCCGGAAACCCATTCGAGGTGGGTCCAGATCCCGTAAGGGAAGCCATTTCCCCACGCGCCCATCCAGAAGGGACGGATCACATTGAGCGTGACATAGGCAAACACGGCGACGCTGAAGGCGATCGGCACGTGGTAAGACATGCCGAGCTTGCGCGAGATTTCTGCCTGACGCAGCACCCACGATGAGAAGGCAACCACCGCACAGGCGGTAATCACCTGCCAGTATCCGCCCTCTTTGAGCGGAGCAAAGGCCAGTCCGGTTTCAATCGATGGCGGATTGATGGAGATGAGCCAGGGGTTGAGGGTCGGACCCTGCGTAGCGGCGGCGAAAATCAGCGCGGTGCCTAGCAGCGCACTGATTGCCGTCGTCACTCCGAAGAATCCGACATAAAACGGCCCGACCCAGAAGTCGAAGAGGTCGCCGCCGATTAATGTGCCACCGCGGACGCGGTATTTCCGCTCGAAACTAAGGAGCGCCATAGGTCCATCCTTCCCGCCATTGCGGCGGATGCTTGAATTGATCGAAAGAGTGTTAGGAGGCAGGCAGGCGAACCTGCCCCCTCACATTCGACCAGGTACTATCCTGCCGCCGGAGCTTCCGACGATTCGATAGCGGCCTGTGCCGGCGCGACCACGCCAGGAGCGTTTTCGAGCCAGTTGTAGCGATCCGTGCTGAGCAGGATGAAGTGGATGGTGAACGCCAGCACAGCGAGACCAACATGGAGCGCCACGAGTGCGCGGCGGATGTCAAAATAGAACCAGATTCTCCACATGGGAAAATTCCTTTCTTGGATTGGATATCGTGATCAGACTGGTCGCCGGATGCCGCAAGGCAGCCGGTAAGCCTCTGTCAGATCAGCCGAACCAGGGCTTGTAAGCCCACATCAAGGCATGGGCGACCAGAGCGATCACCACATAAAGGACAAACGTCCCCATGAAGCCATTGTGGATTTCCTGTGCCTCTTCAGGCGTCAGGTGAGTTCCGATACGTTCGTTCATCGGGTTTTCTCCGTTCAGTTGGGTATGTTTGGGAGCCAGAAAGCTCCCGTCGGCGTCCCCGCGTGATCCCCCACGTGGATTGGAGAGCCCCCTTGTTGGGGGCATGGGCTTGTGCTGATGCCAACGGCATCAGCGACAAAGGGTTGGAACGGGGGTGCATCATGATCATGCTCCCGCTCTTTCAAGCAGCGCCTCTTGGAGGCAGTCTGCGGTAACAATCGCTGCGCCGCGCTGGCGTGCGGTCCGCTCGGCCGCGTCGCGCATACGCTTGGCAGCGGAAATGCGGACCAGCACCGGCTGGGCTTCGACCAGCTGGTCGAGCCGCACCTTGGCCTCGGTTTCCCAGGTCAGCTCGGCGAGACTGCGCGCCGGGGTCGGATCGACCTTGTCGAGCTCGGTGCCGAGCGGAAGGATGTGGAACAGCGCATCGAACAGCGCATTGCACACTTCCTGCACCAGATAGGTCGCGCCCGAATAGCCCATGAAGGGCGTGCCGGTGTGGCGGCGGATCGCAGCGCCGGGGAAGCTGGCCGGGATGAACTGGCTGCTGGGGCCGTATCCGGCCTTCATTTCAGCGAGATACATCCGCTCGTTATAGCTGCCGAACATCACCAGCGGCGGGTTGGCATGAATCGCGGCGCGCACCTCTTCGTTCACCGGCTTGACCCCGGCGCAGCGCGAGAACGCCAGGTTGCAAGGCAGGCCCATGTCGTCTTCAAGGAAGTGGCGGATGCCGCGCGCATAGGTTTCATTGGCGACGATGCCGAAGCTCGCCGTGCCGAAGAAATCCTGCGTCACCGAGCGCCACAGATCCCACAAGGGCTTGATCGTGGTGTGCTTCTCGCGCTCGATGAAGGGTTCGGGATCGAGGCCCAGCTCCGCGCCCAATGCGCGCAGGAACTTGGTGGTCTGGGTGAGGCCGATCGGCGCCTGGAAATAGGGCCGCTCGAGCGTTTCGCACAGGTTGCGGCCATATTCGCGGTACATGCAGACATTGGCTTCGCTGGTGGCGAGATCGCGGATGTCGGCAAGGTGGCTGCCCAGAGGGAAGACCATGCCGACTTCGGCACCGATGCCTTCGACCAAGCGGCGGATCTCGGCCAGATCGCTCGGCATATTGAACATGCCATAGGCCGGGCCGATGATGTTTACCCGCGGCTTTTCGCCATCCTTGCGCTCGCGCTTTTCGGGCATCTTCTTGGGACCGAATTCGGTCCACAGCCAGGTCAGCGCGCGGTCAGCCGACTGCCACTGGTCCTCGTCGATGGTGCGCGGCAGGAAGCGCTTGATGTTGGTGCCTTCGGGCGTCACCCCGCCGCCGATCATCTCGGCGATCGAGCCGGTGACGACCACCGCAGGCAGTTCGGTATCGAGGGCTTTCCACGCGCGCTTCATCGCGCCTTCGGTGCCGGTCTTGCCGAGCTCTTCCTCGCCCAGGCCGGTGACGACGATGGGCAGCTCATGCGGCGGCAGCGCGTCGGTGTAATGCAGCACGCTGGTCACCGGCAGGTTCTCGCAGCCGACCGGGCCATCGATGATGACCTGCAAGCCCTTCACTGCAGTGAAGACGTAGGTCGCGCCCCAATAGCCGCCGGCCCGATCATGATCGAGAACGAGACTCATGAGCCGATCGCCTCCGATGCCTTGCGCGCCGCATCATTGAGCGCCGCATATTTCTTGCGGAATTTGGGCCGGTCGACAGGAAGCTCTTCCCAAACGCCCGCGGCATGTTCGGTTCCGACGCCTTCGAAGAAGTCGCGCATCGCATCGAACCGCGCCTTGTTGCCCATCGCGGCGTTGATCACCGTGGCAAGGCTGCCAGCGCCCGCCGGACCCATCAGCGGACGGGCCGAGATCAGGTTGGTAAAGTACAGCGACGGGATCGCGCGCGTTTTGGCGTATTGCACAACCGGCGTGGTGCCGATGGCGAGATCAGGACGGTATTCCTCCACCGCGGCGATGTCCTGCTCGAGGCTGGCTCGGAACTGGATCTGCACACCGCGCGCTTCGAGCCATTCGCGGTCAGGGTCCGACCATTTCGTGCGCGGGCAGGCCGAGCCGACATAGCGCACATCCGCGCCGCTTTCGACCAGCAGCCGGGCGACCAGCAGTTCCGAGCCTTCATAGCCCGAAACCGTGATCCGGCCCTTGATCGGCATCTTTTCGAGCGCGCCCTTGCAGGCAGCGATCATCGCATTCTTCACCCCGTCGACCGATGCTTGCGGCAGGCCGAGCGTGTCGCCCAGCGATTGCAGCCATGCCGCGGTGCCATCCGCACCGACCGGCGCCGAGCCGACGACCGGACGGCCAGCGGCTTCGAATTCGCGGATGCTGGCGGTGTAGAACGGGTGGATCGCCGCTACGACCGCACAATCGAGCGCGGCATAAAGTTCGCGCCATTCGCGGGTCGGCACGACCGGGCCGGCAGCGAGGCCGAGGGGGCTGAGCATCTGCCCGATCACCACCGGATCGGCGGGGAACATTTCGCCCAGAAGAGCGACAGTCGGCTTGTCGGTGCGTTCGCGCGGCGCGGCGACGGGGCCGGCCTGCGCTTCCTCGCGGGCATAATTGAGCATCGCGCCGGCCAGCACATCCTTGGCCTCGGCATGGGTCGGGATGCCGAAGCCGGGCACGTCGATGCCGACAATGCGCACACCGTTGATCTGCTTTTTCAGCAGCCGCAGCGGCACGCCGCTCGCAGTCGGCACGCACAGGTTGGTGACGATGATCGCATCGTAGAGTTCGGGATCGGCGAGGCCTTCGACGGCTTCCTTGATGTCCTCGAACAGCTTGCCGGTGACCAGCGTTTCTGAGCTGAACGGCACATAGCCAACCGTACGGCGCGCGCCGTAGAAGTGCGAGGTGAAGGTCAGGCCGTAAACGCAGCAGGCCGAGCCCGAGAGCACGGTCGCGGTGCGCCGCATTCTGAGGCCCACCCGCAGCGAACCGAACGCCGGGCACATCGATTGCGGCTGGTCATGCGGGCCAGCCTTGGGATCGTCCGGATAGTCGGCGGCGTCATGATCGAGAATGTCGCTTTTGCCGGCAGCGCGCGCGGCTTCGTGCATCTTGTCCTTCGCGGCGCCGGCGCCGCCGCCATCAACTGCCACGCTGGGATTGAGCTCGATCCGGTCAGCGGCGCGCTTGGGGGCAAAGGCGTTATGGTCGCTCATGCTTCGTCGTAAACCACTTCGAGCGTGGGGCGGACTTCGAACACGCCGCCGCGCATGTCGGCCTGCGTCGCGGGCACCAG
>JBKDUW010000087.1:0-45053 GCA_046339235.1 Erythrobacteraceae bacterium | reverse complement strand
CGCGGTTGCGCGGTTGCGCAGTGCAAGCGAGACCTGCGTCGCCATCTGCTCGGCAAGCTCCAATGCGAGGTTTTCGAGCGCCTTCTGCTCGGCTGCGATGGTGGCGTATTCGCTGCTCACCACGTCGATCCCCGCGTCCGATCCGGCGGCGGCATCGAGCAGGACTTCGCCGCTCGCAATATCGATCAGCTGATAGCGCGCGCGCAGGATGCGGCGTTCGCGGCTGATGGTGTCATCGTTGAGCACGCCCAAGGCTTCGAGCGAATCGTCGAGCCGCACGTCGAGCCGGTAGGCGGGCGTCGTGTTGCCGGCGGCGCCGAGCCGGTCGGTCAGCGCATTGCGGACCAGCCAGCCGCTCTGTCCCGGGATCGCGGGCACATCAACCGCCGCCAGCCCCTGTGGCACCGCCGCACTGCCGCCGCCAGCATACATCGGCGAAAGGCCGCAGGCGGATAGGGCGAACAGGGCCAGCAGGGCGAGAAGCACACGCATCAGGTGACGATATTCACCAATCGGTCGGGAACGACAATGACCTTGCGGATCGCGGCACCATCGAGCGAGCGTTGCAGGTTGGCCGAGGCCAGTGCCAGGGCCTCCAGCGTGTCCTTGTCCGCTCCCTTGGGCGCGGTGACGGTGTCGCGCAGCTTGCCCATGTGCTGGATGGCGATGGTGACCTCGTCATCGACCAGCAGCGCCGGATCGACTTCGGGCCAGGGCGCATCGGCGATCAGGCCTTCACCCATCCCGGCCCACGCCTCTTCGGCGAGGTGCGGCATCATCGGCGCGGCGAGATGCACCAGCGCGCGGATCGCGGCGCTGCGGCTGGCCGAGGGCGCGGCCTTTTCGACCAGGCCGGTCAGTTCGTAAATGCGCGCCACGGCCTTGTTGAAACCGAGCGCCTCGATGTCGCTGGCGACGGCGGCGATGGTCTGGTGGGTCTTGCGGAGGAGGCCCTTGTCCTCCCCCTCGACGCCCGCGTCATTGGCGGCGAACAATCGCCACAAGCGCTGCACAAAGCGGGCACAACCCTCGATCCCCGCGTCCGACCACGGCAGATCGCGTTCGGGCGGGCTGTCGGACAGCATGAACCAGCGCACCGCATCCGCGCCGTGGCGGGCAATGATTGCATCGGGGTCGACGACGTTCTTCTTTGACTTCGACATCTTGATGACGCGGCCGACGTCGATTGGCGCATTGTCCGCCAGCAAGGTTGCGCCCTCGGACGTGCGGTCCACCTCCTCGGGGCCGAAGAACACCGGCACGCCGTGCGCGGCATCAATGCGGCTGTAGGTCTCGTGCGTCACCATGCCTTGGGTGAACAGCGCGGCAAACGGCTCCTGCACGGTGATCTTCCTGATATGCGCCAGCGCGCGGGTCCAGAAGCGGGCGTAGAGCAGGTGCAGGATCGCGTGCTCGATGCCGCCGATATAGTGCTGCACCGGCATCCACTTGGCGACCTCTTCGGGGTCGAACGGGCGGTCATCGGGCTGGCTGGCGAAGCGTAGGAAATACCACGAGCTATCGACAAAGGTGTCGAGCGTATCGGTCTCGCGCTGCGCCGCTGTGCCGCATTGCGGGCAGTCGACATGCTTCCACGTCGGGTGGTGCTCCAAGGGATTGCCGGGAATGTCGAAGCTGACATCCTCGGGCAGGGTGACGGGCAGCTGGTCCTTGGGCACCGGCACCACGCCGCAAGCATCGCAATGGATGAAGGGGATCGGCGTGCCCCAATAGCGTTGGCGCGAAACACCCCAGTCGCGCAACCGCCACACGGTGCGCCCCTCGCCCCAGCCACCAGCCTCGGCGCGGGCGATGACCGCCTGCTTGGCGTCCTCGACACTCATCCCGTCGAGGAAATCGGAGTTGACGATCACCCCGTCGCCGGCTTCCGCCTCGCCTTGGAAGGGCTCGTCGGCGCGGGCCGGATCACTGGCGACAACGCGCGCGATCGGCAGGCCGTATTTGGTCGCGAATTCGAAGTCGCGCTGGTCATGGCCCGGCACGCCCATGACGGCGCCGGTGCCGTATTCCATCAGCACGAAGTTGGCGATGAACAGCGGCAGCGGTTCGCCGGTGAAGGGGTGGCGCGCGGTGATCGACGTCAGATAGCCCAGCTTCTCCGCCGTCTCGACTTCCGCCGCCTTGGTGCCGCCGCGATTGCACGCCTCGATGAAGGCGGCGACTTCCGGATCATCTGCCAGCCCTTGGGCGATCGGGTGATCGGCGGCGATGGCACAGAAGCTCGCGCCGAAGATCGTGTCGGGGCGCGTGGTGTAGACGGGCAGCTTGCCGCCGTCGGAGAGGTCAAAAGAAAACTCCAGCCCCGACGACTTGCCGATCCAGTTCTCCTGCATCAGCCGCACCTTTTCAGGCCAGGCGTCGAGCTTGCCCAAGCCCACCAGCAGATCCTCGGCAAAGTCGGTAATCTTCAGGAACCACTGGTTCAATTTGCGCTTCTCGACCTCGGCGCCCGAGCGCCAGCCCTTGCCGTCGATGACCTGCTCGTTGGCGAGCACCGTCATGTCGACCGGGTCCCAGTTGACGGTCGATTCCTTGCGGTAGACGAGGCCCGCTTCATAGAGATCGACGAACAGCGCCTGTTCGTGGCCATAATATGCGGGCTCGCAGGTGGCGAATTCGCGGGTCCAGTCGAGCGCGAAGCCGATACGCCGCAATTGCGCCTTCATCTGCACGATGTTCTGGCGCGTCCAGCTGCCCGGGTGCACGCCCTTTTCCATCGCGGCATTTTCGGCCGGCATCCCGAAGGCGTCCCACCCCATCGGGTGCAGCACTTCAAACCCGCGCATCTTCTGGTAGCGCGCCAGCACATCGCCCATCGTGTAGTTGCGGACATGGCCCATGTGGATGCGCCCCGAGGGATAGGGGAACATCTCGAGGATGTAGCTCTTGGGCTTGGGGCTGTCGGAATCGGCGGTGAAGGTGCCGGCCTCGGCCCAGGCACGCTGCCAGCGTCCGTCGGCGACAGACGGATCGAAACGGGTATCGGTCATGGGTGCCTATCCGTGAGAGGCGAAACACAGGAAACTAAGCGGGTGTCAGGAAGCCAGCGCCTGACGACGCAGATCGCGCGCCTTGGTGAGGATGATGTCCTCAAGCTTCTGCACGGTGGCGGCCTGCACCGACGCCTCGACCCAGTTGCCGCCTTCGGCGACCTGGCGGCTCGCGGCGACGCGCAGCGCATCGGCGCGCAGATCCTGATCGAGGATCGTCACCGTCAGCTTGACGCGCTCACTCGGGTTTGCGGGGTTGGCGTACCAGTCGGTCACGATCACGCCGCCATTGCTGTCGGCCTGCAGCAGCGGGGCAAAGCTCACGGTATCGAGCGCGGCGCGCCACAGATAGGCGTTGACGCCGATGGTGTTGACCTGGGCGGCCTGCAATTCGGTGCGCGGACGCTCGGAACCGCCGCAGGCGGAAAGCGCCACCAGCGCGGCGCCGGCGAAGGCGGCAGCTGCGACCCGCTGCAGGGTCGGGCGGAAGGGAGCGGAGTTGGCGCGTGTCACTGCCGGGAATTCCTCATCATCTGTCTTGCCCCCGCTCTATAGCCCGCAAGCCCTGCGCGGCAAGCACCGATGCATGCATTGATTCGGCGCGGGGCATGCGAAGCGTGGACGAAAGGTGGGGGAGCAAGCCTCGGGCAAGCGGGCTTTATCCCGGCTGAACCGGCAATTGTTCGGAATAGCACAAAAGTCTGTGTGTATGGAGCAACAGGTGGCTGATGAATCGGGTTTGTGGTGCTCCTAACCATTGTGTGCGGGACACGCGTCCCTATCACATGATACTGATCACACAGCGACTCAGGGGGGGTTAAGGTCGCGTATGGTTTGGCAAAAGCCGGAACACCCACCAGACAAGGGAAGAGGCATCACCATGGCACGCAAGGCCGACGGCTCAGCAAAGGCGCAGCGTAAGCTGACGTCGCTGGCGTTGTGCGGCGCGCTGGCGTTGGGCTTGCCGACCGCCGGGATGGCGCTGGCGGGCAAATCGGCGCCGGTGGCGGCAGCCTCGTTCACGGCGCTGGGCCTCGATGTGTTCACGCCTGCTTCGATTGATCCCGAACTGGCTGCCCGCATGGCTGACAAGGCCCGCGCCCACGGTATCCGCTTCACGCCTGCCGGTTCGAGCAAGGTGGGCGGAGAGCGCACAGTGACGGTCGCGGTGCGGGTCGACAATCAGGACGCCCGCGCGATTTCGGTGCGCAAGGCGATCGATGCGGTCCCGGGCCGCGGGGCCGGCGCGGCCGGGCTGGAGGCGAGCCGGTTCCAGCTCGGCACCGCGCGCGGCTACAAGAGCTTCGCCCGCCCGTTCGAGCTTCCCGCCGAGGTGCGCCGCATGGCGCTGCCCGATCTGGCGCAGTTCAAGCCGTCGGCACCGAAGGCCGAAGACAAGCCGAGCCGGTTGCAGCCGCGCATCGAGCTTGAGGATCGCGAGATTGCAGGCCGCTCGCCCAACACGCTCGATGCGATCGCGCAGCAGACGGTCGGTGTCGGCGGCAGCTTCCGCCTCTCGACCAATCTCAACGTGATGGCAGGCGTGCGCTATTCGCAGGAGCGCGAACGGCTCGATCCGCTGACCAATGCGGTCAAGGACAGTCAGGCCGTCTACGTCGGCACCCAGATCAAGTTCTGAGCCTGACGCGGGCTTTTGCCTGGCCGCGCCCCGCATAGCTATTCCCCGCTTTCCCTGACGCTACGGTACCGCTAGGTTGGCCGTGCAAAGCAGTGTGAAAAGGGGAGAATGCCATGGGCCGGGTAGCCATCGTCACCGGAGGAACTCGCGGGATCGGGCAGGCGATCTGCAAGCGGCTTAAGCGGCAGGGCCACACGGTCATCGCCAATTACGCCGGCAATGATGAAAAGGCGCGAGCCTTCACCGAAGCGACTGGTATCCCGTCCTACCGCTGGGACGTGGGCGACCATGAGGCGACCATCGCCGGCTGTGCGCAGGTCGAGGCCGATCACGGCCCGATCGACATCGTCGTCAACAACGCCGGCATCACCCGCGACGGCACCTTGCACAAGATGAGCTTCGACGACTGGAACGATGTCATGCGCATCAATCTCGGCGGGTGTTTCAACATGGCCAAGGCGACCTTTCCCGGGATGCGCGAGCGCGGCTGGGGGCGGATCGTCAATATCGGCTCGATCAACGGGCAGGCGGGCCAATATGGCCAGGTCAATTACGCCGCGGCCAAGTCGGGCATCCACGGCTTCACCAAGGCGCTGGCGCAGGAAGGCGCGAAGTTCGGGGTGACGGTCAACGCCATCGCTCCGGGCTATATCGATACCGATATGGTCGCCGCCGTGCCCGCGCCGGTGCTGGAGAAGATCGTCGCCAAGATCCCGGTCGGGCGTTTGGGCATGGCCGAGGAAATCGCCCGCGGGGTGGCGTTTCTGACCAGCAACAACGGCGGGTTCGTGACCGGCTCGACCATGAGCATCAACGGCGGGCAACATATGTATTGACGGGGGCAGGCGCTAACGCCGGTGTGGCCGTGAGCAGTGGCAGCAGCGCGCAGAAGCGGTTCAAAAAGGGAGTTTCCTTTTTGTTGAAGAGGGCATTTTCCTGATTAAATTTTAGTAGCGGAAGCTCGTTGTCATCAGCATTCCGAAGCCGTCGTTGGAAAGCAGACCATCGGCTGGCAGCAGATATTGCGTGCGCCGCCAAGTGCCCTCAAGCCCAAGTTGCAGCCAGGGTGCGGCCCGCCAGAAGATGTTGCCCCACACGGTTTCGTTGCGCGCCTTTTCGCCGGGAACCAGCTGGTCCCGGTCAGGGCTGTCGAGGCCATAACCGAAGGTCGAATGCGCCGTGTTCGTCCAGGCCAGCGCTACTTCCCCCCATCCGCCGCTGGCGTGGACTTCACGGCGGGTCACCGGGTTGACACTGGCGCCAATGGCAGCGCCATAATTGCCCAGCGCCTGGCCGGTCCACACCTCGCCCTGGAGCGCAACGCGCGGGGAGAGGCTGAACCCCGCATCGACGGAAACACCCCGCGCCTGGTTAGTTCGCACGTCAAAGGGTGCTGAAACGTTGTAGAATTTTCGAAACTCGCCATAGACGGCTGAAACGCCGATATCCCACATCGCCCGATCGAGCAGGCTCGACCAGCCGTCGGGCGCATGCGTCACCGCAAACCGGGTTTCGATATTGGGGATGCCGTTATCTTCAGTGCGATCGGTCAGATCCTTCGAAACAAAAGTTGAAATGGGATCGGACAGCGCTAGCGCCGCTTCAAATTGCGTGCCGCTGGCGACGGGTGCCCGCCATTCGGCGCGTAACTGGGCACGCGGTGAATTGGCGGGGTTACCCGAAAAATACAGCGCCGAAACACTGTCGACGACGTCGGGCTGGCGCGGGCTGAACAGTTCGAACATCAGGCCGGCCGAAAAGGTGAACCTACCGTTGCTGGCCGAACCATAGCCGAACAGCGGTTGAAACCCGTAGCTCGCGTTCAACAGGCTGCCATTAAAGAAGGTGAACAACGTCCGCGCCGAGACCGTCCAGTCGTCGCCAGCGGGAATATCAATCCCGAGCGAAATGCGGCTGTATTGGGCGGTCATGTCTAGAACGTTGTCGCGTCCGGTCACGTCCGGCGGCGCTAGGAAGAATACCGAGCCCGCCGGTCCGATGGTCCGCCGCGACGAGACCAAGGTGTTGTGCGTCAAGGCACCGCCGAGCATCACATCGGCATTGCCGACCCGAACGACATGATCGGGTGTTTTTGTTGGCGCCGAAACGGCTACCGCAGGTTGCGGTTCGGCAACAGCCACGACCGGTACGGTAACGGGCGCTGCAGGTTCCGGTTCAGCAGCAGCCACCACCGGTTCGGCAACAGCGGCAGTCGGCGCAGGACCAGACGTTCCGACAACAAGTCCCCGCAACTCGGCGATCGCCTTAGCCTGCGCATCGATCTGCGCCTGCTGGGCAGCGATCTGCCGCTGCAGTTCGGTAACCAACGCCCCCTGATCATCTGTCGCCGCAGCAGCAGCGTTCGGCAGGCTCAGCAGCGCTGCGGCTGCTACCAGGCGGTGGGTCACGGCTGCGCCGCGTCGTCGCGATAAACCGTCACACCTTCCTTGATGGTTTCAACCACCTTGATCGATTTGATCGTCGTCGGCTCCACCTTCAACGGATTGCGATCGAGAATGACCAGATCGGCGAGCTTGCCGACTTCAAGCGTACCCTTGGTCTTTTCCTCCTTGATCTGGAAGGCACCATAGACCGTTACCGCGCGCAACCCGTCATAGGCCGAAACGCGTTCACCCGGGCCGATGACCTGACCGCTCGCAGCGACGCGATTGACGCCGGCGTCAACCAGTTCGAGGATGGAAGGCGACGGCGTCACCGGTGCATCGTGGCTAAAGGTGAAGGGCAATCCCGCCTTGACGAAGGTGTTGGCGCCAGCGGCGGCGGCAGCCCGTTCGGGACCCCAGAAACGTACGGCAATATCGCCCGCCTTGGCGATCGAGGCGGTCAGGAAGGTTGGGACGGCGATATAGCGGCGCATCTTTTCGATCTGGTCCGGACGCAACACCGTGGCGTGGATGAAGACCGGGCGGTGATCGCGCATGCCGTGTTTGCGCACTGCCTTTTCTATCGCGTTGAGCGCCTGATCGGCGGCGGCATCGCCGTTCATGTGCATGTTGATCTGGATATCGGAGGTCCAGAACCGGTCGAACGCCGCGTCGAGCGTCGCATCCTCGATCTGGCGGTAGCCCGAGTAGACGCCGGTCTTGCCCGGCGGATTGTTGGTATATGGTTGGGTGAACCAGGCGGTATCAAGGCTGCCATCGAGCCAGAACTTGATGCCGCCCATCCGCACCCGGTTTATGTAGCGACGGTCACCATCGGTGCGGGCCGCCAGCTTGACCCGGCCTGCGGTCGCGTCAGCGCGCACTTCATTGGCCTGCCCCAGCATCGGATCGATGATCGAATCCTTGGCGCAGACATAAAGATCGATTGGCAGAAGGTTCTTGTTGATCGCGTTACGGACGATGGCGATGTCGTCATCCCCTAGACCGATCCCGCAATCCTGCGCGGTGGTCTGGCCCATGCTTGCCCACATCCGGGCGCCACCGATGATCACGTCATCGGCCATCTTGCCGGTAAATGCCGGCCGCTTGGCGCGCACCAGATTGAGCGCCGTCTCCTCCATCGGGCCGGCGAGCGCCTTGCCATCAGCCTTGCGCGCGAAGGTGCCGCCGGCAGGATCGGCGCTCTCTGCCGTAACCCCGGCCGCCGCAAAGGCCGCGCTGTTGGCGGCGCCCAAATGGCCCGAATTGTCGACAATCATTACCGGCACGGTCGCCGAGATGCCGTCCAGTTCATCAACGGTTGGTGCCCGGCCTTCCTTCATCTTGGATGCCGAATAGCCAAAGCCGACAATCCAGGCCCCGGGCGGCGTGCGGGCGGCCTGGGCCTTCATGCGACCGAGGAGATCGGGAATGTCCGGCGTCCCCACGAGATCGGCATCAACCAGATTCTTGCCGAAATAGACCATATGGCCGTGGGTATCGATGAACCCTGGCAACAGGGTCTTGCCGCCAAGATCCACGGTCTTGGTGGCGGCTGGGGCGGACGCGCGCGGTCCGGCATAAATGATGCGACCATCTGCAACCGCGAGCGCGCCAACATAGGCAGGGTCGTTACCGGCCATCGTTAGAATGTCGCCGTTGACGTAGACTGTGTCGGCGGATTGCGCGGACGCAACTGGCAGAGCGCGACTAAGCGGCGCATTGCTTGCCGCGCAAGCGGTCAGCAGTGCCGCCGGTGTGAGAATCGCAAAACGATAAAACGACATGCCCCAGCCCCTTGATCCAAGGATTCCGCAACAGATAACGCGGATTGTCGCAAAGGCAAGCAATTACTTGTTTCGTGATTTCCGCAAGGTTAGCCGCAAGCACGATCCTCGAAATATGGTGCGAGGTAGTTGCAGACCGTGGCCTTGGCTTCGCCAACCCACGCTGCGTGGTCCGCCGCTTCCTCCTGAAGCAAAAGATCGAGAACGGCCGCTCCCACCTCGATCGCCACCCGCCCGACCCGTGCCGCGGTGACGGCATCGACACCTGCCCGGGCGATCAGCATATCCGCCACAAACCGCGCGGACTCGATGGATTCGGCGCGGTCGTAAGGTTGAAGCTCCAGAGACACTTTCATGGCGATCCGCAGGCCTGCTGCGCCGTTTGCTCCCTGGCGCCGCTCTGCTGCCACATCGATGATCTGGCAGACGATTTCGCGCCAGTGCGCCCCGTCGCGAATTTGATCGAGGCGGTGGGTCAACGCCTCTTTCCAGCGTTGTGACAGCCGCAGGTGAAGCGCAGTCAGAATTGCCTCTTTGTTCGCGAAATACTTGTAGAGCGTCGCGATATTGACGCCAGCGGCTTCCGCGATGTGATTTGTAGTGAGGGCCTCGTATCCTCGCGAATCGAGGAGATCCGCTGCAGCGTCGATGATCCGGTCGACGGTGCCCTTGCCTTTGCGGCCCACCGGAGCGTTCCGCAGGCGACTGTGCGCCCTCTGCATCATATGGTCGCTCCTTCATCCGGCACGCTGACCAGCAATAGCAATCACGTCAATGCTTCTATGGACAACCTTAAATCTGGGCCATAGACGCTGACGGGGGAAAATTTTGTCGCACAGGGGTTGCAGCTTGGGCTGATCGCAGTCTGATCGCCGCCAGATTCGCACTGGCCTCCAAAGCGGGCCTCCGAGACCGCCACTTCCGTGCGCTCTCGCTCCCTGAGGTCTTGAAATTCCTCCGCCGTTACGAGATAGGGGGGTCTCAGGGGCGCGCTGCTGCTGCTAGAGTGGCGCGATGGAGACGCCGCCGCCCTCGCCCTTTCACCCGCCGGTCAAGCGCAGCCTGTCGATTGCCGGACACAAGACCTCGATCAGCTTGGAACCGCTGTTCTGGGAGATGCTCCAGGCCGCCGCCGCCGCCGAAGGCATGGCAGTCGCCGCGCTGGTGGCGCGGATCGATGCCGAGCGGATCAAGTCCCCCACACCCCCCGGCCTCGCCAGCGCGATCCGGGTGTGGCTGGTGGCGAACCCCCTATAACCCGCGCCAGATCTTTGCCGCCGCGCTGTCTTTTGCGCCGAAGCGGGCCGGCGTACAGCGCCCCGGGCGGAAGGACTTGGCGTAGCACAGGCGGATTTCCTCGAGCCAGCCGCGCGCATTGAGCTTCACACCGATTGCATTCGCCGGGATCGCCGGATTGGCATCGGCAAAGGCGGCTCGGATGCGGCCGGCGGTGAGTGGCTCCGCGCGGCTGATCCGGTCGTAATCGGGGATGCGCAAGCTGTCCCAAAGGATGCGGGTGACCTTGAGGTAGCTCGCGGGGCGTTTGACCATGCAGCTGCCATGCTTGGCCCAGGCCCGCGCCACCAAGCGTTCGGACGGCATCATGCACATCGCGCCGCGCACCTCGGTGCGGGTGAGCGTGCCTGCAGGTCCGGAGGCCGCCGCGCACCATTGCGGCCAGCTTTGCCCGCTTTCCGGCCACAGCCCGTGAACCACGAGGCCGAAGCTGCCGCTTGTGCCCGAGCATTGCGCCACATGGGCACGGTCTTTCGCGCGCGGTTTGCAGAACTCCGGGCTCCAGCTGAGGGCGAGGGTGTAGCCTGTCACAGGCAGGTTGCGGCGCGGGCCGTCAGGCGTGATGGTCGGCACGCTGGTGACTTGCGGCGCGCGGCATTGATAGGCCTGCGCATGGGCAGCGGCGGGGAGAGCCGCCGCGAGGGCGACGAGAAGGCTATTCGAATACCGCAGGATCGACCCCTCCCTTGTCCGCGAACCAGCGGTTGCTGGCCGGGGTGAACAGCATCGCGGTCGCCAGAAAGCCGAGCACCCAGGCCGCCGCCCACAGCGGCTGCGTGATCGCGAGCATCGGCAGAAACCTCCAGCCCGGCAGCAGTGCCACGAGCTTCAAGAGCGCCACGATGGTCACCATCCAGCGCGCAAAGCGGATTGCCGACAGCCACACCATGGCGACCGGGATCAGCGCAATCGTGAGCCACGCGCTGTGCCACACGATCAGGGCATCGCGCGATACCCAGGGAAAGACCTTCTGCGCGCCCCGGAGCAACTCGGGAATCCGCACCATTCCGTCGATGCACGACAACACGGCAGCGACAAGAAACGCGCCGGCGAAGATCGTGATACTCGTCGGTCGGGTACGCGAAAGCGGGATCATACCGGCTTGAAATCGAGCCCGATGTCAGCCGCAGGCGCGCTTTGGGTCAGGCGGCCGACCGAGATGTAATCGACGCCGCTCGCGGCTTTCGCGGCGATGGTATCGAGGTTGACCCCGCCGCTCGCCTCGGTCGGCACCCGGCCTGCGACCATTTCCACGGCTTCGCGCAACGTCGCGGGGTCCATATTGTCGAGCAGCAGATGATGCGCGCCCGCCGCCAGCGCGAGTTCGATCTGGCCCAAGTGGTCAACCTCGCAGATGATCCGCGCCACGCCCGAATCGCGCGCGCGGGCGACCGCCTCGCCGACCGAGCCCGCGACCGCGACGTGATTGTCCTTGATCATCGCTGCGTCCCACAGCCCCATCCGGTGGTTCTGCGCGCCGCCCTGGCGGGTCGCGTATTTCTCTAGGAAGCGGAGACCCGGGATGGTCTTGCGGGTATCGAGGAGGGTGCAGGCCGGATTGCCTCCCGGCCCCCGCATCGCGGTGACATAGGCGTGTGTCATGGTGGCGATGCCCGAAAGGTGCTGGACGATGTTGAGCGCGCTGCGCTCTGCCGTCAGCAGCGCGCGGGCCTTGCCTTCAAGACGCATCAGATCGGTGCCCGCAGGCACCTTGTCGCCGTCGCGCACCAGTGTTTCGATGGTGCAGTCCGGGTCGCAGTGCCGGAAAAACGCCTCGGCCAGCGGCAGGCCTGCGACGACGATCGCATCGCGGCTATCCATAACGCCGGAAAAGTGCGCGTCCGCCGGGATGACGCTTTCGGATGTCACATCGCGCCCGCCACCGGGGAGCCCTTCGCCGAGGTCTTCCGCAAGCGTGGTGCGGATGAAGGTGGCGAGGTCGAAGCCGGGGAGGGTGAAGGTCACAAAACTACTCCGCTCGCCCTGAGCCTGTCGAAGGGCTGTCCTTCACCTTGGTAAAGGGAAAAGCAGTGCTTCGACAAGCTCAGCACGAGCGGGTTAGAGCTTAGTGGACAAATCTGGCCACCACATCCCGGTACGACCGGCTCACCTTCACCTCCGAGCCGCTCTCCAGCACCAGGAAGCATTCGCCATTGGTGTGCGGCTTCACCTGCCGGACGAGGTCGAGATTGACGATGGTCGAGCGGTGGACGCGCTGGAACTTCCTCGGATCCAAGCGGCGTTCGAGGTCTTTCATCGTCTCGCGCAGCACCAGCGAATTATCGCCGGTCGAGATGATCATGTAATCGCCCGCGTCCTCGATATGCTCGATCGAATCCACTTCGACGCGGAAGATCTGGCCGCGATCCTTGACGTTGATGAGCTTTTCGAAGCGGTCGGCGCTTTCGGTGGCGGGCGTGGTGGTCTCGACGAAGTCGGCCGCGCGCTCGGGCGCGACTTCATTGAGCACGTCGAGCAATTGCTCGGCATCCTCAGCCGATTTCTTCTCGGCGAGGCGCTGGCGCACGCGTTCGATGGTGTCGGCCAGCTTCTGCTCGTCGACCGGCTTCATCAGATAGTTCACCGCATTGGCCTCGAAGGCGCGGATCGCGTGTTCCTCGTAGGCGGTCACGAAGACGAACAGCGGCGGCTCGATGTCCATCACGCCCTTGACCACCGAGAAGCCGTCGAAGCCGGGCATCTGGATGTCGAGGAAGACCAGATCGGGCTTCTCGGTCTTGATCTTGCGGATCGCTTCGCGGCCGTTGGCGCAGGTGTCGATGATCTCGACATCCTCGAAGGGCTCGAGCCGCAACTGCAGGCCCTGGATGGCAAGTTTCACCTCGTCGACGAGGCTGGTTCTGATGGTCATGCGGGGGTTCCGGAGATTCGTTGCGGAGGGTTGAGGGGGATGACTTTCGCGCTCGGGGAGGCGGCGGAGGCATCACCCGACGGGGCAGGCGTCGAGGCCAGGACAGAAGACGCCTGCAATTCGGGTTCGTCTGCCCGGGCAAAGGGAATCTCGATCAGCACGGTAAAGCCGCCGCCGGGTTCGGATCGGGTCTCGAACAGGTGGGTGTCGCCATAGGCCTGCATCAGCCGGTTGCGGATATTGGCAAGGCCCACCCCGGTCGAGACCGGCTGGCCCGGCGCATGCCCCGCGCGCATTTCGGCGCGCAGGCCGACCGCATCGACCCGTTCGAACAGCAGCGGCTCGTCCACCCCGGGCCCGGTATCCTCGACCGTCAGCCGCAGCCGCTCGCCGATCACCCGCGCCGAAAGCGAGATGCGCGCGCCTTCTTCCTGCGGGCTGACGGCATACTTGATAGCGTTCTCGACCAGCGGTTGCAGCAGCATCGAGGGCAATTGCGCATCGAGCGCGGCGTCCTCGATCTCGAAATGGGTGCGCAGGCGTTCTTCGAACCGCATCCGCTCGATATCGAGATAGAGCTGCAGCGTCTCGATCTCTTGCGCGAGGGTGACCTGACTGCCCGGCTCGGCGATCAGCGTGTGGCGCAGAAAGCCCGAAAGCCGCGTCAGCATCGCGTTGGCGGGCTCGGTCTGCTTCAGCAGCACCAGCGTGCTGATCGAGTTTAGCGTGTTGAACAGGAAGTGCGGATTGAGCTGGTAGCGCAGCATCGCGAGCTGCGCGGCGGTCGCCTGCGCCTCCAGCCGCTCCAGCCGGTCAGCCTGCCGTTCCACCGTGAGGAAGAAGTTGATCGCGTAATAGAGCGCACTCCACCCGCCCAGCAGCGTGAGCGGCAGATAGAGCAGGCCGATCAACCGCTGCACGAAGCTCGTTTCGCGGGTGGCGGCGTAATAGACGCCCTGCACCCAGGCATCGATCGAGGCGTGGAGGATCACCGCCACCAGCAGCGCCAGCGCGGTCAGGCCCCAGGTCACCAGCGGGGTCTGGTGGATCAGCCGGCGATAGATCACTGACAGGATCAGGCTGATCGAAAAGCCGGTGATCGTGGTCACCAGGATCAGCGCGAGGATGTCGAACGGCTGCTGGTTCGCTAGCGCGGAGACCGCGCGCAGCAGAAAGGCGGCGCCCCAGCCGGCCAGCTGGAGGTTCCAGAACGCGCGGTTCTTGCTCGCAAAGAACGGCGTTGGCTGGATCTGGAGCACTGCCATAATCGGGCGGGTTTAACGCATTTCGCCCGAAACGGCACGGCAATTTGAAGCCCTCACCGCTTGCGCGCCACGGATCACCGCTTGGGTTGCGCCATCAGCCCGCCTGAAGGGTCGATCTCGCGGCGAAAATGCGCCGCCCAATCGGCGCGGCCTTCGCGCGCCATCAGATCGGCGATCAGCGGCACTTCGGCGGCCACGAATTCCTCGCGCTCGTCCCAGCCATCATGCTTGCGCACCATTAGCAGCCCGGCGTCGTGCTGCTTGCCCCACTGCCGCCAGAAGCGGGCCGCCGCCGCCGGATCATAGCCGGCATTGGCGAGCAGCCACGGCATCAACCGGTCAGCCTCGCGCTCGGTCCGGCGCACATGACGGCGGCTGCGGCCATGTGTGTCGAGCCACGCATCATGGCCAAGCACATTATGCGCCAGTTCATGCGCGACCAGCGCGGCGAACTCGGGTTCGTCATAGGCGAAGGCGGGGAAATCGATCCCGATCACCACCCGCGCGCCGTCGGCCACCGCCGTGTCGCCTTCGCCCATCAGTTCGAACCGTGTGGCGCAGACCTCGACCGGCTGGAGCCGCGCCGCCGCGCCATCGGCAAAACCGACCGCGATCCCGCCATGCTCGGTTAGCATCGCCTCGATGTGATCATGCGCCCACACCAGCCGGTTCCAGTCCATCTTGGCGCGCGCAGGCCAAGTGTTGGGATCCATGTGTTCGAGGCTGATAATCTCGCGATTGCGCACAAAACCGCCTGCCAGCGCGGCGGGCGATCCGCGCGCGGCAGTCTGCACTGCGAAGTCGCGGGTGAGGCCGAGCGCGGCGCGAGCGATGGCCGGCGCGCCGTAACTTGCCATGTCCTGCAATTGCAGTCCGATCGACGGCACCACCTTGGGGCAGAAGCCGACATTGCCGCGCGCCAGTTGGAAGCCCACATCCTGCAAGAGCTGGTCGGCATCCTGAAAGCGGCCGATCGCGGTGCGCTCGGCGGCGTAGTCGATGGTTGCGGTAGCAGGCTGAGCCATCAGTGGCGTCGCCCAAAGCACCGCCGCCGCGCCCGCCCACGGGCGGCACATCATCCCGGCGCGCTTTCAGCCAGCGCGGCCTTGAGGCGCTCGTAACCGACCGCGCCGCCAATCGGCTTGCGGCCCGCGATCCATGCCGGCGTGCCGGTGAAGCCCAGCGCGCGGGCGAGTTCGAGATTGTTGGCGATTTCGGCGGTGACCGCGTCCGAGGCGGCATCGGCCTCGGCGCGGGCCATGTCGAGCCCGGCGGCGGTGGCTGCCGCCTTCACATCGCCGAGCCGGAACATCGCATCGTGGAACGCGCGGTATTTGCCCTGCAATCCGGCGGCGAGCGCCATGCGTGAGGCTTCGTCGCTGCCCTCGAAGATCGGCCATTCGCGGACCACGACCTTAAGGTTCGGGTCTTCGGCCACCAGCCGGTTCACGTCCTTGAGGCTCGCCTCGCAATAGGGGCAGTTATAGTCGGTGAATTCGACCAGCACTTTGCCGCCCTGCGGATTGCCGAGCACCACGCCGGGGAAGGGCTCGAACACGCCGTTGCCCATCTCGGCCAGCCGCTTTTCGGCTTCCTGCGCCTCGTAGGCCTCGACCATCTGCGGCAGCATGTTGGGGTTATCGAGCAGGAAGCTGCGCGTGCGGTTGTCGGCGAGCCCGGCGTAGGACCAGATCGCGGCTCCCAGAAAGCCGAACGCCAGCGCGGTGAGCGCGGTCAGCAGGGTTTGGCGCAGCGTTGAAGGGGAGGAGGACATCCGGGTTCCGTGGCAATCGGTAGCAGGACGGTCAGCCTAGCGCTTGTCGCGCAGCCGTTCCAGTTCGGCGCGCGCTTCCAGGGCAACATCCTGTGCGCGGATCCAGTCGGGCGAGCCATAGGGCAGGCTCGCCTCGGCGGCCTGTGCGTTCTGCAGCGCCTCGGGGAAGCGGCGGTTCATTACCAGCTGTTCGGCGCTGGCGAGCCGCGCGCGCGGGATGTCGCCGCTCGCGGCATAGACCACGCCAAGCTGATACCAAGCGAAGGGATTGTAGCGATCTTTCGCGACCGCTGCGCGCAGCACGCGCTCGGCCTCGGGGTAGTTGGCCTCGTTCTCGGTTGCGATCAGGGCGTGGCCGAAGATCCCGGCGATCAGCGGGTGCGCGCGCGAAAGTTCGGTCGCACGGCGCAGCGGATCGAGCGCTTCCAGCGGCCGCCCGGATTCGAGCAGGACCTGGCCCTTCAATTCGAGGAAATAGGGATTCTCCGGCTCGGCCGCGAGCAGCGCATCGGCCTCGGCCAGCGCAAGATCGATCCGCGCTTCCTTGTGATAGGCATAGGCCCGGGCATAACGCGCGGGGATGCTGGTGTCGCTTACCGGGAAGTAGGTCAGCGTGCGGCGCGGATCGGCGAGGTAGCCGTAAAGTTTGGCCTTGGCGCGCAGGAAGCGTTCCTGCAGCGCCGGATCATCGCGCGCCTCCCATGCGGGGTCCTCTTCCAGCAGATTGCGCAGCGTCTGCACGCGGTCACCCGAGAGCGGGTGGGTGCGCATATAGCCGGCATCGTCCGACTGGCTGTAACCGCGGCGGATCTCGAAATTGCGCAGTTTTTCGAAGAAGCTGATCATCCCGCGGCCCGAGATGCCCGCGCCCGACAGATAACGCGCGCCGGCAAGATCGGTCGCGGCTTCCTGATCGCGGTAATAGGCGAGGAAACTGCCGAGCGCGGCCTGCTGGCCCGCCATGATCGCCCCCATCGCCGCATCGCCCGCGCCCGCCAGCGCCGCCGCGACCCCGACCAGCAGCGACAGGATGCTGATCCCGTTCGCCGCCTTGGTGCGTTCATTGAAGCGGATCACGTGGCCGGCAGTGATGTGGCCAAGCTCGTGGGCGAGCACGCCCTGCACCTCGTTGGCGGTATCGGCGGCGTTGATCAGCCCGGCATGGACATAGATCGCCTGTCCGCCGGCAACGAAAGCGTTGATCGAGCCGTCATTGATCAGCACCATCTCGACATTGCCGGGTTCGAGCTCGCTCGCTTCGATCAGCGGGGCGGTCATGTCGTTGAGCAGCGCCTCGGTCTCTGCATCGCGCAGCACCGCTTGCGCCGCAACCGGCTGGGCCGTGACAGCCGCGCAGGCGAGCAGCGCCAGTACTTTGGCGATAAGAGAGCGAGGCGCGTGCATTGCGGACACTCTACTGCGTTTCCGCCTGAACTCAAACTGAAGGCGTGATTTGCGAGCCACCTATCGGTGGTCTGCGGTTCGCCTCAGCGAACCCGAAAACGGCCCCTAGCCCACCAGCTTCTTGGCAGCGCGTTCGAGCTGGGCGATGTCCTCGGGCAGTTCGCCAAGCAGTTCGGCGCAGCCGATCTCGTCGCGGCGGATCAGCACCAGCGCGAATTCCGGGCCGGCCCCGTCGAGCGCTTCCAGCGTGATCGCCTCGAGTGCGCGCAGCTTTTCCGCCAGCGCCTCGCGCACTGCAGCGGCATCCTCGACCGGCTTGCCATGTTCCTCGCGGCGCAGGCGGCGTTCGGCCTTGACCACGGCCTTGAGCCCGCCCTCGGTCTCGCCGAGGACATCGGCCAGCGCGCCTTGGGGCAGCTGCAGGCGATGCGCGTGGCTCAATGCGGCCGCATATTCGGTCAGACGGGTCTTGTCGTAGTCATGTCCGAACACGAGCTTGACCACCGGGGTCATCGGCGCGCGGCCCTGCACCGTCAGCCCGCTTGCGGCGAGCAGTTCGGCGTAATCCTCGGGCGCGGCTTGCGCTGCGAGCGAGAAGTCATAGGCGCGGCTAATGGCGGCGTAGAGCGCGCTGCGGCTGCGGTCTTCGGTGGCATCGGCGGCGTGGGCGAGTTCGCGCGCCGCGGCGAGCCAATCGTAAAGCCCGGCTTGGGCGGGCAGCAGGGCGATGACCACCTCGGCCACTTCAACAGCGGCGGGCACAGCAGCGGGTATGGGGGCGGGGCTAACGGGTTCGAAGGCGGGCACAAAAGCCGTCTCCAAGGGTGCATCGAATTCGGCATCGGCTTCGGGATCATAGGGCAGTGTGGCCGGATCGATCGCCTTCTTGGCCGGTGCCTCGATATAATCGGCAAGGCTGGCGAAGCTGTACCCGCTGCCGTCCTCGCCCTCGTCCTCGTCATATTCCTCGACGTCATCGCCGAGCGCATAGTCCGAGAAATCGGGCAGCGAGGCGCTGTCGTCGACGCTGTCGTCATCGCGGCGCTGGTCGAACGGCGCGACATCGCCGAAGGCCTCGTCGAGCGCGGCATCGGCGGCGAAGGTGGCGGGGGCGAATTCCTCGTCGGCCTCATGCGCGGGCGTATCCGCCCAGTGGGCCACCGGGTCGGCGGCGCGCATCGGGGGCTCCGCGGCCAGTTCCAGCTCTTCGCCCAGGTCGAGCGCCTGATCGATTTCGAGCAGCAGTTCGTCGGCGGTCAACTGGTCGGCCATCTCCTTCCAGTTGATCACGCCGTAGATGAAGTCTATCGTCTCGTCGTTGCTCGAATAGGGCAGCAGAATGCCGCGGTAGAGGATTTCTGTCCCGCGCTGGTTGATGAATTCGGCCTCGAACCCGATCGGCGCCTGATTGGCGATGATCTGCATGTAGTGATCGGTGATGCGGCTCAGCAGCGAGCGCGGCGGCACGTCCGACAGGCGGGCGATGGCGCCCGCACTGCCGCATTCGAGTGCCAGCTTTGCGCCAATGAACTGCACCACCGGATTCTCGATCCCGGCGGTGAAGTCGAGCAGCACGCTGTAGGGGCCGAAATCGGGGCTGCTGGCCGGAACCAGATCGTCGATCAGCGGGAACATCCGGTCACCGAGCTGTCCAGCCCAGTGATTATAGGCGCGCACCTGCATGCGGCGCTCGTCCTGGCCGATGGCTTCGGGCGGCAGATCGCGGGCGGATGCAGCTTCGGGGCGGGTATCCTCGGTGGCTTCCCAGCCGTGATCCGCCGCCAGACCCGCCGGATCGGCAGGCTCGTCCGAATCGAATGGGCCGCGCAGAGTGTCCATGGCTATCTTTCCGCCCCTTGGTGAACAGTTACCGGGCCGTTCTGGCGGCTTGTGGTAAACATCACGTTAAGTCGGCTGCGGGCTTGTTCGGCCTTGAGGGCCCCAGCGCGTCACATGAAATAGCGCATTTTGATGGTCATCCGGCTGGTGCCCTCGCCTTGCGCGAACACCGCGTCCTTGAACTTGGGCGGCGCCATCTTGACGGGGGCATCGCGGGAAAAGCCGTAGCCTTCCTTGGGCATCATCCCCATCGCCCGGTCGGCCTTGCCGTTGGCGTTCTCGTCATGCAGCAGCGCGACCGCGTAATCGCCCGGTTTCACCCCGGCAAAGCGCAGCACAACCTTCTGCGCAGCGGGCACCACCACACGCATCGCGGCGGGATCCTTGTCGCATTTGGGAAAGACATCCCCGCGCTTGGACATGCAGGCGCGCACCACGCCTTTGCTGGAGCGCAGGTCGGTGACGGTGATCACCACCTCGCCCGCCAGCGCCGGCGCCGCGTCAAAAGCGCCGGCCAATGCCGCCAGAGCCAGCAGCTGAGCTTTCACGAGACTACCGCCTCGCGCGAATGGCCGGCCTCCGCGACGATCCGGCGCGACAGGCCTTTGTCGGTGCCGCACAACCGATCCCAGACGCGGAAATAGAGCCCGAAGTTGCATTTGTATTCCTCGTGGTGCCGCTCGTGATGGCTCGCCGTTATCAGCCAGTTTCCCAACGTTGAATGAACAAGCCAGCGCGGAAACATCTCCCAGCCCATATGATTGGTCACCCCCATCACCGTGGCGATGGTGAGCACAAGGCCTAGCATGGCGAGGTGGATCGGGACGACGAGCACCAGCACCGGCACCACGATCGCGCCGGCCACCGCCTCTACGGGATGAAAGCTCATCGCGGTCCAAGCGGTCGGCGGGCGGCTGTCGTGGTGGACGGCGTGGGCGAGCCGGAACCACCTGGGCTGATGCATCCAGCGGTGGCTCCAGTAAAAGCAGGTATCCTGCACCGCGAGATAGATCAGCACCGAAAGCGGGTGATACCACAAGGGCAGCGCGGCCCAGTCCGCCGTAATCAGCGTCCAGTCATGATGCCGCCAGCCCCACAACACGATGCCCGCCGGCGCGCCGTAGATCGCAGCCGAAAGCAGCGACCAGCGGATCTCGCGCGCGATCTGTTCGCCTCGCCCGGCATAGAGCCCCGGCCGCATCAGCGCCGTCGCCAGCGCGAACAGCCCGCTTGTCAGCACATAGCGCAGCGCAACGATGATCGTGACCGCGAGGCTGACAATCAGCAGGGCAAGCGGAACGGGCAGATCAGCGGGAAGCATTATGACGCCGGATATGGCGCAATTCGGCGCGGGGGGACAGCCTCAATCGCTGCCCGGCCTCACGCCAGCGCATCAAGCGCCGCGCAGAGCGGATCGAGCAGCGCGGTGTGCCGCCGCATCGCGATCCGCGCGAGATGCTCAACCTGGGTCTTGCGCCGTGCTGCGGCCAGCGGTACGAGCGCCGCCGGACGCAGGATCTCGGCATCATAACCGTCCGCGACGATCACCCCGCAAGTGGCAGGCCGATAGGCCTCGGTCTCGAGCGGGGCGCGATCAAGCCCCGGCGACAGGCCCCAGAAGAACCGGTCGCAGAAATCGAGATAGTCGGGCCACTTGGCATCGCCGAGCAGATCGGCGCGCGCGACTTTGATCTCGACGATCAGCACCTGCCCGCGGGCATCGATCCCCATCAGATCGGCGCGGCGGCCGTTGCGGATCGGCACTTCGGGCAGGCACCAGATATCGTTGCGCGCAAACAGCCGCGCAATCCCGCGCGCGACATCGGCCGCGCAAAGGGCGCTGGCCGCAGCAGACGAATCGCAGGCGGAGGAAGGCTGGCGGCTCATGGCCAGTGAGCTGGAACAGAATGTGAACGCAGTCAAGGCCCGCTTGGGCTGGCAGCGAGCGCCGGTCAGGCGGCGGCAGGTTGCAGTGCGACCAGCACGCTCGCCCGCGCGGCATGAAACTCGCGCCACAGCGCCAGCGCCGGCGCTGAAGTGTCCTGCCCGCGCGCTGTCAGCGTCGCCAATGCGGCAAGGCCGGCGCCCAGCATCGCTTCGATATCCGCCAGACCCTGCGCTGCCAGAGCCAGCTGCCAGTCGCGCGCGGTTTCGGAGAGCGAAGCGAACGGAGTGGGCGCGGCTTCAGGCGCGATCCCCGCCAGCAGCGCGAGCGCGGCCGCGCGGTCGTGCAGCCCGTCCCACTGCGCCGCCAGCGCTGTGCTTGTCAGCGGCACTGCGGGCGCGGAAAGAATCGGTTCGGGCGGAAGGCTGGCCATGGGGCGAGGCTAGGGTCGGCTCCTTGCCGATTGGTTAAGCCTGCCCGCGACACTCCGCCCGAGGCCCTGTGCCGCGCGCTATAATTGACTGGCACGCTCCCGGCAGTCTTGCTAAGCGCTTCACCGCAAGCGGTGATCGCACGCACCGCATGGCACCATGCACCCGTAGCTCAGCTGGATAGAGCGCTGCCCTCCGAAGGCAGAGGTCACAGGTTCGAATCCTGTCGGGTGCGCCAAGGCTTCGCGGTTTTGTCTCAAGGGCTTACGCCCTCGACAAAACAGCTCGCGAGTTCATTTTCCCATCCGCGGCTCATAAGCGTGTTTTCGCGCTGCTGCGCTATGCATGACGGTGCAAGGACGGTCCGGGCACGGTGTTCGAAACACGGTGCTTGAGGCGGTGCTTGGGACGGTAGTAGAACGGTCGTGCGGAACGACAGTTTACCGTTGGCTGGAAGGCTGCGTTTTGACAGCGGCTACAACGTGGAAACGCTTGGTTGAGCAACTCACGATGCTGCTGAGCGTGGCGGACGCTGTATGGGCTGAATTCCGGAGTAGTGCTGGTAAATCCGGAATATGCCTAGGCAAGCATCGGATAAATTTGGTTAAACTGGGCCTACAGGGGCATAGACGTAGAGATCATCCCACAAAATCGCATAATTTTTTCATTCGCATAACAGCGCGCGACGCTAATATTCTGCTATTCCCGGTGAAGTCCGTTTCTCCATCTTGAAAAGGCATAAAAAAATATCGACCCTTTCGTATCAAAAAATTTCGATCGACAAGTTTGAGTAATCTACGCCTCACGGTTTCACGGTTCATATTTAATGTGACCGAAATTTCTTTCACGATTACGCCCCTGCAATACTTTAAAGGCAGAGGGCGATTGCCGCCTTCATACTCCGGGATGCTCATTGGGTCTGACAGCGCATTACCCGTGCTGAGATAGGCCACGCATGTAATGAGAATTATATCAGTCGCGTCGAGGTCGAGTCGCCTTGACTCAATCATCAGCATTTCAATGACTTCGCGCGAAAAGCATCCGAGTGCCAGATGTGGGGGCGGTGTTAGGCTCATCAAAATCTCTTAATCTTACAGAGCCATGCGGATCGGCGAGGCTTCAGTTTGGTTTTGCAAAATTGCCCAGCCTTGAAACTTAAAAAGCACAATTTGTGCGCCCTAGCTTTGCGAAATGCAGGCGCTGCGTCAACATCCCGCCATCGGGGTTTGCGCTGTCGCCGTACCGCTGAATTGGTAAGGCGGCGTATCAGACCAACCGGAACATAGTCTGCAAACCGCGATCGCTGTGGACTGTCGAGCGGATGCGCAAAGAGGGAGTAGCGGTGGTGCTGGAAAGCAATAAGGCTGTTGGCTGCGTTGGCGGCAAAGCTGTTGGGCTCATGCTCGCTCTGTCGATCGCGACGTTCGCAGCCGACGCGAATGCGACAACAAAACCGGTCTTTGCTCCACAGGCGACCGAGGCATGTGTGGCCGAACTCCAAGGGACGTCCCTGACTCGCTCTGGTCATACAATACTCGATTGTGTCGGACGCGCAGCCCAAGCGTGCATGACCACCCCCGGCGGCGATACCACAGTCGGTATGATGGCGTGCCTAGAGGGCGAGCTTAGGTATTGGGATAGCAGATTAAACGCGGCATACGCCAGGCGTATTGCGGATGCCACGGCGCAGGACGCCGAGATGCGCAGAATAGGATCTGCCAACACATCCTTGGAAACTAGTCTGCGGATCATGCAGCGAGCATGGATCTCATTCCGGGATAAGTCGTGCCTTTACGAACAGGCACAATGGATGGGAGGCACAGGTGGCGGACCTGCGACAATGGCCTGCCATATGCATGAGACGGCGCGGCAGGCATTGAAGCTTGAGGGTTGGTGGGCACAATGATCAGGACTACCTTCGCTCTCGCGCTGCTGTCGTGTGGTGCAAGCGCGGCAGGCGCTCCGCAAGGAACGGCACAGCCACCACAGCCTGGTTGGCAAACCGATGCTGCGAACTGCTCATGGAAGTGGCGCGAAGGCGGCGGGATCGGGCTGTGGACCGAAGAATGTCGTTTCAACAATGGCAAATGGCGGGTTATATGGGACAAACGGCGGTCGGCGTTTGTCATCCGAAACGGCAAAACGGACATGGGCATCGCCGTGCAGCCATTCGCCTTGTCAGAAGCATCCGACGTCACCATTGTCAGCCAAAGGCTTGTTGAAACTGGTTACCTGAAAGCGGACGCAGAGTGCAGCTGGCAGACAGCAGCTGTGCGTTCTGCGCCGCGCACGATGGCCTTTTATGTCCTTGCGCCGGTTCATCCCGATGCTCATGCACCTATGGCTCAGAAAGAAGTTCCTGAGCCGATATGCGGACCATATGGCACATCAACGCACGGCGTGCGCTACTTCATGACAGATCTGCGGTGGCCAAGTTTGGCCGTCTTTGTTGAAGAGGGCCAAGAACGACCACTGTTCGATCCTGCATCTATTATCGTGCTGCCGAAACAGCATCGTTAGCGTCCTTTCTAAAAGCCAGATCACAGATTAGAAAGCGTTCGGTGTTTATTTCCGCTGAGAGTTGACCCGGGACAACTCTCAACGGAAAACAACACTCAGGTCATTTAGGGTCCCACTTTGGGGAGGAACCCCTCCGACTTGGGTCGGATACTCGCTTCAGCCATAGACTCGGCCTGTAGCCTGTACCCTCGGAGAAAACGGAAGCCGCCGAAGGCATGAAGCTTCCGTTGTCTCCGAGGGTACAGGCTGTGGCATATCGTTCAGGCAGTCACACGACCTTTCATCATCGCTACCATCTCGTCTGGGCACGGAAGTACCGGTATAAGGTTCTGCACGGTGGGGTGCGGCTGCGTGTGCGCGAGATCATCAAGCAGGTCTGTGATGAGATGGACGTGACCATCGTGAATGGCGCCCTGTCGCGCGATCACGTGCACATGTTCGTTGAAATCCCGCCGCACGTCTCGGTCAGCGACTTCATGCGTCGTGCCAAGGGGCGCTCGTGGCGCAAGATCCAGCAGGAGTTCGAACACATCCGAAAGCGTTACTGGGGACAACGCTTCTGGCAACGCGGCTACTTCTCTACCACCTCCAGCAACATCACCGACGACATCATCATGCGATATCTCGACCAACATAACCACAAAAACGGCTTCAGCCCCTCGCCATGATCCTACCGGCGTCAGCCGGTCAGTGGTTCAGTCGATTTCATTCAGCCGCGATAGAATGCCGGATCATGCGCGCGACGACATCCGGCACCTCAAGGTGCGGCATGTGGCCGCATGCTGGGATGAGTTCGAGCCGGGAACCTGGCGACAACAATTCAGCGGCAGGAGGAGGAATAATCTGGTCTTTCGTGCCCCAGATGGCAACGCATTTAACATCGGGCATCTTTCGAGTGGCCGTAGCGATCTGCTCTGCCATGTCTGCCAAGTTTGAAAGCACCGATGCGACCCCGTCGAGACGCTTGTATTTGAGAACGTCATCCACCATCGCAGCCGAAATGCTCTCGCTGTCGGCTACGAGCCGCGACAGCACCTCCTTCAGTTCGCGCGCTCGCCGGGCCTCCACTAAGTCATGCAAGAAATCGCGGTCGAGCGACACGCCGGATAGCAGCGGGGCGATCAGGGTCAGCGAACGCACCGACGCACTCGCTCTCGCGGCAAGGCCCTGGGCGAGCGCGCCTCCAAACGAATGACCCACAAGATGCACCGGACCGAGTACGCGCTCGGCGATGAAGGCGCCAACGAGCGAGACGAGATCATCGAGGGAGCCAGAACCGGGCAAAGCCTTCGTCGAGCCGCCGTGGCCAGGAAGGTCAAGCGCGATCGTGCGACAGGACTCGGCAAGATCGCTCTGTACGAACATCCAGTTGCCGCAGTCCCCGCCGAAGCCATGCAGGAAAAGTATCGTCTCCTCGCCTTCGCCTATCTCGGCATAGCGCAGCGAAAAGCCGTCGATGGTCGCATTGCGAAAGGCCGGGGCGGCGGTAGCAGGGTCGGCATCCTCCTCTTGCCCCGAGACCGTGAAACCCGCGATAAATGCTTCAAGCGCCTCCGGCGACGGGCGGGCGGCGTCGGCAGCCCCGAGCACTGCGATCAGCGCACCACAAGGGGCAACGACGCCTTCCTCGCAGACAATCCGCAGCAGCACGCCGGGCTGCTTCGCCTCGAGCGTGTTGAGAAGCTTGGAGGTCTCGATGTCGACCAGTTCCGCACCGGCTTGCACCGCGTCCCCTTCGGTGAAGTGCCAGCCTGCCACCGTTCCCTCGTCCATCGCGAGGCCCCACTTGGGCATTACCACCGGGATCAGATCGGCCATCGCTGCACTCCCCGCCTTTATGCCTCGAGCGCGGTGCGCACCGCTGCAGTGATGCGCTCGCTGTCGGGCAGGTAGGCGCGTTCGAGGTTGGGGGCGAAGGGCACCGGTGTGTGCGGCGGCGTGACCATGCCGACCGGCGCCTTAAGGCTGGAAAAACCGCGCGAGGCTACAAGTGCGGCAATATCTGCGGCGAGGCCGCAGCGCGGATTGGCTTCGTCCACCACCACAAGCCTCCCGGTCCGTTGAACGGATTCCAGGATCGCCTCCTCGTCGAGCGGCGAAGTCGTGCGCGGGTCGATCAGTTCGATCCCGATCCCTTCCTGCGCCAGCGCCTCGGCCACCGCCTTGCAGCGCGACACCATGCTGGAAAAGGCAACCAGCGTGAGATCGTCGCCCTCGGTCACGTAGTCCGCCTCGCCGAAGGGAATAGTGTAGGCTTCGTCGGGGACGTCGGCGGTCGTGTCGTAGAGCGTCTTGTGTTCCAGAAAGATTACCGGATCATCGTCCCGGATCGCCTCGATCAGCAGGCCCTTAGCGTCATAGGCGTTGGACGGCATCACCACCTTGAGCCCCGGTATGTGGGTAAAGATCGGATGGAGCGCCTGGGAATGTTGTGCCGCGGCGCTCATGCCCGCCCCGATCATCGAGCGGATCACTAGCGGCGTTCGCGCCTTGCCGCCAAACATGTAGCGGAACTTGGCCGCCTGGTTGAAGATCTGGTCGAAACACACTCCTACGAAGTCGACAAACATCAGCTCGGCGACCGGGCGCAGGCCCGTCGCCGCGGCACCTGCGGCCGCACCCATGATCGCGCTCTCGCTGATCGGCGTGTCGATGACCCGCTCTCGACCATATTTGCCAACGAGCCCCTTGGTCACGCCGAGCACCCCGCCATAGGCATCGTCGACCCCGGTTCCGCCTGCACCCCCGGCGACATCCTCGCCGATCACGATGACGTGGGGATCGCGCGCCATCTCGCTATCGAGCGCCTCGTTGATGGCTTGTCTGTAGGTCTTGAGCGGCATCGGGGTTCCTCGTTGGGGTCTGATGAAGGGGCGATGCGGGGTCAGTAGGACACGTATACGTCGGTCAGCAGTTCCGCCGGGTCCGGAGCAGGTGCCTTGTGCGCCGCCTCCACCGCATCGGCGACGAGCTTGCGGCACTGCGCGTCGATCCCGTCGAGCATAGCGGTATCAAGCCTTCCTTCCTCTGCCGCGCGCTGACGGAAGATGGCGAGGGGGTCCTCGGCACGGCACCGGTCGAGCTCGGCCTTGCTGCGATAGGCCTGGGCATCGCCGATAAAGTGACCGTATTGGCGCATGCACTGGATCTCAATCGCGCTCGGCCCACCGCCGGCCCGGGCCCGCTCGATCGCCTCGCGCGCGGCCTCAAACACGGCGAAGAAGTCTCTCCCGTCGACAGTCCGTGCGGGCAGGCCGAAGCCGGCGGCGCGCTCCGCGATGCTGTCTGCGCCGACCGCGTAGCCCACCCCGGTGCCCTCGCCATAGCCGTTATTCTCGAAGACGAAAATCGCCGGCAGCCCTAGCACGACCGCGAGGTTCATAGCCTCGAAGGTGGTGCCTTGGTTGGAAGCGCCGTCGCCGGTGAAGGACACCGCGACCTTGGCAAGCCCCTTGGTCTTGATGGTCAGCGCCGCGCCCACCACCAGCGGCGGATTGCCGCCGACTATAGCGTTCGCGCCGAGCATGCCCTTGTCGATGTCGGCAATGTGCATCGACCCACCCTTGCCGCCGCACAACCCCCCGGCCCGGCCAAAGATTTCCTTCATCATGCCCTCGACATCGCAGCCCTTGGCGATGCAATGGCCATGGCCGCGGTGCGTGGAGCCGATGTAGTCGTCATCATCGAGGTGCAGGCATACCCCCACCGCACCTGCCTCCTGACCGGCGTAGAGATGGACAAAGCCGGGGATCTCGCCCTGCTCAAAGCGGGTGTGTACCATCTCCTCGAACTCGCGGATCAGCTTCATCCGGCGATAGGCTTCGAGCAGGGTCGGTTGGTCCAACTGCATGGCGCGAGTAATCCTTCAACTGATGCACAGGCCGCCGTCGACGGGCAGGCACTGGCCGGTGATGTAATCGGAAAAAGGCGAGGCGAAGAACACCGCGAGCCCCTCCACCCCGGCAAGGTCTCCAGAGCGGCGCAGGGGGACGCGGCGCAGGATCCATTCGGCGAACCTGGGGTCTGCTGCGGCGGTGAGATCGGTTTCGTAATAGCCAAAAAGCAGGGCATTGGCGGTGATGCTGTGACGCGCGAGTTCGAAGGCCGCGGCGCGGGTGAGGCCGTTCACCGCAGCCTTCGAGGCGGCATAATCGGCGCTGCGGTTGACCCCCATGATCGACTGACCCGAAGAGGTCGCGACCAGTTTCCCACCCGATCCTTGCGCGATCATCTGGCGGCTGGCGTGCTTGTAGGTCATCGCTACGCCCCGAGCATTGACCGCCTGGACTGCGTCCCACTCCTCGGACTCCATGTCCAGAATGCGCCGCCCCGATCCGCCTCGACCAGCATTGGCGAAGCAGCAATCGAGGCGACCGAGAAATTCGATGGTGGCTTGCATCGCGACCGCGATCTCGGCCTCGGACCCAACGTCGCAGGCGAAGCTGGCCACCTTTCCAGGCCCGAGATCGCGCAATTCAGCTTCGGCACGGGCATTGCGGGATCTGTCGCGACCCCAGATGACGACGTCGGCACCAGCCCTGACGAGCCCGCGCGCCATGGCGAGGCCGATCCCGCCATTCGCCCCGGTGACCAACGTCGCAGTACCCGCAAGATCGAACAAGAACGACCCCTTTCAAACCGTCGAATCAATTCTTATACAGAGCTATATAAAAGTGTTAGACGCTTGTCGAAAACTGTCAATGCAGGCAGGCTGGCGTAACTAGGCAAGGGTGATCATCGCGGCGCTGCTTGACGGGGAGAGTGCGATTGTCGGGTGGCAAAGAGGAAACCTGCTGGCGCGAGGTGGCGCGGCTGGAAGATGTCCCGATCGGGGGCATTGTGCCGGTCACACTCTCGGGCGCACCGGTGCTGCTGTGCCGCACTGCCACAGGCGTGTTCGCGCTTGCCGATCGCTGCCCGCATGCCGGGTGGCCGCTGCGCCACGGGCGGATCAGGGGTGAAAGCTTGGTCTGCCCAGTACACGGCGCCCGCTTCGCCCTTACCAACGGCGCGCCGTTGGCTGGACCTGCGCAAGGTAAGGTCCCGACCTATCGCCTGCGCATCGAGCAAGGGGCGATCCAGCTCGGCGGGGGCGAGCCGACAGCCTGACCGCTCACGCGTTCTTGGGCCTTGTGAATTTCATACAAATTTGTAAAAAGAATTTTGAGAGGATTGCATGCCCCAACGTTCTCAAGACGCCCCGCGCCCTACCGTGGCCGAGATGCTGGCACGAGAGCGTCGTGCCGTTCCGCCCGTGCTGCTTGACCGCGGCGAGGCCGGGGTTCCCTTCGCGCCGATCAGCCGCGAACGCTATTTCGATCCCGATTTCGCCGCGCTCGAGAACGCTCGCCTGTGGCCGCGCACCTGGCAGATGGCCTGTCGGCTCGAGGACATTCCCGAGGTCGGCGACTACGTCCTCTACGAGATCGCCGATATTTCGCTGATCGTGGTTCGCTCTGCGCCCGGCACCGTAAAGGCCTTCTTCAATGCCTGCCTCCATCGCGGGCGCGCGCTCAGAGACTGCGACGGTTCGGCATGCGAGTTCCGCTGCCCTTTCCACGGCTTCACTTGGGCGCTGGACGGCAGCTGCAAGAAGCTCGTCAACGCATGGGACTTCCCCCATGTCGACAAGGCGGATTTTGCCCTGCCCGAAGCGCAGGTGGCGATCTGGGGCGGGTTCGTTTTCGTCTGCCCAGAGGGCTGCGAGCAGACACTTGCTGAATTCCTTGGACCCGTCGCGAAGGCCTATGAGACGCGCGGCTGGTCGCTCGCCGAGCGGACCAAGGTAGTCCATGTCCAGAAGATCAACCGCTGCAACTGGAAGATCGCATTGGAAGCCTTCATCGAGAGCTTCCACGTCACCGAGACTCATTCCAGCGCCGCGCCCTATCTGGGCGATGCCAACACGCAATACGATGTGTGGGAAGGAGTGCCGCACACCCGCATGATCAGCCCGCGCGGCCTCGCCAGCCCGAACATCGCGCCGCTCACCGACGAGGAGGTGTTCCGTGCCGGGATGCGCCCCGCGCTGGGCGAGGCGGCGGACACGCTGGCGCTGCCCGACGACGCGGGGTCCGCGCGCGAGGCGATCGGCGCGGCGCGGCGCAAGGCGCTCGCTGAACAGGGCGTGCCTTTCGCCGGGGAGGCGACCGATTGCGAGCTGATCGACACGATCCAGTATCACGTCTTTCCCAACCTCGTGTGCTGGGCGGGCTGGGGGAGCTATCTCGTCTACCGCTTCCGTCCCGCGGGGACCGATCCCGACATGAGCGTGATGGACATCATGTTCGTCGCACCCGGTGCCGCCGAGGCCGAAGTGCCCGAGCCGCAGGTCGTCGGGCCGGATGCGAGCCTCCACGAAGCGCCGCAACTGGGCGGTTACTGCACCGTGTTCGACGAGGATTCGGGCAATCTCGCCGGGCTCCAGCGCGGATTGAAGACGATGCGCACGAAAGGCGCGGTGACCGGCGATTACCAGGAGGCTCGTATCCGCCATTTCCATGCACAGCTGGACGCAAGCCTTGAGCGCGAGTGAGGACATCGTCCGGCCGGGCGAAACGAAACCGCGCGCCGCCGGCTTCATGCGTGCGCCGTGGCTCGCCTACGAGGCGATGCGCGAGGAGACCGGACCGCTCTGGCAGGAGCCGGAAACCGGCGTCGTCTTCGTACTTGACTACGCGCTAGCCGAAGAGGCGATGCGCAACCACACGCGCTTCTCCAGTTTCGCCGATCGCGCCGCGATGCGAAAGGGCGGGCTTCCCGAGGAGGTGCTGAAGATCAAGGCCGAGGGCTGGCCCTTCGCTCTCACCATGGTGCAGAATGACGGGCCGACCCATGACGCCTACCGCAAGCTCGTCGGCCCGTTCTTCCTTCCGCGCCGCCTCAAGCTAATGGAGCCCTTCATCGAGGCGCAGATCGCCGAATTGCTGGACGCTATAGATGCCAAAGGCGGCGCGTGCGATTTTTTCCCTTGTTTTGCCGTCCCACTGCCGGTTTCGGTGATCGGCGAATATCTCGGAATGCGGCATCTGGGCGATGACACGGTCAAACGCTGGTCCGACGCCTTCGCCGACGAGATCGGCTTCCTCACCAGCGACACCCGCGCCGTGGAGATCGCGCGGCTCACCCTCGAATGCCACAAGACCATGGTCGCGCTGTGCAACGAGCGGCGCGGGGGGAATGGCGAGGACATCATCACCGCGCTCGCCAATGCGACCGCGCCAGACGGCAACCCCCTCGGTAATCCCGAATTGCTCTCGATCCTGACCCAGCTGATGGTGGCAGGCAACGAGACGACCACCGCGACGCTCGGCTTTGCCCTCCTGCGCATCGCGCGGGACCCGGAGCTGTTCGCGCGCCTCAAGGCCGAGCCGCATACCATCGCCCCCTTCATCGAGGAGGTGCTGCGATTGGACAGCCCGATCCAGGGCCAGTTCCGCACGGCCGTGGGCGACCAGGAATTGGGCGGGTACCCGATCCCCGACGGGACGATGCTCCACGTGCGCTTCGGCGCGGCCAATCGCGATCCGGCGGTGTGGGGACAGGACGCGGGCGAATTGCAGCTCGGCCGCCGCCCGCCCAAGCCGCACATGGCGTTCGGCAACGGCATCCATTTCTGCGTCGGCGCGGCGCTCTCGCGGCTCGAAATGCGCCTTGCCCTCGGCGAGATCCTGGCCCGCTATCGGACCGTCCGTCTCGCCGCACCCGAAGAGGACCTTCCCTTCCGCACGAATTTCCACCAACGGGGCATGACATCCCTGCCCCTCGAGTTCCAGTGATGACCGACGAGACCGAACGCGAGTATGATCATATCTCCCGCCTGCCCGACCCGGCGGCGCTCACCTCCGGTGAATTCAACCGCTCGCGCCGCACCCGGCTCGCCATACTCGATGCGGGCGTCGCGGTGCTGGCCGAGGACGGTTACAAGAAGCTCTCCACCACCGGCGTCGCCAAGGCGGCGGGGATCACACGCGCGGCGATGCTGTATCACTTCGGCTCGCGCGCCGAGCTGATCGAGGCGATCATCCGCCACGTCACCCGCCGCCGGATCGACATGTACATCGAGGCGATGCAGGCCCTCCCGCATAACGGGGACTTGCTCGAAAAAGCGGTCGACATCGCCTGGGAGCAGCTCCAGACGCCCGAATTCGCCGCCTATACCGAGCTTTCGCTGGCCACGCGCACCGATTCGGACCTGCGCGCGCTGATGGAACCCGCGCTCGCCGCCTTCGACCGCGCCCGACGCGAGGCGGCATTGGGCCTGTTCCCGCGCTATCTGTCGCAGGTCGAATTCGACCTGCGCCGCGACGTCGTCCGCTTTCTCCTGGAAGGGGTGGCGCAGCAAGACGGCATCACCTTCAACCACGATCAGCGCAAGGGCGCGCTGCTGCGCTTTCTCAAGCTGCTGATCGGGACCGAGGAAGGCGTCGCGCTGCTGCGGAAGGTGGTCGAAGGCGGCGCGCAACAGGACGACGCCGCTTGAAGCCCGGGGCCGGGTTCCTTGAGGCTCGGCCATGGCCCGCGCAAAGGCTCGCGTGGACCGCGCTCGCGATCCTCGCGCTCGCCAACATCCTGTCCTATCTCGACCGGATCGTGATCAACCTCCTGGTCGAGCCGATCCAGCGCGACCTCGCGATCAGCGACACCCAGTTCGGCCTGTTGCAGGGCGTCGCCTTCGGCCTGTTCTACACCGCGATGGCGCTGCCGATCGGGCGGCTGGTGGATGGCGGGCCGAGGAAGCCGATCATCACCATCGGCGTGACCGTGTTCAGCCTCTTCACCCTCGCCTCCGGCCTCGCGCGGAGCTTCGGGCAGATGTTCGTCGCCCGGATCGGCGTCGGTGCGGGAGAGGCGAGCGTCGTGCCGACCGCCTATTCGATCATCTCCGACATGTTCCCGCCCGAAAAGCTGGGCCGGGCGATGAGCGTCTTTACCATGACCGCCTTTGTCGGGATCGGGCTCGCCTATATCGTGGGCGGCGTCGCCATTGCGGCGGTGGCGGCGTGGGACGCGCCCGGCTTTCTCGGCGAGCTCGCGCCGTGGCGGCGGACCTTCCTGCTGGTCGCAGCGCCCGGCCTTGTGGTCGCGCTGCTGCTGATACTGGTGCTGAAGGATCCCGAGCGGCGCGGCGGGCAGGACCGCCCCACGGTGCCGCTGGGCGAGGTCGCTGCGCATATTCGCAGCCAGCGGCGCGCGCTGGTGCTGGTCTTTGCCGGCTTCAGCATGATCACCATGTCGGGCTATGCCTCGACCGTGTGGACCCCGGCGCTGTTCATCCGCGCCTATGGTTGGTCGGCGGGCGAGATTGGGGTCGCCTATGGCGCGCTCTATCTCGTGCTTGGCCCGGCGGGCGCGCTGCTGGCGGGCTGGCTGTGCGACAGGATGACGGCGCGGGGATCGCGCGATGCGCCCTTGAAGGTCGCGGCATGGGGCTATCTCGGCACCGGCCTGTTCGGCGGCCTCGCCCCGCTGATGCCGAGCGGCGAGCTGGCGCTGGCAGTGTTCGCGCCCGCCATGCTGATGGCGACCATGCCCTATCCCATGGCCGGGACTGCGATCCAGCTGGTCACGCCGAACCGGATGCGCGGGCAGGTGAGCGCGCTCTACATGCTCGTCATCAACCTCGTCGGGCTGGGCGCGGGGCCGCTGGTGGTGGGGCTGTTCAACGATGCGCTGTTTACCGGGCCGGAAGGCGTGCGCTATTCGCTCGCATGGGTGAATGCCGTGGCCGCGCCGCTCGCCTTCGCGCTGCTGTGGGCGGGTCTGCGGCCATATCGCGAGCTCGGGAGGGAGGCATGAAGCTTCAAGGCAAGGTTGCGCTGGTGACCGGTGCTGCGGGCGGGATCGGCGCGGCGACGGCGCGGCTGCTGGCGTCCGAGGGCGCGCATGTGATCTGCGCCGATCTCGCGCAGGCCGGGGCCAAGGCGCTCGCGGTCGAACTGGGCGAGCGGGGCGAGGCGGCGCCGCTCGACGTCGCGAGCCGCGGTGACTGGGACCGACTGGCGGCGGCGATCTGCGAGGGGCATGGCCGGCTCGACGTGCTCGTCAACAATGCCGGGATTTCCGGGATGGGCGATCTGGACAGCATCGATGCGGCCTTCTGGGAGCGATTCCAGCGCATCAATGGCGACAGCATCTTCCATTCGGTGCAGGCGATGGCCGCGTTGCTGCGCGCTTCGGGTCACGCCTCGGTAGTGAATGTCGGCTCGCTGCTTGCCCTGAGGGCCAACCCGGCGCTGCCAGCCTATTGCGCATCCAAGGCCTCGCTGCGCGCCCAGACCAAGGCCTATGCGCTGCATTTCGCGCAAGGCGGCGACTATGTCCGCGTCAACGCAGTCCATCCCGGATCGACCCTGACGCCGATGATGGAGGCCAATCTGGGCGAGAGCGAGGACGAACGCTCGGCAAATTACGCCCGCCGGGTCGCGCTTCACCCGCTGGGCGCGGCGACCGGGCGGATCGTCCTGCCCGAGGACGTGGCGAAGGCGGTGCTGTTCCTCGCCTGCGAGGATTCGGCCTTCATCACCGGCATCGACCTGCCCGTCGACGGCGGCGCCAGCCTCTAAAGCGACACCCGCCGCGTCTGTCCGCCATCGACGATGAGGTTTACGCCCGTGATCCACGAGGCGCGCTTCGACAGCAGGAACACACCCGCATCCGCGACCTCCTCCGCCGTGCCGAGCCGGCCGAAGGGGATCTCGGCCACGGTCGCTTCGTAATAGTCGGGATAATTGACCTTGTGCCGCTCCCAGTTGCCGCCGGGAAAGGTCGTCGCGCCGGGCGAGATGCAGTTGACCCTGATCCCCTTCTTGCCAAGCACCTGGCTGATCTGCTTGGCATAGACGATCAGCCCGGCCTTCATCACGTTGTAGGGCTGGACGAAGGGATAAGTCTCCAGCCCCGCCGTGCTCGATACGAACAAGACGGCGCCGCCCTTTTCCGCGAGCGGCTCCGCGAGCGCCTCAAGCCCGCGCACCGCGCCCATCAGGTCGATCTCGAAATTCGCGCGCCATTTCTCGTCGCCGCCCGCGCCGCCTCCGCCCGAGACGTTGTGGACGAAGGCATCGCATCCGCCGAGCCATTGTACCGCCCCGGCGAGCCAGGTGCGATAGGCGTCCGCATCGCCGACATCAATGGCGGCGCCCTTCACGCGAAAACCGCGCTCGGTCCAGTCCGACTCGCACCCCGCCACCGTCTCCGCGTCGCGCGCGCAGAAGGCGAGGTCCGCGCCCGCTTCGAGCAGCTTTTCCGCGATCCGGTTGCCGATCCCGCGGGTCGCGCCGGTGATGATCGCCCTCACGCCCTTCATTTCGAGGTCCATGTCCTAGCTCCTGTTCGCACGTGTGTAGTGGGGGCGATCCTCGGGCAGCGGCGGCAGGCCGTCCTCGAGCGGCACGCGCAGCGCGTTCAATTGCAACGAGATCGTCATGAAATTGCCCGACAGCCAGACGAGATCGACCAGCTGGTCGGGCGCGTAATGCACGGCGAGCCGCGCCCAGACCCCTTCCGAGATCGTCCAGCGCGCCTGCATGTCGTCGACCGCCGCGACGACCGCCGCCTCGCCTTCGCTCCAGCGTTCGCTCGCGGCCCCCACGCACAGTGCCTCGAAATCTGCGTCCTCGAACCCGCCGCGCTGCGCGACGATCGAATGCATCCCCCATTCGTAGGCGCAGCGCGCGTTCCACCCGACCCTCAGGATCGCGATCTCGCGTTCGCGGAAGGGCAAGGCGTTGGCCAACAGGATATGTTCGCCATAGGGCAGCCATTTGAGCAAGGTCGCGGGCGAATGGGCGAGCGTGCGGTGCAGCTTGTAGGGCCAGGCGGCGATCACCTCGGCGACGCTCTCGGGCAGGTCGGTATCGGCCAGCGGCGGCAGGCCGGGCGGTGCAGGTTCGGTCATGCCGCGGATGCCTCCTCGATCGGCTTGCGGCAGACCCAAAGCAGACATCGCCGCAACAGCTCGCGATAGGCCGGCGCAGCCCACGCCCCGCGCTCGATCACCGGATAGAACGGTGTGCGATGCGGAGCGTCGTAATGGCCGCGTGCATGGCCGGGGGTGAAATAGAGCACCTCGCCCACGCCCAGCCGCCGACGATAGAGCACCGCCTGCCTCGCCTCGGGCCAATGATCGCGCAGGAAACCGGGCGCCGCCCCCCCAAAACGGGTCGCCAGCAACACGTCGACTTCGCCAGCAAAGTCGGAAAGGTAGAGCTCGTCGGTGACCTCGAAGGGTTCGATCCCGCGCGTCAGCGGATCGGCAACTGGTCCGGGTTCGATCAGGTAAGGCCCGATCGGTGGGTGGGCCTGGAACGAACTGCCGAGCGTTTCGAGGAACGCACCCGTGGCAGGCACGCCCGATACCCCGGCTTGACCCCATTCCAGCAATGAATTGGTCGCGTGCAGCGCCAGCCAGCGCCCCCCGCTTTCGACAAAGCCGCGCAGCCGCTCTGCCGCATCGCTCGAAGGCGCGATATTGCAGGTGTAGGACACCAGCGCCCGCGCCGGATTGCCGTCGAACTCTTCCCAGGTCGAGGACACCGCCACCCGGTTGCAGGGATCCTCCCCGAGCAGCCGCAGCAACTCCATGCGCACAAAATCAAAGTCGTGCGCCATCCCCCCGACCACCAGTTGAACCTCTCTGCGTCGCCCTGGTTCGCATGCGATTTGCTGTGCCATTTTCCCAATCTTGACTTTTCTTACTGTGCTGTCAAAAAGTTTATGAGTGCCGCTACGGAAACCCGGGGTAGACGAGGGTGGGCGGCACCGGGGAGAGAACAACATGAGCAAGTCCACGTTGAACCGGGCGCGGCTTCCGTTACGCTGCGTCCTTGCCGCTGGCGTCGCATTCGGGGCCATGCCTGCAGTCGCCGTCGCACAGGAGAGTCAGGACCAGAGCGCATCGGCGTATGCCGACGAAGGATTGCGCCAGATCGTCGTCACCGCACAGCGCCGGCAGGAGTCGCAGCAGGACGTGCCGATCGCCATTTCGGCCTTCGACGAGGCCGAAATTGAACGCTTCAACGCCCGCGACATTTCTGAACTGGCAGGACAGGTGCCAAACCTGGTGCTCACTGAAGTCTCGATCGGTCCGGGGCTTGCGCAGGTCTCGATTCGCGGGGTTAACTCGCAGGATCCGGAAAAAAGCTTCGATCCGGCAGTCGGGGTGTTCCTGGATGGGGTTTATCTTGGCACCTCGGCCTTCAACCTGCTCGACACCTTCGACCTTGAGCGGGTCGAGGTGCTGCGAGGTCCGCAAGGGACGTTGTTCGGCCGCAACACCACCGGCGGCGCGATCAACGCCGTGCGGCGGCGGCCGACCGGAGAGTTTGGCGCACGCGGGGTCGTCGCCGTCGGGAATTTCGGCCTTGTCGACTATCGCGGCGAGATCAATTCACCGCTGATAGGCGACACCGTCTCGATGCTGGTGCGCGGCCAGTATCTGACTGACGATGGCTTCTTCGCTAACGCTGCGGGCGGCTCGCGCGGGGCGCGCGACCGCTGGACCTTCGGCTCGGTGCTGCGGATCCAGACCGAAGGCGTCGCCGATTTCAGCATCATCTACGACCATGCCGAGGACAACAGTGACCTGACGCCCTATGTCCCCCGCGGGATCAGAGTTGTCGAACCGCTACCAATCGAGCTGATCCAGACCGTCTTCGCGCCACCAGCAACGGTTACCCCCGCGTTTGGTCCGGATCTGCTGTGTATCCGGCAAAACATCTGCGACAACACCGCCAATCCGGTATCCACCTCGACCGACCCGCATTTCCTCGACGCTCGGCTTGACGCCCTGACAATAACCGGCGACGTCTATCTCAGCGATACACTCACGCTTTCAACCGTGTTGGGGATGAGAGATTCGCGCGAGACGGTGTTCATCGACTTCGACGGTTCGAGCTCGACCACTTTCAACGTGGTGCGCGATCAGGATTACAGTCAATACAGCGGCGAGCTCCGGCTTGCGAGCTCCTTCGAAGGCCCGATCAACTTCGTCGCCGGGGTGTTCCACTTCCATAGCGAATATAGTCTCAGGCAGGCGATCAAGCTCGACCTGCAGATGGTGGGCGCGCCGGTTCCGCCGAATGCGCTTTACGTCAACGGCAATGGCGATGAGGATGATCATGAATCGACTACCACTGCAATCTTCGCGCAAGCCGACTGGGCGATCACCGACAAGCTCACGCTGACACTTGGCGGCCGTGCGACTTGGGACGAGAAGATGATCGAGACCCGGTTCTACGGCAGCACGCTCGGCCCCACGGCGGCATACCGGGTCACCGACGGCATTCCGGCAGGCCGGCCGCTAACATCGGCGGGTAGCGGAAAGGCCGACTGGTTCGAGTTCACGCCCAAGGCGATGCTGACCTACGAGCCCACCCCCGACATGCTCTATTACGCGTCCTACACCCGCGGCTACAACGCCGGAGGCTTCAGCGCGCGGGCGGGCACAGTGGCGGACGTGACGACACCCTTCGACCCGGAGACCATCGATTCCTTCGAGATCGGCGGAAAGCTCGACCTGCTGAACCGCCGGCTGCGCTTCAACGCTGCGCTGTTCTGGAACGAATACAAAAACAAGCAGGAAGAGGCGATCGAACCCGGCCCTCCGCCGACCTTTACCTCCACTACTGTCCGCAACGTCGCGCAGGCGCGGATCCGCGGGGTCGAGCTCGAGGTCAGCGCGCTGCCCTTCGACGGGCTCCGGCTCGATGCGAGCCTCGGTTATCTCGATGCCGAATACACCGATTACGAGGCCTTCCTCGCCTCGGCGCAATACATCTCCACGCCACCTCAACCGGCCGGGACGCTGATCCTCGCGGACCTGTCGACGCTTGAACTTCGCAACGCACCGGAGCTAACCGGCAGCTTCGCTGCGACCTACACCGCAGATCTCGGCTTCGGCGAGTTGTCGCTGAACAGTCAGGCGCGCTATGTCGGGGAACGCTTCCAGGAATTCTTCAATTCCCCGCGCGGACTGGTCGAGGATTTGTGGCGAGTCGATGCCTCGGCAACGATCTCCTTCGGCGGACCCGGGCAGGACAAGTTCCGCTTAACCGCCTTTGTCGAGAACCTGTTCGACGAGCAGATCAATTTCGGTCTCACCAACTCTGTGGTCGACTTCGGCACACTCTCGCCGCCGCGGCTCTACGGCGTGGAGTTTGCCTTTAACTTCTGAGACTTCGAGTAAGGAAATCTTTCATCCCACCCGTGTTTCAAGCCTCTCTTCACGGGCACCTAAAGGGCTCCCTCCATGGGAGCCCTTGCTTTTTCTGGCTGCGGTCTGAAAATGTGGGGTCTTTTCTCTTTTTACGAGCATAGAAATGGCGCGTTCTGCGCTCGCGACCCTTGAAAAGGTGTCATCCTTGCACGGACTGTGGCCAAGAGCCGTTATGCAACAACCGGATCAGTAGCAGCCGCGTTGCGAGGCCGGGAGGACAAAATTTGGATGTTGGATTTTTTGGCAAAAGAACTGCCATTCAGCACGTCGCCGCCGGACGGCAGCAAAGTCCCGAGACTGTGTAAAAACGCCCGTATATGCCATGGTTCTCTCGCGTTTCGGGAGGCTTTGGAATGGGTCGTTTCGTCCAAGGGGAGACCGTCGGCAGGACTATTTGCTGCCAGCGGCGCTCGATGATTACGTGTCCGAAGACAATCCAGTTCGGGCAATTGAGGCCTTCATCCATGCGCTAGATTTGAAGGCGCTGGAGTTCGCTGGAATGACCCCGGCTGGGACGGGCCATCCCGCCTACCATCCTGCGACGATGCTCAAGATCTACCTCTATGGCTATCTGAACCGGGTTCAGTCGAGCCGACGCCTCGAGCGTGAAGCCCCGCGGAACATTGAGTTGATGTGGCTCACCGGGCGATTGGCGCCCGACTTCAAGACGATCGCCAATTTCCGCCGGGTAAACGGCGCTGCGATCCGATCTGTGTGCAGCCAGTTCATCGTTCTGTGCCGGCAGTTGGGTCTCTTCACGCGCGCGGTCGTTGCGATAGACGGCAGCAAGATGAAGGCGGTCAACAACCGCGACAAGAACTACACCGCCGCGAAGGTCGCCTCACGGATGAAGCAGGTGCAGGACAATATCGACCGGTATCTCGACGCGCTTGCCCTCCGGCTCCGCTACGCTCCGCATGCGGCCAGCGATGGCGTCGAAGGCAATCTTGCACTAACAATCAACGCGGACCACTCAATGGTGGCCTGTCAGACCGCCATGTCGAGCGCTTCGTTGCTGATGGTCATGTTGCAGTCGTTCCCTTTGTGGCCCCGGATCTCTCGCAGGCGCTCTGGCCGCCCAAATGCACCTGTGCGAATTGCTAGAGCAAGAACGCCTTTGCGCCCGCTACAACCTTTTCGCAAAGTGGTCGCGGCCAGACCGGCGGTGACGGAGAATGCGATGGCAGGGCAGTACAACGCGATTGCATTGGAGAAGCGCGGCGAGGTCGACTGGCTGACGCTCAATCGGCCCGATGCGCTTAATGCGATCACCACCGAAATGGTGGGGGAGCTGGGCCACTATTTCGGCGCGCTCTATCACGATCGCACTACCCGCATCGTGGTGATGCGCGGCGCGGGCCGGGCGTTCTGCGCTGGGCTCGACATCAAGGATCACGGTAGCCGCGATCCGGCAGCAATCCCGTTCGGCGGAGGGTTCGGCTTTCAAGGCTTCCTTGCCGATGTCTACATCAGGATGCGCCGCTGCCCGCAGCCGATCATTTCGCTGGTGCACGGCGCGGCCTGCGGCGGGGGCTTTGCCTTCGCGCTTGCCTCCGACATCCGCATCGCCGGGGAGAGCGCGCGGATGAACGCCGCCTTCATCCGCCTCGGACTGTCCGCCTGCGACATGGGGGTGAGCTATTTCCTGCCGCGGCTGGTGGGGGTGTCGGTGGCCTCGGAGCTGATGCTGACGGGTCGCTTCATCAACGCCTCTCGCGCGCTCGCCACTGGTCTCGTCAGCGAGGTGGTGGCCGACGACCAGCTCGAAGCCGCCGCGCAGAGCTATGTCGAGGACATGCTGCTTGCCTCGCCTATGGGCCTCAGGATGACCAAGGAAGGCCTCAACATGGCGGTCGATGCCGCAAGCCTCGAGGCGGCCATGGCGATCGAGAACCGCAACCAGCTGATGACTGCTGCCAGCCCCAATTTCGCCGAGGGTATGCGCGCCTTCCTCGAAAAGCGCCGCCCCGACTACATTCCCGACTGAAGGCCAGAACCGACCATGACCCACCCCAAATATCCACACATCTTCTCCCCCCTGACCATCGGCAAGCAGGTGGTGAAGAACCGCATCATCATGGGCTCAATGCATACCGGGCTGGAGGACGGGCCGGAACCGGCCAAGCGCCTCGCCGCCTATTTCGTTGAGCGGGTCAATGGCGGTGTGGGCATGATCATAACCGGCGGCATCTCCCCGCACCCCACGGGCGGCTATGGCGCGAAGCTGACTGGGCCGCAGGAGGTGGCGATGCACCGCGAGGTGACGCAGGCCGTCCATGCTGCCGATCCGGACGTCAAGATCTGCATGCAGATACTCCATTCCGGCGCGCTCGCGGGCGTGCCCGATGCGGTCGCGCCCTCGGCGGTGAAGTCGCGCATCGGCCGTTACGCGCCCAACGAGCTGGACGAGGCTGGGATCGAGGAGCAGATCGCCGCCTTCGCCCGGTGCGCGGCGCTGGCGCAGGAGGCGGGCTATGACGGGGTCGAGATCATCGGCTCGGCCGGCTACCTGATCTCCACCTTCCTCGTCGAGAAGACCAACCTGCGCACCGACCAGTGGGGCGGATCGTGGGAGAACCGGATGCGCTTCCCGCTCGAGGTCGTGCGCCGGACGCGCGCCGCCGTCGGCCCGGATTTCGTCCTCATCTTCCGCATCTCGGCGATGGACATGCTCGAAGGCGGCCTCGCGTGGGACGAGGTGGCGAGCCTTGCCCGCGCGCTCGAAGTCGCCGGGGTGGACGTGATCTCCACCCACTTCTGTTGGCACGAGAGCTTCGTGCCGACCATTGCCACCATGGTGCCGCGCGCCGCCTTTGCGCAGGTAACGGGCCGGCTGCGCAAGGAAGTCTCGGTGCCGGTGATCACCAGCAACCGCATCAACATGCCCGATGTCGCCGAGGCGGTGCTCGCGCGCGGCGATGCTGATCTGGTCTCGATGGCGCGCCCGATGCTGGCCGATGCCGAGCTGGTGAAGAAGGCCGCCGAGGGGCGCGAGGACGAGATTAACACCTGCATCGGCTGCAACCAGGCCTGCCTTGATCACACCTTTACGGGCCGCGAGACCTCCTGCCTTGTCAACGCCCGCGCCTGCCGCGAGACCGAGCTGACGCTGGCTCCGGCTGCGGCTCCCAAGCGGATCGCCGTGGTCGGCGCTGGCCCGGCTGGTCTCGCCTATGCAACCCTCGCTGCCGAGCGCGGCCACCATGTGACGCTATTCGACGCGGCGGACGAGATCGGCGGGCAGTTTAACCTCGCTAAGCGCATCCCCGGCAAGGAGGAGTTCTACGAGACCCTGCGCTATTTCGGCCGCATGATCGAGAAGCACGGGGTCAACCTCAAGCTCTCGACCCGCATCTCCGCCGACGAGCTGCTGGCGGGCGGCTATGACGAGATCATCATCGCCACCGGGATCGAGCCGCGCACGCTGGAGATTTCCGGCATCAATCACCCCAAGGTGGTGCGCTACATCGACGTGATCCGTGGGCAAGCCAGCGTCGGTCAACGGGTGGCGATAATGGGCGCGGGCGGGATCGGTTTCGACGTCGCTGAACTCATCACCCATGATGGCCCCTCGGGCGCGCTCGATGTCGAGGTGTTTGCCAAGGAATGGGGCATCGATTTCAAGAACCACCCGCGCGGGGGTGTCACCGGCGTCACGCCGGAAGTGCATTCCAGCGGCCGCGAGGTGTGGCTGCTCCAGCGCAAGACGAGCGCGGTCGGCAAGGGGTTGGGCCGGACGACTGGCTGGACCCACCGGCTGACGCTCCAGCGACGCGGAGTAAAGATGGTCGCCGGGGTGGAATATGACCGGATCGATGCTGCCGGGCTGCACCTGCGGATCGAGGGCGAGCCGCAGGTGCTCGAAGTCGATACGATCATCGTCTGTGCAGGCCAGCTCCCGGCACGCGGGCTGCATGATGAGCTGGTAGCAAAGGGCGCGCGCCCGGTGCTGATCGGCGGCGCTTACGAAGCGTCCGAACTCGATGCCAAACAGGCGATCAAGCAGGCAACCGAGCTCGCCCTGGTTGCCTGAGCCGGGCGCGGCATGCCGGGCCTTTCCTCCTTCATGGCCAAATCTAAAACAGATTTTGGACCACTCAGAAGGGGGCGATTCAAACACGTAAGACCTTGGGCGATAAAGTGTCAGCCTGAACAGCGCGGGTGGTCAGAACTCGTTTAGTTATGACCGCTTTGAGCCCATCAGAACGATCAGCCTGATGACCGCGATCGGTCGCAAAGCTGCGCGAGAACAGCTGGATCACGTTCTTTTACAGGATTATAAGCCAGTTCTCATCTTCGTTCTGTATGGTGCGCCAGCTTTTTCAAGAATTTAGGTCGCATCCTCGGCCGGGCCATCATGGACCAGTCAGCACCAAATCAGCACCGGGTGGCTTTTCGCAGCCAACTTTTCGCAGATTGGCAGAGCCGCAAGCCCGCCCAATCGGCTGCGGCTGGGCCACGCGGTTGCTACTGTCTCTCGAAATTGCGGGAACACAGGGAACAGCGGGAACAGGCCAGCCGAGGCCGCAGAAATCCGCTGCTTACCCTGTTCCCGCGCCGAGCGGTTCCTGTTCCCACCAGATCGGCCATGATCTACCGCACAACTGGAAACCTGCGTGCGGTCCAAATTTTGCTCGGCCACTCCAAGATCGAGAACACGGTCCGGTATCTTGGGATCGACGTGGAGGATGTTCTGGTCCTAGAGGAGCGCATTGAGATCTGACACTGCTGGCGGCCGTCGGGCAAGCTCCGATGTCCGCTTTCGTCGAAGATCGACGATCACCGAACCGGCAACAAGTGGGTGGATTCCTGCCGCCAATTTTTTTCGCTATAAGCTGCTGATGGACCGCATGCTGAATGTCACGTTTCGGCAACGAGCGGGAACAAGCAGACCTTTCGTCCAAAGATGAATTTTCGGACGTATCGGTGGGGTCTGGCTGGTCTTCCGCTTTCCCCTTTTGCAGGCGCGCGAGAAGGGCTCCATCGCAATGGCGCAAGGACGCAGGACACCAAGAGCGCAGCCGCTAAGGCGGGCGATCGCGCCGCTCGGAAAGCAAAGGTGGCGGGGCCAACGCGCCTGCTTGAGGTGTTGACCCCGGCCCCGTTCAATAATGCAGCGTTAGGACGCTAGTCACGCACGATTTCACGCACGCCCAATCCGACCACCACCCCAGCGCGCCGCGCGGCGCGGCGGCTCTTGGCCCGGTCATAGTAATATTGCTCGCGGCAATACCGATCGTAGCGATCATTGTAGGAGTAGTAGACCATGCATTCATCGTATTCCTCGCGAGCGTTTTCGCTGGATGCGGCCCCTGCAATGCCCGCCGCGACGGTTCCTGCGATCACCCCGGCGCGGCGCGCATCGCGGCGGTTGTCCCAGTTCTCCCAGTGATCATGGTTGCGGTTGCGCCGGTCGCGCTCCCAACGGTCCTTGGCGAGCGCGTCGCCCGCCAAGGTGGCAAAGCCAAGCGCGGCGAGCACAGCAATGGCGAGCGTCTTGCCAGCCTTCATGGCTTCACCAGCGCGGACAGATTGGATTCTTCAGGCTTTTCGACCTTGGAGCAGGCACCATAGACACGCTTGGCGGTTTTGGCCATCCAGTCCCGGCTGAGCGGCTCGATCTTGCCGTCGGTCTTGGCGTAGTGATACCCGTGCAGCCAATGGAGCCCGAAGGCAATCTCGTCCTGCGCGGCAAGCGCCGCATCATCGGCCGGCACGGTGGTGGCGAC
>JBKDUW010000086.1:0-3102 GCA_046339235.1 Erythrobacteraceae bacterium | reverse complement strand
TAGATCACGCAAGGCAGGCCGAAGCGCGCGCAGACGGTGGCGGTGGCGACCCCGTGCTGGCCCGCGCCGGTCTCGGCGATGATGCGGGTCTTGCCCATCCGCATCGCCAGCAGGATCTGGCCGATGCAATTGTTGATCTTGTGCGCGCCGGTGTGATTGAGCTCGTCGCGCTTGAACCACACTTGTGCTCCACCGAGCTCTTCCGTGATGCGCGGCGCGAAATAGAGCGGGCTAGGGCGGCCGACGTAATGCTCGAGCAGGTCGTCGAATTCCGCCTGAAACGCCGGATCGGCCTGCGCTTTCCGGTATTCGCGCTCGAGATCGAGCACCAGCGGCATCAGCGTCTCGGCGACATAGCGTCCGCCGAACTGGCCGAAATGGCCGCGATCATCGGGCTGGTTACGGAAGGAATTGACCAAGGGATTAAGGTGCGTGTTCATAGGCGGGCGGCTTTGCAGAAGGCGGCGATTCTGTCCACGTTCTTGATGCCCGGCGCGCTTTCGACGCCCGAGGAGGTGTCGACCAGCGGCGCGCCGGTAAGGCGGATAGCGTCGGCGACATTGGCGGGGGTGAGCCCGCCTGCGAGGCCCCAAGGGGTAGGCGCCTTGTAGGCTTTGAGCAGGTCCCAGTCGAAGCGGGTTCCGTTGCCGCCTGGCAGGCCGCTGGCGGGGGCATCGAACAGCAGCCGGTCCGCCGCGCCGTGGAAGCGGGCGGCATCGGCGAGGGTGGCTGCGTCTCGCACGCCGAGCGCGCGCCATGCTGCGATGCCGGTTGCGGCGCGAAAGCGGGCGAGCGCCTCGGGGGTCTCGCTCCCGTGGAACTGCACCACATCAGGGCGCACCTCGCGCAGCGCCTCGGTGAGGGTATCGGGCAAGGGGTTCACCACCAGCAGCACCGTCTTGACCTGCGGCGGCACGAGCTCACGCAGCCGCGCGGCCTCAACCAGCGACAGGTGGCGCGGGCTTTTATCGAAGTGGACGAGGCCGACATAATCCGCCCCAGCCTGGACCGCGGCCTTGAGGGTTTCGGGGGTCGAAAGCCCGCAGATTTTGACAAGAGCGCCCGGCATCGCAGCGTCCCTACGCGGCCCCGAGCGGCTTTTCCAGCACCACGAAAGTCACAGGCGGATCGCGCGGAACGGGGAAGGGCCGGGTCACGCCGGTGCGGTCATAGCCGCGCCGCTCGTACCACGCGATGAGTGCGTCGCGGCTATCGATCACGGTCATCTCCATCGCGGCGATGCCAAGGGCGCGGGCGTGATCCTCCGCCGCATCGAGCAGCCGCCGCCCGAGGCCTGCCGACTGCAGATCAGGCGCGACGCACAGCATCCCGAGATAGGCCAGCGCTGCTCCCTTAATGGTGACCGCAACGCAGCCGATCAGCGCCGCACCTTCGCGCGCTGTCAGGATGGTTACGGCTTCATCAGCCAGCAACGCCTCGACTTCGCCGGGCGCAGTCCGCTCGTCATCGAGGATATCGGCCTCATGGTTCCACCCGCGCCGCGCCGAATCGCCGCGATAGGCGGCTTCGAGCAAGGCTTTGAGCGCGGGGGCGTCGGCGAGCGTCGCTGCAGCAATAGTCGTCATGGTGTGGTTAGCCGCTCAATCGTTCTGGATCAGCCGCAGCAGCGTGCCATCGGGGTCGATCAGATAAGCGATCATCAGCCCGCTGTCCTCGTGTGCAGGCGGGTGATAGCGCGGGATGCCGAAGCGGGCATCGGGCACACCGCTCGCTTCCACCTGTGCCATCATCGCGGGTAGATCATCCAGCCTCAGGCAGCAGCTGAAGGACGACTGGGTGGGATCAAGATCAGGGTAGGGGAAGAATTCGAGCGTTACGGCTCCGCGCGAGAGGATCATCCATCCTTCCGAGCAGTAATCCTCCTCGAACCCCAGCTTGGCATAAAATGCCGCCGCCGCTGCAAAATCGCATGCGGGAAGGTTGGGGGTGGCGTGGTCGGCCATGCCGGTGCGCCTAAAGCGTCGCCTCGATCGCCCGCGCTGCGGCGGCGGGATCCTCCGCGCGGCTGATCGGGCGGCCGATCACGAGCACGCTCGCGCCGTTGTCGCGCGCCTGCCGCGGCGTCACCACGCGCTTCTGGTCGCCAGTGCCGCCGCCCGCAGGGCGCAGGCCGGGGACGACGAAGTAGCCGTCCTTCCACGCCTGCTTGACCATGCCGACTTCCTGGCCCGAGCACACAATCCCGTCGAGGCCCGCCGCATGCGCGAGTTCAGCAAGGCGCATCACCTGCGTCTCGGCGCTGCCATAGATGCCGGTGGCGGTCAGATCATTGGTATCTAGGCTGGTGAGCATCGTCACTGCGACCACCTTGGTGCCGTTGGCGGCGGCCGCCTTGGCATCCTCCATCATCGCGCGCCCGCCGCTGGCGTGGACGGTGATGATCGCGGGCTCATAGACATGGATCGCCTGCATCGCGGCGGCGACCGTGTTGGGAATGTCGTGGAACTTGAGATCGAGGAAGATTGGCAGGCCGAGATGCGCGATCTCGTGCACGCCGTGGCTGCCATGCGCGCAGAAGAACTCGAGCCCGAGCTTCACGCCGCCGATATGCGCCTTGACCTTGCTCACCAGCGCCTTGGCCGGTTCCAGCTGCGGAATATCGAGCGCGAGATAGACCGGATTGCTCATTCGCCCGCGCCTCCGGCCGTGCTGGCGGGGGGGGCGCTATCGGCAGGGGAAATCGGATCGGCGGCATCTGCCGGGTTTTTCACAGGCTTATCCCCAGGTGTAACGACAGGGGAAAAGAGCGGCGCAGCCGAATGCGGCTCGTGCTGGCGGGCGAGCGCGGTGTGCTTCAGCGAACTCTCCAGCGCCTTGATCCGGCGATTGAGACCCCACTTCACGCTCAGGTGATAGGCCCATAGCGGCACGAAACCGAGCGCGAAGGCCAGCAGCGCCAGCACCGGCACCTTGGTTTCGAGCACGAGGTTCTGCCACAGCGTCAGCTCGACCGGCTGCCAGTTGTAGATCGCAAAGATCAGGAAACCGAAGGCGACAAGAACCAAGATAATGGTGCGAAGGATCTTCAAGACGCGTGCCTCTCCCGATGGCCGTATTCCGGGCCGAACCTAAGCGATTTGG
>JBKDUW010000085.1:0-6466 GCA_046339235.1 Erythrobacteraceae bacterium | reverse complement strand
GGACACCAGCGATTGCGCGAGTTCGAGCACCGCCTGGATGCGGGTCCGATCAGCGCGCGGGCCGATCAGCCGCGCAAGTTCGCCGCGCCCCCTGAAACCCTCGTCGCCGCCCGCCAGCAGCGCCGCGATCACCCGCGCAACCGGCGCAAGATCCTGCGCGGCAAAGCGCAGCGCCACGCCGAACGAGCCTTCAGCGGCAGCAATGGCGGCCGGGTCAGGCGGCAGGCCTGCATCGCCCAGCATCGCGGCAAGCTGGCTGTCCGCGAGCGGAGGGAAGCGCAATGTCCGGCAGCGCGAGCGGATCGTGGGCAGCAAGCGCGCTGGCCGATGGGTCACCAGCAGGAAAAAGGTTCCAACCGGCGGCTCCTCAAGGCTCTTGAGCAGGGCGTTGGCAGCAGCTTTTTCCATGTCGTCCGCCGGATCGATGATGATCGCACGGCGGCTCCCCAAGGTCGGGCGGGTGATCAACCGGCGTTGCATCGCGCGGATCTGCTTGATCCGGATGCTGCGCGCGCGTTCGAACGGCTTGCCGTCGGCCTGCGCCTTCTCGGCCTTGTCATCCTTGGGGCCGTAAGTGAGAACGAGGATATCGGGGTGCTCGCCCGCCGGTTGCGGCACGCCGGCTTCGGCGACCAGCTCACGTGCGGCGGCAAACGCAAAGTCACGCTTGCCGAGCCCGGACTTGCCCGCCAGCAGCCAGCCATGATGCATCCGCTCGCCGCCCAGCGCATCGCGCCACTGCCGCCATGCTTCAGTGTGATTGGGCCAGTCGGTCATGCGCCCACCCCATCCAGCAGATCGCCGAGCGCTGTGAGGATGCGGCCATGGACATCCGCGGGCGCGCCGAGCGCGTCGATCCGGGCAATCCCGGCGGGGTCGGCCGCGGCAAAGGCGCGGAAAGCATCGGCGACAGCGCGGTGATAGATCGCCGGACGGCCCTCGATCGCGTCAGTGACCGCGCCGCGTGCAGCGAGGCGGGCGGCCAGCGCTGCCTCGTCACCTTCGAGCAGGATCACCTTGTCGGGCCGCAAGCCATCGCTGCCAAAGCGATGGAGCGCGAGGATCGCCGGGTCTCCTAACCCTCCGGCCGCACCCTGATAGGCCCGGCTTGAATCGACGAAGCGGTCGCACACCACCCATTCGCCACGGGCGAGGGCTGGCCGGATGAGGTGGGCGACATGATCGGCGCGGGAAGCAGCGAACAGCAGGGCTTCGGCTTGCGGCGGCCAGCCCTCACCCGGTGGATCGAGCAGCAGCGCGCGGATCGCCTCGGCCCCCGGCGTGCCGCCCGGTTCGCGGGTGGTGACAACGGTGAGCCCGCGCGCCCGCAGCACCTCGGCCAGCATCCGCGCCTGGGTGGACTTGCCCGCCCCCTCCCCGCCCTCAAAGGCGATCAACCGGCCGGGCGCGGCGCTCACAAAAACAGCCCTGCTACAGCATTGATGATCCGGTCGAACGGCCCGGCCACCCGGACCGCCTCGGCCGCGTAAAGCGGAATGCGCGCAGGCGCGGTGCCGGGGGCGGTCACTTCGAGCACCGCAATCTCTTGGCCAGCGGCAATCGGGGCGCGCAGCGGGCCTTCGTAGCGGATCGTCGCCGCGAGTTTGCCGGCGCTGCCGCGCGGCAGGTTGACCGCGACCGCGCCCTTGCTGACCAGCGCGAGGCTCCTCGCATCGCCGTTCTGCACCCGCGCTTCGCCCACGGCTTGCCCCGGCGCGAACAGGCGGCGGTGCTCGAAGGCGGTAAAGCCCCATTCCATATAGGCCCGCGCCAGCCGCGCGCGCAGATGCCCGTTCTCGACGCCTGCCAGCACCAGCACCAGCCGCTGCCCGTTGCGCCGCGCGGTGCCGAGATAGGAGAAGCCTGATTCGTTGGTGAAGCCGGTCTTGATCCCGTCCGCGCCGGCCAAATGCCCGATCAGCGGATCATGATTGACCTGCGCGATGCCTTTGTAGTCGAAGCCCGCGCGGCCGATATAATAGCCGAACTTGTCTGGGTGGCGCGTGATCATCGCGCGGGCGAGGCGCACTAGATCATTGGCGGTGGTGAAGGTGCGCCCTTCATCAGGAAAGCCGTTGGGGGTGCCGAAATGGCTCCCACTCATGCCGATCCCGCGTGCGGTGTCGTTCATCGCCAGCGTCCACGCCGCGACCGATCCGGCCTGGCCTTCGCCCAGCACCGCCGCCCCGTCATTGGCCGAGACATTGGCGATCCCGAGCAAAAGGTCGTCGACCCGCACCCGCTCGCCTGCATCGAGGAACATCGTCGAACCGTTGCGCCGCCACTCGCGCGCGACCACCGGGCTCATGGTGAACACCTGCGCCGGATCGAGCCCACCCTGTTCGATCAATTCGAAGGCGAGATAGAGCGTCATCACCTTGGTGACTGAGGCCGGCATGAAGCGCCGGTCGGGGTTGCGGGCGTGGAGCACCTGGCCGCTGGTGATATCGACCAGCATTGCCACCGGCGCCTCTTCCGCGCGGGGGATCGCAGGGAGCACCTGCTCGAAGGGGAGCTGCGCGCGCGCAGGCATAGCCAGTGCGCCGAGCAGGATCAGGAACAGTGCGAAGCGTTGAAACAGAACCTTGGTCACGCTCCGGGCTATAACCTTGCGGTTAAGGCTTGGCGAGGTGCGCGCCCTGCTCAGTTCACGATTTCATCAGCCAGCAGGCCCACGCTCATCGCGTAGTAGTTCGAGCAGTTATACTCGAGGATCGCGCGGTAATTGCCGGTCAGCAACCATGCGGGCGCGACGGGGCCGTCGGGCTGGAACAGCGAGACCATCACCTCGTCCCCCAGCCCGCGCTGCGCCACCACGCCAAGCGCGCGCCATTCGGCGACGGTCTTCCACACGCTCAGCCGCTCGTGCACGCGCGGGCATAGCGGGGCGGCCAGCCGGGTCTTGTAAGCCTCGACATTGAAGCCGCCGGGCACAGAGGCGCGCACGCCCCAGGGCTGGCCAGCACGCCATCCGGCATCGCGGAAATAATTGGCGATGGAAGCAAAAGTGTCGGCGCGGTTGGAGAAGATATCCGCCCGCCCGTCGCCGTCACCGTCAGTGGCAAGGCGGAGGTAAACGCTGGGGAGAAATTGCGGATTGCCGAAGGCTCCAGCGTAGCTGCCCACCAGCTGCTCGCGCGCAAAGCCCTTGTCGGCGATCTTGAGCACGGCGACGAATTCGCTCGCGAAGAGCTCTCGCCGCCGTCCTTCCCACGCGAGCGTTGCAAGGCTGCGGGCGAGATCGAAGTCACCCTTGACCCGGCCATAGCTGGTTTCGTGCCCGAAAATCGCAACGATGATCGCGCCCGGCACCCCGGTCTCGCGCTCGATCCGGGCCAGCTGATCGCGGTGCTGGGCATAGACCGAACGTCCGCCCCCGATCCGCGACACATCGACATGGGTGGCGATATAGGGGGCTAGCGGGGGATAGCCGCGCACCGTGGCGCTGCCGGGCTGGTTGCGATCGAGCTGGATCACGCGCGGGTTGGGGGTGAGCCCTGCGGTCATCCGCTCGACCGTAGCGGCGCTGACACCTTCGCTGCGCGCACGGGCCTTGAGCACTTCGAGATAGGTCTCGAACGCGATCCCGTCGCTGGCATAGGCCTGCGCCGTGGCGGGCGCGCTAGCAGGCGGCGCTCCGGCAAACGCAAGCGCGGCAAGGGCAAGGACAGCGGCAGGAAGGAGGCGGGGAATCATCTCCCTAGGGATGTCATACCTTGCCTGAATTCCCAACAACGGAAGTATGGTGACTCGGCAAAGCGGTCTCGCTAGAGGGCGGATGGTACGGACAGGTGGCCGAGTGGTTTAAGGCAGCGGTCTTGAAAACCGCCGTAGGTGCAAACCTACCGTGGGTTCGAATCCCACCCTGTCCGCCAACGCACCGAGTTGCGAAACAAACTGTCTCCCCCGGCCATGGTCAGTGGGCATGGCCTCTTGAAAACCGTCGAATTTCTGTCGTTTTTGGGCGTAATAGCTCTCCACTGCCGCATAGCCGCTTACGGACCGTGAGTTGGAAAAACCGCCCGCCTACCGAGAGTGTCACGAACTCTATCACCTGTCCAACAGCCTAAAGCGCCAGAAATCTGCCATTTTCACTGACCGAACCCCTTCTTTCGAGGTTCGGTTGACACGATGTTTGAACCGCCCCGGGATTGCCGGAGGCCCTAACTCCTGAGAGGAAGGGTCTACGATGAGCAAGACGACGAACAAGTTTTCCCCTGAGGTGCGTGAGCGGGCGGTCCGCCTGGTGCTGGACCAGGAAGGCGAGCATCCCTCCCGGTGGGCAGCGATCACATCCATAGCGGCGATGAGAGGGGCGCCGGGGTGCCCAGACCCGAACATCATAACCGCACAAGAGCGGCTGACCGGAGTTGGGCAGGTCCGTGGCGACGTGGTATCAGGTCCTGAAGGTTCTGCGGATCGCCGCCGCGAGGGCCGCTTCAGCGTCGTCATCCGGAAGGCCCATATCCCGAAACTCGCCTTCGGCGCAGGCGTCGGCGAGCCGCTCCAGGGTCAGGAGTTCCGGGGCGAGATCGGCAAAGCTGCCCCCGGCCAGGTGCGGCGAGCGCGCTTGCAGACGGCGCATCTGGAACTTCCGGCTCTCCGCCCGAGCCGCTCGGAGGTCCGGATCGGTCAGGGACAGGACCCTCATGGCGCGGCGGAAGTTCAGCGACACACGGTGGCTGGCGATCAGGACCGCCGCCGCCCCTGCGGCGTCCTGCACCCCCTCCAGAAGGTCGAGCTCCGCTTCGGTCCAGCGCTGGTAGACCGCCAGGAAGACGGCCGGCTTGTCGCGAAAGTGACGATAGAAGGTCTGGGGCGCAAATCCGGCCCGCGCCGCGATCCGATTGGTGTTGGTGGCGAAGTAGCCCGGATCCTCGAACTCCAGCAGAGCCGCCTCGAGGAGGGCGGCCCGGGTTGCTTCCGAACGGTGTCGGCGGGGTTCAGGCGAGGCCATGCGCCTTCCTCGCTCATGCGGTTGACGGCGTCAAACCTGAAGTGATATTGATATCACATTATGGACGATGCCATGCCCCATCCAGTCGAGGTACGGGCACTCGAGGTCTGCGGCCTTCCCCTCGTCGTCAGGCGCAGCGGTACGGGGCCAGTGGTGGTCTGCCTTCATGCTACCGGGCACGGCGCGCGCGACTTTGACCGGCTGGCCTGGAGACTGGGCGGGGATTTCACCTTCATCGCCATCGACTGGCCGGGTCAGGGTGACAGCCCGAGGGAAGCGGAGCCCGCGAGCGCCGGGCGTTATGCCGACCTCGTCGGCGGCGTCCTCGAGGGGCTGGACCTTAAGGACGTCCTTCTGCTGGGCAACTCCATCGGCGGCGCGGCCGCCATCCTTTGCGCTGCGAACCACGCCGATCGAGTTCGCGGTCTCGTGCTCTGTAATTCTGGCGGCCTGATCCCCGCGAACCCCCTCATCAGTATCTTCTGCCGTCACATGGCCCGGCGGTTCGAGAAGGGTGCGGCCGGAGACCCGGCCTTTCCGCAATGGTTCGCCAGGTACTACCGCCAGGTGCTGCCCCGCCCGGACGCGGCCTGGCGCCGCGAGGAAATCGTTGCGGGCGGGGTGCACGCCGCCCCGGTCCTTGCCGAGGCCTGGCGCAGCTTCGCCGAACCCGCCGCGGACATCCGGCCCGTTCTCCGGAGGCTGCCGACCCCGATCCTCTTCGCTTGGGGCCTCAGGGACCGGATCCTGCCTTGGTTCCTGGTAGGGGGTCTCGCCCGCCGGATCCCGGGCGCCCGGATCGCCTGCTTCGACGCCGGGCACTCGGCCTTCCTTGAGATGCCGGAGGCCTTCGACGCCGCCTTCCTGGACTTCATCGCCAGCCTCCCCCGCCCGGGGGCCTGAGCCCCTGCTTCAGTCTTACAGCTGTGCCAGCGGCCGAGATCATCAGCATGCTGCGTATGCGTTCCATAACAATAACATAGATGAAAGAGCGTTGGTTGGGGGGCGCTCCTGCTCCGCCAGCACCATAATAAAATCGATGGTTTGGGGATAGAAAAAGGGGTTTGACATAAATTGTGCCACACCCCTCCTAATTGTGGATAATCCTAATTGTGGATAAACCGGCCCGACGCGCCAAGGTTTGCGCCCGCACCGCTCGCCCGCTTAATCACAAGCGGACCGGCTTGCGCTCCGCTATCGCCGCTCGCTAATGCTGGTAAATGCTCTCCGCGCTTATCATGATCTTGTCACCCGTCCCGGCGGGTGAAACATTCGTTTGCACGCCAACCCACGTTTGGGACGGTGACGGGCCTGTATGGTGCGAGGAAGGCCCGCGCATCCGGCTTGCAGGCATTGCCGCGCGAGAGATGGACGGAACGTGCTCACGCGGTCATCCTTGCGCAGACGCCAGCGCACAAGCCGCTAGGGATGCGCTGGTGCAACTTATCGGCAACCCTACAGGCGTTGGCCCACATGGGCATATTCTCATCAAAGGCCCCGCAATGACGT
>JBKDUW010000084.1:0-3941 GCA_046339235.1 Erythrobacteraceae bacterium | reverse complement strand
AGCGGCATGTGCACATCGCCCGCGAAATGCACCATGAAGGCGAGCGCCTCCAGCCGGATCGGATCGGGCAGGCTTTCATCGGCAAGCATCCGGTGCGCGCGCTCGATCTGCGCGGTGACGCAATTGCCGCCGGCGCAATTGGCGCGCGGGTTGAACGCCTCGCAGATCGGCGCGGTGCGATAATGCCAGGCAGCGGTGTAGCCCCAGCGCCACCCCTCGCCGCGCACACAATCGGCCCATACCGACGCGTCCTCCAGCGTCGTCAGCGGACATTCGGGCGTGCCGAGCGCACTGGCCGAGCGCAGCAGGCGGCGGATCTTGGCGCGGGCTTCCGGCGACAGGTTGGCCTCGGCGATCGCCGCGGTCTGACGGTGGGCATAGGCGCCCCAGGCTTGCGCGGGCGCCGCGGCGAGCAGCAGCGCCAGCAGCGCGGCTGCCATCACAAGCCCGTTCAGCCGACCAGTTCGTATTGCTCGATCACCCATTGCTCTTCCTCGGCGGAATTGTTCCATTCGCGCATCCATTCGTGCTCGATGATCGCCTGCATATAGGCCTGCGCAAAGCCCGGCATCCCGACCCCGTAGGTGACAAAACGCGTCACGATCGGGGCATAGAAGATATCTGCCGCCCCGAAGGTTCCGAACAGGTAGGGCCCGGTGCTGCCATGGCGCGCGCGGGCTTCGGCCCACAGCCCGAGAATGCGCATGATGTCGTGGCGGGTGGCTTGCGAGACGCCGTCGAGCTGCATCCGGCGGCGGATGTTCATCGGCATTTCCTTGCGCAGCGACTGGTAGGAGGAATGCATCTCCGCCACCATCGCCCGGGCCATCGCGCGCGCTGCATCGTCCTTGGGCCAGAACCGCTCGCGCCCGACCTTGTCGGCGAGGTATTCCATGATCGCCAGGCTGTCCCATACCACCGCCTCGCCGTCCCACAGGATCGGCACCTTGCCGCTGGAGGGCTGGACCTCGCCCATGTCCTGCTTCAATCGGTCCCACTCCTCGCCCATGATCGAAACGGTGAGCTCGTCGAAATTCAGGCCCGATTGCTTGACCGCGAGCCAGCCGCGCAGGCTCCAGCTCGAATAGTTCTTATTGCCGATGATGAGTTTCATGTCCGCCTGCTCCACCTTGCCGGGACTTCTTGCGGCCCGCCCTAGATATTCATACTGGTACTGTCGAGGCTGAACGGAACGGAGCACAGCCGACCAAGGAGCCGCGTGATGAGCCTTCCCCCCTTCCACCTCGCCTTTCCGGTCGATGATCTTGCCGCCGCGCGCGCCTTCTATGGCGCAGCGATGGGCTGCGCCGAGGGGCGGTCTTCGGACGAATGGATCGATTTCGATTTCCACGGCCACCAGATCGTCGCTCACCTGGCGCCGGGACAGGCGGGCGACCGCGCCATCAACCATGTCGATGGCCACGGCGTGCCAGTGCCGCATTTCGGGCTGGTGCTGCCGATGGCCGAATGGGAGGCCCTGGCCGAACGATTGCGCGCCAGCGGGTGCGACTTCGTGATCGCGCCGACCATCCGTTTCAAGGGCCAGCCGGGCGAGCAGGCGACGATGTTCCTGCGCGATCCTTCAGGCAATGCGCTCGAATTCAAGGCCTTTGCCGATATCGGCCAGCTGTTTGCAACCTGACGCGGTCGCCGCGGATCCGGCACGATGGCCGCCGCCAGCAGCGGGACGGCGCAGCCCAGCTTCACGATCCGCTTCCGCGCGCGGATGCACTAGCCCGCGACTTACCCTTCTGCCTCGGCGAGGGCCTGCGCGGTCTTGTAATCGGGCTTGCCATTGTTGAGCCTGAGCGAGCTTTCGGTGAACACATAGAGCCGCGGGATCTTGTAGCCCGCCAAGCCGGCCCGCGCGCAAGCATCAAGCGCCGCCTCGTCGATCTCGCCCTCGGGCTGCACCACCGCGACGACCTTTCGCCCGAAGCGCGCATCGGGCAGGCTCACGACCCGCACGTCCTTCACGCCCGGGTGATCCTGCAGCACCGCCTCGACCTCCTCGGGGAAGACCTTCTCGCCGCCGGTGTTGATGCACATATTGTCGCGGCCGATGAATTCGAGCGTCCCGTCCGCCGACCAGCGCGCGCGGTCGCCTGTCATCAGCCAGCGATTGCCGCCGATGGTGGGGAAGGTCTGGCGGTTCTTCTCATCCTCGCCGAGATAACCCAAGGGCAGCGGGCCGGTGCGTGCGACGATGCCGACCCCGTCGCTGCCCGGCGGGATTTCGTTGAGATGCTCGTCGAACAGCTTGGTCTCGCGCCCGGGCAAAGGCTGGAACTTGCCGCCCCCGCTCGAACCGGCGGCGGTGGTGATGACAATGCCGGTGCCCGAGCTTTCCGAGGACCCCAATGCATCGATGATCATCAGCGCCGGGAGTTGCGCGATCAGGCGCTGCTTCAGGGCGGCCGAGAACACCGCGCCCGAAGAGGTGATCGAGCGCAACGAGGCAAGCGCATCGGCCCCGTCGCCCCCATTTTCCTTGGCACGCGCCTCCAGCCGGTCGGCGAGCGGCAGGGCGAAGGCATCGCCGACAATGAAGATGCCGCGTGCACCGATGCGCTGCACTTCATCGAGCGCCAGATCGGCCTCGAACTTGGAAGCCGGGAGCAGCGCCAGCGTGCCGCCTTTCAGCAGATGGATCACCGCGGTAAACTGCCCCGCACCGTGCATCAGCGGGCTCAAGAGCAGCAGCGGCGCTGTGCTCGCAGGATGCTCGGGGCCGATCCGCACAGCCTCGGCGACTTGTTCGGCAAGGCTGGCGGTGATCAGCGGCGGGGTGCCCGGCGGGCGCTGCCACACGCCGATGCTGAATGCGCCCCAGGCCTCGTTCATCGGCCACATCACTGCCTTGGGCATCCCCGTCGTGCCGCCTGTGGCGGTGAGGAACAGCGCTTGCGCGTCATCATGCACCGCGAATGCGTCAGGCAGTTCGGACGCGCACAGCGCCGCCCAATCGTCGCTCCCGACATCCACCGTCGCGGCGCCATCGGGCATTGCGTCGCGCGCAGTGCCGGCAAAGTCGCTTTCGGTGAACAGCGCCTTCAACCCGAAGCGGGTAAAGATGTCCGACAATTCGCGTTGCCGGTAATGGTAGTTCACATTGACCGGCACCACGCCGGCCTTGATGCAGCCGAAATAGGCGAGCAGGTAATCGGGGGTGTTGCGCAGCATCTGTCCGGCAATGTCGCCGGGCTTCAGCCCGCGCGCGGTGAGCCCTGCGGCGATGCGATCGGTGATGGCATCAAGCTCGCCCCAGCTGACCACCCGCGTCCCATGCACCAGCGCCGGCCGATCAGGCGGGATCGCTCCCGCCAGAGCCTTGAGCACCACCCCGAAATTCGCCCCTGAAAAACTCATGCTTTTCCGTTCTCCGCTGCCGTGCCCGTGGTCTGCGGCGCTAGCCCCGGCTTGCCCGCGATTCCCCTACGTAAATAATGAGGACATTCGGAAAATTTCCGCTAGTCTCGCGAATCAGAAAACAAACAGAGAGGCAAGGCCTGACAATGACTACCAACGTTGTCGAATTGCGCACGCCGCAAGGTCGCGAAACGCTTGAGCTGCTGCTCGAATCCGTGACCATTACCTGCCCCGAGGACATTCACGATGCCGCTGTGAACCTCGCCCGGATCGCGCAGGAGCGCGGGATGCAGATCGCGGTGTGCGACGACATTTCCTCCAAGGAACCGATGGTCGATGCCGAGGGCACGATCCTCAACGCTGATATCTTCCGCTGGCTGGATGACGGAGCGCGCTGGTGGGAGGATCACCGCCTCGCGCTGCATTCGCCGTTGCCGCGCGCCTGCCGCTATGAAAGCGAGCCCTTCTGGGTCAACCGCAGCGGTTTCAACACCCGCTGGCGCAACCACTACCTCGCCGAGATCGACCTTGCCGATTTCGAGAAGCGGTCTTTGTGCAAGGCCGCGATTGTG
>JBKDUW010000083.1:0-9673 GCA_046339235.1 Erythrobacteraceae bacterium | reverse complement strand
CGGGGCTGCGTCCGTCGATCGAGAGGGTTGCCAGCCCGCTTTGCACCTGACCGACCAGGCCGGCGACGCGGATCATCATGAACTCGTCGAGATTGCTGCCCGAAATCGACAGGAAGCGCAGCCGTTCGAGCAGCGGGTAGGTGGCGTTGCCTGCCTCGGCCAGCACGCGCTGGTTGAACTGGAGCCACGAAAGCTCGCGGTTGAAATAGGGCGATTCGTCGGAGCCTAGCCGGGCAAAGACGTGTGCGCCCGCAGGTTCGGGCTGATCTTCGCTGGTGGTCGGTGACGTGCTCATGGCTTCCCTGTTCCATCAGCGCCGCAGACATTCCGCGGCGTCTTGCGCGCATGTGTTCGCTGGCGCGCACGGTGTAAATCACCATGCGGGGGCTGTCATGCAAATGTCAATCAATACGGAGCGCTCAGCGGCTGCCGCTTTCGCAAACCTGCCAGTTAAAGCAGCGACTTGCTATCCGCGATCTGGGTGATCCCGCGCCTGCCATTGGCGTCGCGGCCGAGCTGCACGAGCACGTCGATCACGCTCGCGGCATAGGCGATGGTGTCCGAACGGGTGAGTCCGATGCCGGTCTGCATCACCATCAGCGAGAGTTGCTCGAGCGCGCCGCGCAAGGAGTTGGCGTGAATGGTCGAAAAACTGCCAGGGTGGCCAGTGTTGATCGCGCGCAGGAAGCTCACGCTCTCCGCACCGCGCAGTTCGCCCAGCACGATCCGGTCGGGCCGCAGACGCAAGGCGGCCTGCAGCAATTCGTTGGCGGTAACCTTGGCCTCGCCCAGCTCGCCCTTGATCGCGACCAGGCCGACCGCGTTCTCGCCCGGGAACTTCAATTCGGGCGTATCCTCGACCAGCACCACGCGTTCGGCGCGCGGGATCTCGCCGAGCATGGCGTTGAGGAAGGTCGTCTTGCCGGTGCTGGTGCCGCCCGAGATCAGAATCGTGCGCCGCGCACGGATCGCCTCGCGCAGGTAAGCGATAGGCTGGAACTGGGAATCGGGCAGCTCGATCACGCCCTCGCCCACCAGCGGGCCGGTGTCATAGGCATCGAGCGGCAGATCGAGCCGGCGGTGGCGGCGGATTGCCATCACCCAGTGCTTGCGGCTGGCGGGCGGCCCGCAGAACTGCACGCGCGCACCATCGGGCAGCGTCGCGCCCAGCAAGGGGTGTTCACGGTTGATACCCTGATGGCTGACGCGCGCGACCTGTTCGGCAAGGCGCTGCACCAGCCGGTCGTCAATCTCCGGGGTCTCGATCCGCTGCATGCCCGGATTGGAGGCATCCTCGATCCACACCTCGCCAGGACGGTTGACCATGATCTCGGTCACCGTGTCGCGGTCCAGCCAGCGGCGGAACGGCGCGAGATAGGCGTCGAGATAGACCGAACGCTCGGCGGAAAGCCGTGCGGTTTCCTCGTTCTGGCCCTGCTCTGCCATCAGCCGGTGGATATCCGCGCTCATGCGCTCACTTGCCGACCGTGCTGAAGTCGAGATCGCGCGCGGTGAACACGCGGATCGGCTCGCCCATGCGCACGCGGATGGTGGGGCTGATCTGCCCCTGCGCTTGCACGGCCGAACTGGCCGCACTCTGCGCGCCGCCAGCGACAATCACGCCGCCCACGCCGCCGGTTGCGAGTGCGCCCAGCCCGCCGACCACCGAGAGCAGCAAGCCCGAGCCGAAGCGCTGGAAGAAGTGGGTATTGACGTCGCCTTCAAGCCCCGTCGTCCCGTCAAACCCGACCGCGGGCGAGGCGAGGCTGACCGAGACGCCGTCAGGGCGGATCAGCCGCGTCCAGATCACATAGGCGCGCTTCTGGCCCTGCTGCACCCCGGCCTGATACTGGCCGATCAGCCGCGAGGAGCGCGGGACAAGGATGCGCTTGCCATCGAAGCTGCGGACATCTTGGCTCACCACCGCGCGGACATAGCCCGGCACATCGGTGTTGATCGCGGTTTCGAGGATCGCGGGGATCAGCGTGCCTTCAGTGACAGTGGTCGAGGGATTGAGCATCGGACGCGCCTGCGCCGGACCACCGCCGACACCGCCAACGCGGCTGGCAAACTCCCCTGCACCGCCGGCACCGGCCATCGCTGCGCCCGCAGCGGCAGGCGCGGGCGCTTCAGCCACACGCGGGGCGAAGGCACCGCGGCTGGCGTCGAACACCATCGTCGGGCTGGCATAGGGATTGGCGGCCGGCACCGCGGTCACCCCCGGCTGGTTGGCGAGGATCGGCGCGGGCGCCGGATCGACCGGCGGCGTTACCGGGGCTGCGACCGGTGCCACTGCGGGCGCCATCGGCGGGATCGGCGTCGAGGGCGCGACCACCGCGGGATTGCCCACGCCCGCCTGATCGGGCAGGCGCGCGGAATTCATCGCCCAGAAGGTCACCGCGCCGATGCCGGCGACCAGCGCCACCCCGGCAGCGAGCCCGAGGCCGTCGCCCCTGGCCTTGCGGTCAGTGACAGCCGGAAAGGCCGCGCGGCTTGCCAGATCGATGATCTCGGCCGATTCCTGCTCGCGCGGATCACCGCTCTCGGCAGCGTTCTTTTCGCCCTTCTTCGGCGGCAGACGCATGGCTAGGCGCATCAGACAAACTCCCTGACAGGATCGATGGATGAAGGGTTCATTTCGCCTCCTTCTTGCGCGCGGCGGTCAGCCCGGCGCTGAGGGCCGAAGGCGCGGCAGGCCCGGTATTGGTCAGCGTGGCGGTGTCGCGCCCCGAGCGCAGGATGATCTGCGGCGGCACGCCGTCGACCACCACTGTATCGCCGCGCACGGTGAAGTTGACGGGGCCTTCCTCGCCATCCTCGTTGGTGACAAGGATCGCCGGGATCGCGATTCCGGTGGTCCAGGTCAGGAACACCGCGTCGCCATCATCATAGGCGCGGCTCGGAAGCAATTCGGACGCGCCCGCGCTGGCCCATTCGAAATTGAGGCGGGCGGGATCAGCCACCGCATAGGGATCGCCGGCCGCGGCGCGCTCGATCGGATCAGCGGCGGCGCGCAGGGCTTCGGCCTCGGCCTCGGCAGCGGCGGCAAGGCGCGCTTCCTCGGCGGCTTTCTCAAGTTCGGGATAGCGGAACTGGAGCACGTAGAGCGCGGCGTTCTTGGGGCTGGCGACGAGATCGAACAGATAGGTGCGCTTGTCGGTCACTACCGTCATGTTGGTCCGCGCCGACGTTTCGAGCGGCTTCACGAACAGGATCGTCTGCGCCTTGTTGGGCTGCACCTGCCACGCGGTCGAATCGCCGATCGCGACATTCTCGATCAGTTCGTCGGGGGCGAAATTGATGGTTGTCTGCACCATCACCTAGCCATCGATCCTCACCACCGCCGCATCGTTATAGACGCGGGTCTGGATACGCGCATCATCGGCCAGCACGGGGGCGGCAAGCGCGAGCGCGGCGGCGCAAAGAGTCAGCCGAAGAAGGCCGGCGCGGGTCATTGGTAAGTCTCCGGGGGGGTGGTTGCGGCGGGCTTGGGCGCGGGCGCCGCGCCGCCGGCCGAACGGAAGCGGTTGCCGATCCCGCGCGTGCGCGAGGTGGCGGGATTGAGCGGGGTCACCTGCGCGCTCCCGCCGCCGGTGGCATAGACGCGGGTTTCGCGCGCGCCGGAGGCCGGGCCGGTGTCATTGGCCGCGACCACCACCTGCGCCGGCGCAATCTCGACGCTGCGGGCAGCCATGGCAGCGCTGGCAGGCGCGATATTGGTGCTGCGCGGCGTGGTCGATGCCACAGCGGCTGCGGCAGGCGCCAGAGCGCGCGGGCCATCCGAGAAGCGCCCGCGGTCCTTGTCGGGCACGAGGCCGAACACCTGCCAGCCTGCCACCATGGTGGAGGCCACCTTCAACGACAGGAACATCAGCGCGACATGCACCGCGCCGATCAGGAAGAACGCCATCGCCGCCTGCTGGTCGATCGCGCCATCGGGCTTCACCAGAGCGACCAGCACGGGCACTGCCATTTCCAGCATGATCGAGCCGCCCAGCACCGCAAACAGCGGCGCCAGCGCGAGCAGCACCAGCCCCTTGAGCCAGCCGGTGAACAGCCCGCGGGTGCCCTCGAACAGCGCCATCACCACGAAGATCGGCCCGACCGCAAGCAGCAGCGCCAGCCCGATCCGCGCCGTCACCAGCAGGCCGACAGTTCCGAGCAGCAGCAGCATCGCGCCGAGCCACATCATGCCAGGCGGCGAGAAGGCGCTGATATCCTTGGTATCCCCGCTCGCCTTCTGGATCGCGAGGAACACCACGTCGATCTTCTGCGCGAAGGTTGCGGTGGCCGAGCCTTCGGTGCCAGTGAGCACGCCGGCGATCTGGTCCGGCCCGCCGATGAAGATGTTGTAGAAGATGGTCGAGAAAGCGACGAAGCTGGTGGCGAAGGTCAGCACCAGCCCCAGCGTCATCATCTTGGGAAGCAGCGCGCGCACCGACAGGTTGGCGCGGCCCAGCATCAGCGAGATGCCGAAGAAGCCGACGTAAAGCCCGAGCAAAAGCGTCAGTGCGAAGGCCAGCTGGCCCTCGGTGCCGAACAGGCGGTTGAAGGCCTGCTCGCTCATGCCGCTGGCAATGCAGTCCACCGCCGTCAGCGCGGCGGAGACCCCGGTGCCCATTGACTGGGCGGCCAGATCACACGCGGTGCTCATTCGGCGGCCTGCCACACGGGCTGACCGTCCTCGTCAACTGCTGCGGCACCATCGGGCCCCAGATAATCAGGCCAAGGCCGTCCGGTGAGCGCGGGATACCAGGCGGAAGGCTCGTCGCCCACTGCCTCGCGCAGCAGATCGAGCCTGCGCACCGCGCTCTCGCGGCCCGAGAGGATCGTCAGCACTTCGGGCGCTCCCGACAGATCGAGCCGCACCACCACCGAAGCATCGGGCTGTCTCACGAGGAAGCAGCGCGAATGCGCAGGCAGCGAGCGGATCAGTGCGAATTCGTGGCTGGTGAGGCCGAAGCCGTCGCAATAATCCTCAGGGCGAGCGCGCGAGTTGGGCATGAACACCATCGTCGCGGTCTGCTCGACCAGCGCGGTCGAAATCCGACTGTCGAGCGCATCGCGCGCCGATTGCGTGGCGAAACCGACCAGCGCGTTGCGCTTGCGCAGCGTCTTGAGCCAGTCGCGGATGCGTGCGGCGAAGACTTCGTCATCAAGCGCCTTCCAGCCTTCATCGATCAGGATCATGGTCGGCTGACCATCGAGCCGCTCGTCGATGCGGTGGAACAGATACATCATGACAGGCGTGCGCAGGCGCGGGTTTTCGAGCAGCGCGGTCATGTCGAAGCCCATCACGCGGGTTTCGAGATCGAGCCGGTCGCGTTCATTGTCGAACAGCCAGGCGTGCTCGCCGCCGTCACCCGAAGGGCTGCCGATCCATGCGCCCAGCCGGTCCGCCAGATCGCCCGGTTCTGGGCGGCGCGCACCGGCGAGCAGTTCCTTGAAGTGCCGGAGACGGCGCAGGCCTGCGTCATTGGCGTAGGCAGCATCGACCGCGCCGCTGACGATGGCGTATTCCTCCGGCCCGTCAGCCTGCAGCAGCACCGCCAGCCAGTCGCGCAGGAAGGCGCGGTTGGCGGGGGTATCGGGGAGGCTCAGCGGGTTGAAGCCGGTCGGCTCGCCCGGGCTGATGCGGTCATACCGGCCGCCGATGCCGCGGATGAACAGCTCGGCGCCGCGATCCTTGTCGAACAGGATGGTGCGCGGCTTGAACTTCTGCGCCTGCGCGGCGAGGAAGTTCATCACCACGGTCTTGCCCGAACCCGACGGGCCGATGACCGAGAAATTGCCCAGATCGCCGTGGTGGAAGTTGAAGAAGAACGGGGTGGCGCTGGTGGTTTCCAGCAGCGTCACCGCATCGCCCCAGTGATTGCCGCTCGCCTGCCCCAGCGCAAAGCCATGGAAGCTGCCGAAGCTCGCCATATTGGCCGAGGAAATCAGCGCACGGCGCACGATATATTCCTCGTTGCCGGGGAACTGCGCCCAGAAGGCGGGTTCGAGATTGGTGTCCTCGCGCACCGCAATCGCGCCGGTATCGGCGAGCGCTGCGGCACACGAGGCCATCGCGTCGTCCAAGCGCGGGAGAGTGGTCTCGCGCACCAGCACGGTGAGGTGATGATCGCCAAAGCCGACCGCGCCATTGCCCAACGCATCGCGCGCCGCCAGCATTTCGGCACGTTCGGTCGCAGCTTCCTCGTCCACCGAGCGCGAGCGCCGCAGCGCCAGATCGATCCGCTCGCGCGCGGTGGTGCGCTCGTTGGGGGCGTAGCTTTCGGTAACGACCATCTCGAACGGCAGACGCAGGAGATTGTCGAGCAGGCCGGGCGAGGTCGCTTCGGGATAATCCTTGAGGCCGAGGATCGCGGCGAAATCGGGCGCGGCGCTGCCGCGCAGTTCCATCGCATCGAGACCGAAGCTGGCGCGGCGATAGGGCAGCATGTGGCCGATATCGGTCTCGGGCGACGGACGCCGCACCGGGCGCATCTCGCCATTATAGAGCGCCGAGAGCAGTTCGAGCATTTCCGAATTGTTGCCGCCCTTTGCCGAACAAGGCGCCTGGTAATCGCCCAGCACCGCCGCGCCGTAATTCTGGAGCGAGGCAACCAGCCCGGTGATCGCGGCCTTCAAGCTGCGGATGTCCTTGGGATCAGCCTCGGGCTCGTCCTGCCCTGTGCGCGAGAACATTTTGCTCAGGCGTTCCGGCAGGCCGGTCTTGCCGCGCGCGGGGCGGCGGATCAGGGTGACGAACTGGTCATTGATGAACAGCGATCCCCCCGCCAGCCGCTGCTTCCAGCGCGCATCGATATGGCGCGACAGCGCGTCAGGGAATTCGGCATCAAGCTCGACTTCCACCCGGCGGCGGATGACGTGGTGATACATCACGAAACGCGCATCCAGCGTCGAGCGCAGCATCACCTCGCGGGTGGCGGCGTGGGCGTTGAGCGCGTCGGAGTCTTCGGTCTCGAACAGCAGGCCCGGAACCTGGATCGCGCTCATCACCGAGCCATCGCGCAGCAGCACGGTGTTCTCGTCCACAAGGCGCGCATAGGGCAGCCGGTCGCCCACGCGCGCTTCCTTGGCGCTCCAGGCGGCGGCTCCGATCCATTTCACCATGTCCGGCCCTCCTTGTTGAGGCCACTCATACCTTGCGTCACGGGGCGTAGCTGTTGCAGCCCCAGCGCTTGAAATTGGGAACGCGCGGGCATTTGCTGACCTTCGTGATCCACAGGTCGAAAATGCGCGGCTCGCGCAGCGAAGCGAAGTAGCCGATCACGTGCATCACGATCGGCACGGGAATGATCCAGAAGCTCTTGAGCATAAGGAACGCGATGGTCGTCACCATCAGGTTAATGATGAAGAAATTCATCGTCACGCCTGCGAACATCTGCGGGCGGGTGAGCGCGCGGTGTACCGGGTTGCGGACGAGCTCGCTCATCGGCGCTTATCCGGCAGCCGACTGGATGCCGGCAACGATCGTGGTCGCGCCGAACAGGATGAACACGCCGATGATGACGGTCGCGCCAAAGCGCCAGTTCATCCGGCCGGTGAGCATCATGAAGCCGATTGCGGCGACCGCCATCACCGCCACCGCGGTGGCGACAGAACCGAGCAGCGTGCCTTGGAGCCACAGCAGCGCGTTGTTGATCGGGCCGGAACCCGCCGGATCGGCGGTCTGCGCGAAAGCAGCACTCGGAGCGAGCGCAAGCGTCAGGACGGCGGCAATGCGGGCCAGAGGACGGGCAGGCAGACGAAACAGCGACTTCATTTTGTTCTCAACACTTTCCCTTGAAGCGATCATCCGCCGGTTACTGGCCGGCGGGGCGCGAATGGTTGGCGAGGCGGCCCATGATGGCCGCAACGTAATTCTGGGTCTCGCGGATATTCGGAACGCCGCCCGCACGCTCGACCCGTCCGGGGCCGGCATTATAGGCGGCGAGCGCCTTTTCCAGATTGCCGTCGAACCGGTCGAGCTGTTCGCGCAGGTAACGCGCCCCGCCCTCGAGGTTCTGGAACGGATCGGCCGAATCCACCCCGAGATAGCGCGCCGTGCCCGGCATCAGCTGAGCGAGGCCCCGCGCGCCGACCGGCGAGACGGCATTTTCGCGCCAGCGGCTTTCCTGCCACACCAGCGCTTCAAGCAGACTGGGCGACAGATCGAAGCGCACGGCGAGCTCGGCGATCTTGGCGGTATAGCGCGGCGGCACGCCGGCGGCATGGCGGGCGGGATCGGCAATCGCCGATTCGGGCAGCGACAGGCCTTCGACCAGCACCGGCTGGACCGCCGCATCGGATTGCGAGGGCGACACAGCAGAGGCACCGGCCATTGGCCCTGTCACCCAGCGCGCGCCATCGGCACCGAGTTCGAGGACGTCGGCACGGGCCCCGGTAGCGAGACCCAGCAACGTGGCAGCCATAATGACGCGGCAAGCCGCGGCGAGAATCATTCCCGGTCCTCCAGAATGCTCCCCCATTGTCTAACCTAAATGACAGGCAGGTGACAGTCCTGCGAAAGCAGAGGCGCAGCGAGCCCTGACGGTGCCCAAAAAAGGGCGGGTCGCCAAGCTGGCAACCCGCCCGTTATTGCGGTGCGGTGCGACCCGAGGGCCGCTTGTCGGTGAGCGCTGCTTGCTGGCTCAGTTGCGATAGGTCAGCTGCTCGGTACGGGTGCGGAATTCGCCGCGCTCGAGCATCTTGAGCGCCTTGCGTGCGAGCCGGCGCGAATCGGTTGCGCTGCCATCGGCAGTGTCGAGCTCGACCACCTCGTGGCAGGCCAGCGCCGCTTCGAAGGCGGTGCGGGCCTTGGCGTCGTCGCCCTTCTGGGCATAGGCAATGCCGAGATTGATCAGCACCGCCGGATCATGAGGATTGGCTGCCGTGGCTCGGACCAGCGTGACAAGCGCCTCATCCTCTTGCCCGGCAGCAAGCGTCTGCGCAGCAAGCTCGTTGCCATCAGTGGGAGAAACAAACCCGGCAACCGGTTGGGCGGGCATCGGCGTGGCGGCCAGCAGGGCCATCGCAAAGACGATTACGGACATGGGCACAAGCTCCTCTTCCAGTGTCAGGAGCATAATGACTCAGCTTGAAGGTGAATGCAACAAAACCGTAATAATGTAATTTTTCTGCAATCTTACGTCTTAACACATTGATTCTGCGTCACGCTAGACAGTCATAATCGCGATTCCGGCTCTCGCGGGTTTTGTCATCTTTGTCTTTCTTCGGTTATATTACAGTAAATGCCACACCGCTGTCATGCTGCAAGAATTCTGTCACGTAGCCACCCTAGCGAAGCGAAGCGTATCCAATTTCTACCGACACGCGCTTTTTCGATTCTCGGCTTTTCAGGGGACCGCTCGCTGTGAAAAACATTCAACGCACTCTCGTTCTGGGTTGCAGCCTGATGACTCTTGCTGGCTGCGGCGCGGACGAAATCGTCTCGCCCGGCACCGGCGGCAACATCATCATCAACAACCCGACGCCGACGCCGACGCCCACTCCGACCCCGACGCCGACCCAGACGCTGGTGACGCCGGCGGCCGGTTGTCCGACAATCGCCACCAGCGGCGGTCTGGTCGATGCCGGCCCCATCTCGGGCCCGACCGGCACCTATCGCGTGTGCCAGCTGCCGGCCCGCATCACCACGGCCTCCCACCTGCACTTCGCGGGCGCCCGC
>JBKDUW010000082.1:0-7316 GCA_046339235.1 Erythrobacteraceae bacterium | reverse complement strand
TCGCCCTCGCGCATCAGCGCGCGGATCGCGGTCGGCGCGGTGTAGATGATGTTGACCTGATGCTTGTCGACCACATCCCAGAACCGCCCGTGATCGGGGTAGTTCGGCACGCCTTCGAACACCACTGCGGTCGCCGCATTGAACAAAGGGCCGTAGACGACGTAGCTATGACCCGTCACCCAGCCGATATCGGCGGTGCACCAGAACACCTCGCCTGGCTGGTAGTCGAAGATGTAGTGGAAGGTCGTCGCGGTCCACACGCCGTAACCGCCGGTGGTGTGGAGCACGCCCTTGGGCTTGCCGGTCGAGCCCGAGGTGTAGAGGATGAACAGCGGGTCTTCTGCCGCCATGACTTCGCAAGGAACATCCGCATCGCTGGCGAGGTCTTCGAGCCAGTGATCGCGTCCCGCCTGCATCGCAATCTCGCCGCCGGTGTGGCGGATCACCAACACGCCGGACACACCGGTGCCGGGATGGGCGAGCGCGGCGTCGACATTGGCCTTCAGGGGCACGCGCTTCCCGCCGCGCAGACCTTCGTCGGCGGTGATGACAAAGCGGCTGCCGCAATCCTCGATCCGGCCCGCCAAAGCCTCGGGCGAAAAGCCGCCGAACACCACCGAATGCACCGCGCCGAGCCGCGCGCAGGCGAGCATGGCGACCACCCCTTCGAGGATCATCGGCATGTAGATGGTCACCCGGTCACCCTTGGCGACGCCGAGCGCCTTCATGGCGTTCGCCATCCGCACCACTTCGGTGTGGAGTTCGCCGTAGGTGAGGCTGCGGCCCGGACTTGCCGGATCATCGGGCTCGAAGATCAGCGCGGTGCGGTCGGCGTGCTGCGGCAGATGCCGGTCAACCGCATTGTGGCACAGGTTCAAGGTGCCATCCTCGAACCACGAGATGCCGACCGGATCATAGGCCCACTCGCCGCCCTGCTTGGGCGCGCGCACCCAGTCGAGCCGCTGCGCCTGTTCGAGCCAGAAGGCGTCCGGCGTCTCCACCGAGGCGCGATACATCGCGGCATATTGCTCGGGCGTGCAATGCGTGGGGGTGCCGGGCCTGGGCCGCTCGACGGCGTGGATCATTGCGATTCTCCCTTGTGCTGACCCATATTCCCGCACGCTACCAGCGCCGCGGCGCGAGACAATGGCCTTCAACCGTAAGCCTTAGCGCAACAAACCATATTGGTAATGTTTCACGTGCAAATTGCCGAAATGGCAATTTTTGGCCTTGATGCGGCCGGAACGGGCGCGCGACAAAAGGGCCGGGCGGCCGAATGAGGCGCGCATGACCCCGCAATGACCCCACAATGACCCCCCAACGCAAAGACCCCGCCGACCTGACGCCGACGGGGTCTTATGCTGACCAAAGGGGATGTGGTCAGAAGCGGTAGGAGACCCCGGCGCTCAGCACCCAGGGATCGAGCTTGTGCTTGGTCTCGATCGCCAGCGTGTTGCCGACATACCAGCGCGCGGTGGTGTCGATGAAGTAGCGCTTGGCATCGAAGGTCAGGCCGAAGCCCTTGTCGCCCAGCGGCACATCGAAGCCGCCTTGCAGCACAAAGCCGAATTCGTCCGACAGGTCGGTATCGGTCACGCCGAGCGGCAAGGTCGCCGCACCCGGCTTGTCGCTAAGCCACATGAAATAGGCCGCACCCGCGCCGACATAGGGCTTCACGCCTCCAAGATCGAAGTGATACTTGGCGGTCACCGTGGCGGGCAGCAGCAGTGCGTCCGAGACCAGTTCGGCGCCGGCGGGCAGGCCGGCGGTGGTGTCGACATCGTGCTGGGTGGTGCCGGCAATCGTCTCGAGCGAGATATTGTCGGTCACCAACCATTCCACCGCCAGGGTCGGCCCGAAATTGTCGCTCGCCTTGGTTTGCAGGGTGGCGGGCAGGCCGGGCAGATTGACATTGATGTCGGTGATCTTGCCGTCCGGCAGCACCGCGGTGCCGAGCAGCTTGAACTGGATGTCTCCGGCGCGGTCGGTCTCGTCGCCGCTGTCCTGCGCCAGAGCAGGGGTCGCGGCCAGCGCCAGCGCGGCACCGCCCAGAGCAGTGTGGGCCAGCATCACAAGGGTCTTCATGGTATTGCATCCTTAAGCGGCAGCAGCGGCCACCCTCCGTGGCCCAGGATGTTTGCTGCCTGTGGCGCCCCGATAGACCCGCTCGTCGCCGCGCATCATTGATCCGGATCAAAGACCTTTGCGTGGCACGCGTTCATCACCGCAGCACCATGGCGACACTGAGCACATCTTTCGGGCATGAGAGCATGGCGGCCTTCCGCGATACCCTGCCCGTCGGAACCGGCGGGGCGGCCGTGGCGGACCGGCTCTGCGCGATCGGCTATTGCCTGCATCTGGCCAAGGGCGAGGCGCTCGCGCCCGACACCCATGAAGACCGGCTGGTCCATGTCGTCAGCGGCGCGGCCAAGCTGGTCGCCCACCGGCCATCAGATACGCCTGCCAGCCAGGTGCTCGCCTTTCATTTCGCCGGGGACATGATTTCGGTGCTGCGCCACAGCGCCGATAATGCGTGGGGCGATTTCCGCCTCGTGGCGCTCGCTGATTGCGATCTGGTCGTGTTCCCGGCGGATCGCTTCCTCGATATTGCCCAGAACGATCCGGCGGTGCTGCGCGCCGTGCTCGCGCGCAGTCTGCAGGCGCTGCACCGCAGCCGCACGCGGATGATGCAGATGGGCCACAAATCGGCCGGCGCGCGGATCGCCGATTTCCTGGTAGCCATGGCCGAGCGGCTGACGGGGTGCACCGCCGGTGCCTGCGCCTTTGCCCTGCCGATGAGCCGCCGCGATATCGGCGACAGTCTCGGCCTCACGATCGAGACCGTCAGCCGCCAGCTGACCGAGCTGCGCGAGGCGGGTCTGCTGGAAACCGAGGGGCGCTCGATCATCAGCCTGTCGGATATTGCCGCGCTGGCACGGCTGGCGGGACGGGCGAGCAGCCCACCCGGCAGTCAATCGGGCTTGACACCAAAAAGCTGACACAATTTTGATCTAGATCAACAACGGGGCGACGGGGGCTTGCTAGGGCAAGCCGACGGAAGGGATAATTCAACATGGAATCAGTCGTAAGACGGCTGGGAGTCTGGGCGCTGGTCCTGCTCGCAGCCATTGCCGCTATCGCGCTGACACCGGACAGCGGGTTTGCCATCCACATGGGGATTGTCGCCCTCGTCGCGGTGATCCTGATCCTTGCCACGCTCGGCAGCTATGATCCGATGGCACGCGCGCAGAGCATCTTCCGCATGCCGCCCGGCCCCTCGCGCTACGATGACGACGTGATCCGCTGGGGCGTGATCGCGACCATGTTCTGGGGTATCGCGGGCCTGCTCGCAGGCGTTTACATCGCCGCACAGCTGGCCTTTCCGTGGCTCAATTTCGAACCCTACCTCAATTTTGGCCGGGTGCGTCCGCTGCACACCAGCGCGGTGATCTTCGCCTTCGGCGGCAATGCGCTGCTGGCGACCAGTTTCTACGTGGTCCAGCGCACCTGCCGCACCACGCTGGCCTTCCCGCAGCTGGCCCGCTTCGTGTTCTGGGGCTACCAGCTGTTCATCGTGCTGGCGGCGACCGGTTACCTCCTCGGCATCACCCAGTCGAAGGAATATGCCGAGCCCGAATGGTATGTCGATCTGTGGCTGACGATCGTCTGGCTCGCCTATCTTGCCGTGTTCGTCGGCACGATTTTGCGGCGGCACGAGCCCCACATCTATGTCGCCAACTGGTTCTATCTCGCCTTCATCATCACCGTCGCGATGCTGCACGTGGTCAACAATCTGGCGATCCCGGTCAGCTTCCTCGGGGCCAAGAGCTATAGCGCCTTTGCCGGCGTGCAGGATGCGCTGACCCAGTGGTGGTATGGCCACAATGCGGTGGGCTTCTTCCTCACCGCGGGCTTCCTGGCGATGATGTATTACTTCGTGCCCAAGCAGGCCGGGCGGCCGGTCTATTCCTACCGCCTGTCGATCATCCACTTCTGGTCGCTGATCTTCCTCTACATCTGGGCCGGCCCGCACCACCTGCACTACACCGCGCTGCCCGACTGGGCGCAGACGCTCGGCATGGTGTTCTCGGTCATGCTGTGGATGCCCTCGTGGGGCGGGATGATCAACGGGCTGATGACCCTGAACGGCGCGTGGGACAAGGTCCGCACCGATCCGATCATCCGCATGATGGTGCTGGCGCTCGCCTTTTACGGGATGAGCACCTTCGAAGGCCCGATGCTGTCGATCAAGGCGGTGAACAGCCTGTCGCACTATACCGACTGGACCATCGGCCACGTCCATTCGGGCGCGCTGGGGTGGAACGGGATGATCACCTTCGCCTGCGTCTACTACCTCGTGCCGCGGCTGTGGCAGAAGGAGCGGCTCTACTCCTTGCGGATGATCAACTGGCACTTCTGGCTCGCGACGCTGGGGATCGTGTTCTACGCCTCCTCGATGTGGGTCGCCGGGATCACGCAGGGCCTGATGTGGCGCGAATATGGCTCGGACGGCTATCTGGTGAACAGCTTCATCGACACCGTCGCGGCGCTCCACCCGATGTATATCCTGCGCATGGTGGGCGGGCTGATGTACCTGACGGGCGCGCTGATCATGGTCTGGAACATCTGGATGACGATCCTCGGCAAGCAGCGCGACGAAGCCCCGATGGGCGACCTTGCCTATGACGACACCGGCGATCACCCGATCCTCCCTCAGCCGCAGGCCCAGCCCGCCGAATAGGCGCAGGCGCGAAGGAACGCGAAACATGAGCAAAAACGCCCCTCACAGCGACGTTTTCGAAGGCCACAAGCGGCTCGAGAAGAACGTCACCCTGCTGGCCGCCGGAACGCTGCTGGTGGTTGCCATCGGCGGGATCGTCGAGATCGCCCCGCTGTTCTGGATCGACAACACGATCGAGCAGGTCGAGGGGATGCGCCCCTACACCCCGCTCGAGCAGGCGGGCCGCGACATCTATATCCGCGAAGGCTGCTACACCTGCCACAGCCAGATGATCCGGCCCTTCAGGGACGAGGTCGAACGCTACGGCCATTACAGCCTTGCCGCGGAATCGATGTATGATCACCCGTTCCAGTGGGGCAGCAAGCGCACCGGGCCGGATCTGGCGCGCGTCGGGGGCAAGTATTCCGATGCGTGGCATGTGCAGCATCTCAAGGCACCGCGCTCCGTGGTGCCACAGAGCATCATGCCGGGTTACAGCTTCCTCGCCGAGACCGCGCTCAAGGTGCCCGATCCCGCCGCCAATCTCACCGCATTGCGGCGGGTGGGCGTGCCCTACACCGATGCCGACATCAAGGCGGCCGCCACCGATCTGACCGCGCAGGCCGATCCCGAGGCGGATGCCGGCGATCTCGCCACGCGTTACCCCAAGGCGCAGATCCGCGATTATGACGGCGATCCGGGGCGTGTGACCGAGATGGATGCGCTGGTCGCCTATCTCCAGATGCTCGGCACGCTGGTCGATGTGAACAGCGCCGCGGCGCAAGAGGTGCTGAGCGGGGAGAAGAGCCAATGAGCCTCTACACCGCGCTGCGCCACTTTGCCGACTCCTACGGGCTGGCGATGATTTTCGCGCTCTATCTGGTGCTGTGCCTGTGGCACTTCCGTCCTGCGGCCAAGGGCCATGTGGAGACGGCCAAGCTCTCGATTTTCAAGGATGACGACGATGTCTGATAAGATGGGGACCGATAACCGCATCGACGCGCCGACCGGCACCGAATTCGTCGGCCACGAATGGGACGGGATCGAGGAGCTCAATACCCCGCTGCCGCGCTGGTGGCTGTGGACCTTCTACGCCACGATCCTGTTCGCGCTGGTCTATGTCGTGCTCTATCCCGCCTGGCCGCTGATCGACCGCGCCACCGCGGGCACGCTCGGCTGGTCGAGCCGCGGCGATCTCGCCAGGGAATTGAGCGCCGCCGAGGCTGCGCGCCAGGGCGTGTTCCAGCAGATTGCCGCGACCCCGATCGAGCAGCTCCCGAACTCGCCCGAACTGATGCAGGCCGCGATTGCGGGCGGCGCGGCGGCGTTCAAGGTCAACTGCGTCCAGTGCCACGGCGCGGGCGCGGCCGGGTATCAGGAATATGGCTATCCCAACCTCAATGATGATGACTGGATCTGGGGCGGCACGCTGACCGATATCGAATACACGCTGCAGCACGGGATCCGCTGGGAAGCGGCGGACGCCACGCGCGTCAATTATATGCCCGCTTTCGACAGCGTGCTCGATCAAGGGCAGGTTACCGCAGTGACGCGGCACGTGCTCTCGCTCAGCGGCAAGGCCCAGCCCGACGCTGCCGGGGCGCAAGCCTTTGCCGACAACTGCGCCGCCTGCCACGGCCCCGCCGGTGCCGGGATGCCGGTGATGGGCGCGCCTGCGCTCAACGACGCGATCTGGCTCTACGGCGGCAGCGAGGCGGCGGTGAAGAAGCAGATCCTCGCGCCCCGTCACGGCGTCATGCCGGCGTGGAACGGGCGGCTCGATCCGGTGACGATCAAGATGCTGGCCGCCTATGTGCACTCGCGCGGCGGCGGGCAGGATCCGGCTCCGGCGGCCGCGCCAGCAGCCGCGCCGACCGGCGATGTCGCGCAATCCGCCAAGGCCAATGATGATGGGTAACCCCGGCGAGCCCGATCGCGCCGCAGCCCCGGCGGGCAAGCCCCGCGACTGGAGCGGCGCGCTCGGCTCGGCCGACCACAGCATTATCGGCAATGAACTCTACGCCAAGGGCAAGACCGTCCACAACAAGCGCATCGACGGCCCGTTCCGGCGCTTCAAGTGGCTGATCATGGTCGTCACGCTGGCGATCTACTACATCACGCCGTGGATCCGCTGGGACCGCGGGCCTTACGCGCCTGATCAAGCCGTCCTGATCGATCTCGCGAACCGCCGCTTCTACATGTTCGATATCGAGATCTGGCCGCACGAATTCTATTTCGTCGCGGGCATGCTGATCATGGCGGGGATCGGGTTGTTTCTGGTCACCAGCGCGGTCGGGCGGGCGTGGTGCGGCTATGCCTGCCCGCAAACCGTGTGGACCGATCTGTTCCAGCATATCGACCGCTTCTTCGACGGCGACCGCAACGCCCGCGCGCGGCTCGACAAGGCGCCGTGGACCGCCTCCAAGATCGCGCGGCGCACCTCCAAGTGGGCGGTTTATCTCGCCATCAGCTTCTGGACCGGCGGGGCGTGGATCATGTATTTCGCCGACGCGCCGACGCTGACGCAAGATTTCTGGCGCGGGGATGCGGCGCCGGTCGCCTATGCCACGGTCGCGATCCTGACCGGCACGACCTT
>JBKDUW010000081.1:0-12572 GCA_046339235.1 Erythrobacteraceae bacterium | reverse complement strand
CCGGCTGATGGGTGAGACAGTGCGCATCCTGTTCATCCATGTTCCCGCCGCGTGGCTGGGGATGGGCGGCTGGGCCGGGATCGCGATTTCCTCTGCCATGCTGCTGATCTGGAAGCACCCGCTGGCCGCGCTTGCCGCGCGCGCAATTGCGCTGCCGGGAATGGTGTTCTGCGTGATCTGCCTTGCCACCGGCTCGATCTGGGGCCGCCCGACTTGGGGCACCTGGTGGGAATGGGACGGGCGGCTCACCTCGATGCTGGTGCTGTTGTTCCTCTACGCCGGTTACATTGCGCTGTCGCAGGCGGCGAGCCGCGAGGGCTCTTCGTCCAAGATTGCCGCGATCTTCGGGCTGGTGGGCGCGATCAACGTGCCGATCATCAACCGCTCGGTGGTGTGGTGGAATTCGCTCCACCAGCCGCCCAGCATTACCATGGGCAAGAGCGCGATTGATGCCGCCTATCTGTGGCCGTTGCTGATCGCGGTGATCGGTTTCTCGCTGTTGTTCGGCGGGATCGTGCTGATGCGGATGCGCGCCCTGATTGCCGAAAGCCAGGTCGAGGCGCGGTTGCGGCGCCAGGCGCTCGATGATGATGCGCCGCGCCCAGGCGTTGCTGCAGTGCCAGTGGTTGTCGGGGAGCAGGCCTGATGCGTGAAGAACTCAACCAATGGGAGTTCGTGATCCTCGCTTACGGCGTGGGGATTGTCGCCTTGGCGGCATTGGCCGTGTGGGCTTGGCAGGCCATGCGCCGCGCCGAGGCACGCCGCGACGCGACCCGGCGGCGCTGAGAGGATAGTGAGCATGAAGGCCAAGCATCAACGTCTCGCGCTCGTACTGATCGCGCTGCTGGCGATTGTCGGTGCGGGCCTGCTGGCGGCGTGGACGCTGCGCAATCAGGCGAATTATTTCTACCTGCCCGAGCAGATGGCCGCCACCCCGCCCGAAGTCGGGCAGGCAGTCCGGCTGGGCGGCATGGTGCAGGCCGGTTCGATCAAGACCGAGGCTGACGGCGTCACGGTCAACTTCATGGTCACCGACAACACCGCCGATGCGATCCCGGTACGTTACAGCGGCATTCTGCCCGATCTGTTCGTCGAAGGCTCGGGTGTGGTCGCCGAGGGCAGTCTCGGCCCGGACGGGGTGTTCCTCGCAACCAACCTGCTCGCCAAACATGACGAGAACTATGTCCCGCGCGAGCTTGAGGGCATGGGCACCGAAGAGGCTGCCAAGATGGCGGCCGACACAACGGTGGGACTGAAGTAGCATCGTGACACAGATGAGGGCCAAGCAATGATCGCCGAAATCGGATTGGCCGCCCTATGGCTCGCCGCCGCGCTGGCGGTGTTGCAGATGGTCTCGGGCGGTTTCGCGCTGCGCTCTGTCGAGGGCACGCCCGATCCCATGGCGATCTATGCGCGGCCTGCTGCGGTCGTGCAGGCGGTGCTGGCGGTGCTGGCCTTCATCCTGCTGCTCTATGCTTTTGCGGTTACCGATCTTTCAATCAAGCTGGTCGCCACCAATTCGCATTCGATGAAGCCGATGATCTACAAGCTCACCGGCACCTGGGGCAATCACGAGGGCTCGATGCTGCTGTGGGTCGGCGTGCTGGCGCTGTCGGGCGGCTTGCTGGCCGTGTTTGAAAAGCGCCTGCCCGAACGCACCATGGGGGCGACGCTGGGCGTGCAGGGCTTCGTGGCGCTGGGCTTCTATGCCTTCCTGCTGTTCTCCTCCAACCCGTTCGAGCGGCTGCCGGTGCCCGCGGTCGAGGGTGTGGGGCTCAATCCGCTGCTGCAGGATATCGGCCTCGCGATCCACCCGCCGACACTTTACGCCGGCTATGTCGGTCTCTCGGTCGCTTTCAGTCTGGCGATGGGCGCGCTGCTGACCAAGGAGGTCAACCCTTCCTTTGCCCGCGTGATGCGCCCGTGGGTGCTGGGCGCGTGGGTGCTCCTGACCTTCGGGATCACCGCGGGCTCCTACTGGGCCTATTACGAGCTGGGCTGGGGCGGCTGGTGGTTCTGGGATCCGGTCGAGAACGCCTCGCTGATGCCGTGGCTGGCGGCGACCGCACTGATGCATTCGGTGAGCGTGCTCGCGGCGCGCGATGCCTTGCGCACATGGACGATCATGCTCGGCGTGCTGGCCTTCTCGATGTCGATGCTCGGCACCTTTCTCGTCCGCTCGGGCGTGCTGACCAGCGTCCATGCCTTTGCCGTTGACCCTGAGCGCGGGGCCTTCATTCTCGGACTTTTGGGGCTCTATATCGGCGGGGCCTTCACCATTTTCGCGCTGCGTGCAGGCGCAGTGGCCGAGGGCAAGCGCTTTGCCGCCACCAGCCGCGAAGGCGCGCTGGTGTTCAACAATGTGATGCTGTCCGCAATCCTTGCGATTGTGCTGCTCGGCACGCTTTATCCGTTGCTGACCGAGGCCTTCGATGTGCGCGTCAGCGTCGGCCCGCCCTATTTCAATCCGGCCGCCGCGATCTTTGCCGTGCCGATGTTCCTCGTCATGGCAGTGGGTCCGTTGCTGCGTTGGAAAGAGGACAAGCCCGCGCGCATCCAGTTCGAGATCCTGCTGGTGGCCGCGGTGCTGATCGGGGTGATTGCCCTGGTGAGCTTCTTCGGCCAGTTCCCGCTGCTGCCGATGCTCGGCCTCGGGCTGGCGGCAGCGCTGGCAGTGGCGGCGGTGCTGCCGCTGAAGGGCCGCAAGCTGACCCGCGTGCCGTCGGCGACATGGGGCATGGTGCTCGCCCATTTCGGCGTCGCGGTCTCGCTGTTCGGCATGGCCTGCGAGGGCGCCTTCACGCAGGAGCGCCTCGCAGCGGTGGCACCGGGCAGCACCGAGCAGGTCGGCGATTTTGCGGTCACCTTGCAGAGCGTGACCCCTGTGGCCGGCCCCAACTGGACCGCGATCGAAGCGCGCCTCGCCGTTAGCCAGAACGGCGGCGAGCCGGTGATCCTCTCACCCCAGGCACGCAATTTCTGGTCGCCCCCGCAAGCCACCAGCGAAAGCGCGCTGCTGACCCGCTGGAACGGTCAGCTTTACGCGGTGATCGGCAATCAGGCCGAGGACGGGCGCTGGCAGATCCGCGTGTGGTGGAAGCCGTTCGTCACCTTCATCTGGTATGGCGGATTGCTGATCGCGCTGGGCGGCGTGCTGGCGATTGCCGGGCGCGTGAAGGTCGATGTGAAGCGCCGCAAGGCGACCGCGATGGGCAATGCCCGCCGCGCCGATCTTGAAGCGCTGGGCGCCGCCGCGCCGGTTCCGGCGGAGTAAGCGCGTGACCCAGAACCGGTTGTGGCTGTGGTTGCCGCTCGCGCTGTTCGCGTTCTTCGCGGGGTTGGCGGGCTATATGCTCACGCAGGAGAAAGACCAGTTCGTCGAAAGCACGATGATCGGCGAGGCGTTGCCCGAATTCGCGCTCGAACCGGCGTTCGGCGGCCTGCCGGGCGCGGAACGCGCGGACTTTTTCGGCGGCAAGCCCCGTCTGCTCAACATCTGGGCAAGCTGGTGCCTGCCCTGCATCGCCGAAGCCCCGCAGCTTGACGCCCTGAAAGCGAAAGGCGTCGAGATCATCGGCATTGCCATTCGCGACCGGCCCGAGGATGTCGCCAATTTCCTCGGTCAATATGGCAATCCCTATACCCGCATCGGCAGCGACCGGATTTCCGAGGTGCAGCTGGGAATCGGCTCGTCGGGCGTGCCCGAGACCTTCGTGATCGATGCCAAGGGCGTGATCCGCTACCAGCATATCGGCGATATCCGCGCAGATGATGTGCCGGTGCTGCTGGCCGAATTGGAGAAGGCGCAATGATCCGGGTGATGCTCGCACTGCTGGCTGCGCTCATGGCTCTGCCTGCGGCTGCACAGGACTCCATGCCGCCTGCGCCCTATGCCTATAACCAGCTCGAAGACTCGGCCAAGGAAGCCGAGGCCGCCGCGCTGATGGCGACTTTGCGCTGCCTCAAGTGCCAGTCGCAGTCAATTGCCGACAGCGATGCGCCAATGGCCGGCGATATGCGCCATCAGGTGAGGAGCCGCATTCTGGCGGGCGAAAGCCCCGCTGAAATCCGCGTCTGGCTGATCGCGCGCTATGGCGAGTATGTCAGCTACGAACCCACCGTGAGCGCGACCACCTGGCCGCTTTTTGCGATACCCGTGCTGGTGATCCTAATTGGCGCGGGCGTGCTGCTGCGGCGGCTCGGCAAGCGGCGTTCGGATGCCAATGCTGACGGGGGAGAGGCGGCATGATCGGCGGTTGGCTGGCGGTCGCCGCGCTCACGCTGGCGGCCTTCGCGCTCGCAGCCTTCCTGCTGCGCCTGCCGCGCGAAGGGCTTACGCTGTTTGGCGCTGTGCTGGTGTTCGGGCTTGCGGGCTATGCTTGGCAGGGTTCGCCTGGCCAGCCGTCTGCGCCCAAGCCGCCCGCGGCGAGCCTTTTCGATCAGGGCGAGGCGATGGTCGAAGGACGCGCGGCGCTGTTCGATCGCACATCGCCGCCGCCTGATTATCTGCTGACCTCGGATGCCTTTGCCCGGCGCGGCCGGTTCGGCGATGCCGCCGGATTGTTACGGCTCGGGCTGGAGGAGAACCAGCAGGATCTCGAAAGCTGGCTTGCGCTCGGCCTCGCGCTGGTCGGCCATGCCGATGGCTTTGTGACGCCGGCGGCAGTGCAGGCCTTCGGCCGCGCGCGCGCGATCGACCCTGCGCATCCGGGCGCGGATTACTTCCTCGGCTATGCCTATCTCCAGAGCGGCGAGATCCGCGCCGCGCGTTCCGTGTGGGCGAGCCTGATCGTGCGCTCGCCCCCCGATGCGCCGTGGCGCGAGGGCCTGGAGGCCGAAGTGGCACGGCTTGACGACATGATTGCCCGCGCACCGATGTTGCAAGGCCAGTGATCGGCGCGTGTCAGCAGCGTGAGCGATATTGCGGGTGCGAACGCGTGGTGCTAGTTGCGCCGGCCCTTCTCATCGAGTCGTTCAGGCGGGATGGGCGGTACCGAACTTACGGGAAATCCGATTGAGATGACCACCTCCACCACAGACACTGCCACCACCGCGTCCGCAGCACATGGTCATGGGGCCAAAGCCTCTACCCTGACGCTGGCGGTCGGCGCGGTTGGCGTGGTGTTCGGCGATATCGGGACCAGCCCGCTTTATGCCTTCCGCGAAACCTTCGCCTCGCACCACGGCGCGCCGGGCATTTCGCCCGATGCTGCGCATATCCACGGGGTGCTGAGTCTGGTGTTCTGGTCGATGATGATGGTCGTGACGGTCAAATACGTCCTCACCATCATGCGCGCCGACAATGGTGGCGAGGGAGGGAGCCTTGCGCTGCTGGCGCTGATCAAGCGGACCTCTTCAAAGGCCGGGTGGACCGCGCCGCTGATCCTGCTCGGGGTTTTCGCCACCGCGCTGTTCTACGGCGACAGCATGATCACACCAGCGATCTCGGTGCTGTCGGCCACGGAAGGCCTGCAATATATCGTACCCGGCTTCAAGCCGTGGATCGTGCCGACGGCGGTCGCTATCCTGTTCGGCCTGTTCGCGATCCAGTCACGCGGCACCGACCGAGTCGGCAAGCTGTTCGGCCCCATCATGCTGTGCTATTTCACAATGCTCGCGACGCTCGGTGTCATGCACCTGTCGGTCAATCCGGCGATCATCCTCGAGACAATCAATCCGCTCAATGCCCTCAGGTTTTTTGCCTTGGATGGCTTTGTCGCCTTCGTCGCGCTGGGCAGCGTGGTGCTGGCGGTGACCGGGGCCGAGGCGCTCTATGCCGATATGGGGCATTTCGGGAGGAAGCCGATCAGCTTATCGTGGATGACCTTTGTGTTCCCGGCGCTGATGCTCAATTACATGGGGCAAGGTGCGATGATCCTGTCCGCAAGCTCGCCCGAGGCGGCCGCTGCGCTGGTCAAGGACCCTTTCTTCCTGATGATCCCCGATATCGTGCGCGTGCCGGTCATCATCCTTGCGTTGTTTGCCACCATCATCGCCAGCCAGGCGGTGATTTCGGGCGCGTTCAGCCTGACGCAGCAGGCGATCCAATTGGGTTTCATCCCGCGCATGGAAATCCGCCATACCAGCGCGGCAGCCGCCGGGCAGATTTACATCCCGGTGATCAACTGGGGCCTGATGGTCATGGTCATTCTGCTGGTGCTGTTTTTCCAGTCATCGACCAATCTTGCCGCAGCCTATGGGATTGCCGTGACAGGCGCGATGTTCATCGACTCGCTGCTGCTGGCGGCGGTGCTGTTTGCAATGTGGCGCTGGCCCTTGTGGAAGGCCGTGCCGCTGGTCGCTGTGTTCCTGATCGTAGATATCGCCTATTTCAGCGCCAACCTGATCAAGGTGCCGCAGGGCGGGTGGGTACCGCTTCTCATCGGCTTCGTGATCTTCACCCTGCTGACCACCTGGTCGCGCGGGCGTGAGCTGATGCGCCAGTCGATGACCGAAAGCGCGCTGCCGATCGAGATCTTCGCGAAGAGCGCGCACGGCAGCTCGACCCGCGTGCCCGGCACCGCGGTGTTCATGGCCTCGACCAATTCGGGCGTCCCCTCCGCGCTGCTGCACAACATCAAGCACAACAAGGTGCTGCACGAACGGGTGCTGATCCTTACCGTGCAGGTGCGCGGCATGCCCTATGTTGACGAGGCCGAGCGTTACGATTGCAAGAGCCTCGGCAACGGCTTCTACCGGGTGACGATCTACTGCGGCTTCCTTGAGGAAACCGACGTGCCCAAGCTCCTGAGCACGCTCACCTTGTGCGACGGGGCGTTCGACATGATGCAGACGAGCTTCTTCCTGTCGCGCCAGACGCTGCTGGCTTCGGCCAAGCCGGGCATGGCAATCTGGCGCGAGAAACTGTTTGCCTGGATGCTGCGCAATGCGGCGAGCGCGATGGCGTTCTTCAAGCTCCCGACCAATCGTGTGGTCGAACTGGGAAGTCAGGTGGAGATCTGAGCTTGCGCCTGCTCTCCCGCTCCGCCCTGCCGCTGGCCTTGCTGCTCGCGGCTTGCGCGCCGGAGCAAGGCGGAGAAGCGTCGGCACGCAAGGCGGAGGACGCAGCCATGACCAACCCCGTCTTCCATTTCGAAATCCCGGTGACCGACATGGAGCGCGCCGTCGCCTTCTACGAGGCCGTGTTCGGATACCGCCTGACGCGCGAAGCGGTCGACGGCTATGATGTGGCCTACTTTCCCCGTGCGGACGGCCAGCCGGGCGCGAGCGGGGCGCTCGCCAAGGGTGATGTCTATCGCCCCTCGCATGATGGGCCGGTGATCTATTTCGATGTGCCCGATATTGATGCCGTGCTGGCGCGGGCAACGGCGCGGGGATCGCAGGTGCTTTATCCCAAGAAGGATATCGGCGCGGGAGGCTTCGTCGCCGAAATCGAGGACAGCGAAGGCAACCGCATCGCGCTTTCGCAAGTGAAGCCCTGATCAGCCCCCCGTCGGCGGCTCGTTCTTGAGCGGCTCGTCGCTGTCTTCGAAGCTCAGCCCGTGCTTCAGCAGCATCGGGATCTGGCTGAAGGTGAACAGGAAGGTCAGCGGCAGGAACACCCAGAACTTGGCCCACAGCCAGCCTTCGAAATCCAGCTGCGCGCGCAGGGCTTCGTTGAGGCCCGCGAGCAGCAGGAAGCACACCCCCCAGTTGCGTGACAGCTTGCGCCAGCCTTCGTCCGACAGGCCCTCGAAGGCGGCTTCGAGCAGGATCTTGAGCAGTGCGCGTCCGGCGAAGAAGCCGCCCAGCAGCGCCACGCCGAAGCAGGCGTAGATGATCGTCGGCTTCAGCTGCACGAAGGTCGGGTCGCCGAAGAAGATCGTGAGGCTGCCGAAGCCGACGATTAGAGCGGTCGAGAACCACAGCATCGGCGAGACCTTGCCCAGCCGCCACTTGGAGATGATCAGCGCCGCCACCGCCGCGATCATGAACGCGCCGGTGCCATAGATGATCGCGCCCAGCTCTCCGGCCGGATTGGGATCGGCAGGCGCATTCATGCGGTAGACGCCGAGGAACACCAGCAGTGGGCCGTAATCGACCGCGACATTGAGCCAGCTCGAGGCGGCTTTCTTGGTTTCACTCTCGCTCATCACGCCACCCCGGCAATCACCCGCGCCACCAGATCGGGGTCGAACGGGCGCAGGTCTTCGATCTTTTCGCCCACCCCGATCGCGTGGATGGGGAGACCATATTGCTCGGCCGCCGCGACCAGCACACCGCCGCGCGCGGTGCCATCGAGCTTGGTCATGATCAGGCCGGTGACGCCTGCAACTTCCTTGAACACGTCGATCTGCGCGAGCGCGTTCTGGCCATTGGTGGCATCGAGCACCAGCACCACATCATGCGGGGCTTCAGGGTTGAGCCGGCCGAGGACGCGGCGGATTTTCGCCAGCTCTTCCATCAGCTCCGTCTTGTTCTGCAAGCGGCCCGCAGTGTCGACGATCAGCGCGTCGATCCCGGTGTCGGTCGCCTGCTTGACCGCATCGAACACGATCGCCGCGGGATCGCCGCCTTCGGGCCCGCGCACCAGATCCACCCCGATCCGGTCCGCCCATGTCGCCAGCTGGCCGATCGCGGCGGCGCGGAAGGTGTCGCCTGCCGCGAGCAGAACGCCGTAATCGTCCTCCTGAAACAGGTGCGCGAGCTTGGCGATGGTGGTGGTCTTGCCGCTGCCGTTGACCCCGATAACGAGGATCACCTGTGGGCGCGGGAAGGCGGTGATTTCGAGCGGCTTTGCCACCGGGCGCAGGATCGCGGCGATTTCCTCGGCCACGGCTTCCTTCAATTCGCGCGCGGTAATCTCGAGCCCGAAGCGTTGCTCGGACAGCTTCGCGCGGATGCGCGCGGCCGCCGAGGGTCCGAGGTCGGACATGATCAGCGCGTCCTCGACCTCGTCCAATGTCGCATAATCGAGCTTCGCCGTGCCGCCCACGCCCGCGAGGTTCGCGGTGAGGCGCTCGGACGTCTTGGCAAAGCCGCCGAACAGGCGCTGGCTCCAGCTGGTTTCACTCATACGAGCAGGCCCTCCCTGACCTCGCGCACCGTCACATCGACAAGCGTGCCCGCCGCCGTCCCCGGCGGCAAGGCAACGCGGGCGTAGCTGGGCGCATAGCCGGTGCCGTCGCGTTCGGCGAGGACGGTGAGCGTTTCGCCCACAAGGCTGGCGAGCCAGTCGGCACGGTGGGCGGCGGCGCGGGCGCGCAGGTCTGCGGCGCGGGCTTTTACCACATCGCGCGGCACCTGCGGCATCCGTGCGGCAGGGGTGCCGGGGCGGGGCGAGAAGGGAAAGATATGCGCGTGGACGATACCCAGTTCATCGATGATCGCGAGGTTGTCTGCATGATGCACTTCGGTTTCGGTCGGGAAGCCGGCGATCAGATCGGCGCCCACTGCGATATCGGGGCGCAGCGCTGTCAATCGCGCGACCAGTTCCACCGCATCGGCCCGCAGGTGGCGGCGCTTCATGCGCTTGAGGATCAGGTCCGCACCGTGCTGCAGCGACAGGTGCAGATGCGGCATCACCCGCGGCTCGTGCGCGAGCAGATCGAACAGGCTGTCGTCGATCTCGATCCCGTCGACCGAGGACAGGCGCAGGCGGGGAAGGGCAGGGAAGGCTGCGAGCATCGCGCCCACCAGCGCGCCCAAGCGCGGGGTGCCGCGCATATCCTGCCCCCAGCTCGTCAGATCGACGCCGGTGAGCACCACTTCCTTGGCCCCGGCAGCGCAATGCGCCTCGACCTCGCGCAGCACCTCGGTGATGGGGCGCGAGCGGCCGACCCCGCGCCCCTGCGGGATGATGCCGAAGGTGCAGGCATGATCGCAGCCGTTTTGCACCGCGATAAAGGCGCGGGTGCGGGCCGGCGCGACAGGCGGCGCATCGCCGGACACATTCCATGCCCTCGGATCAAGCTTGGCCGCGTTGGCGACCAGCCCGTCAACCTCGTCCATCGCACCGATGGCGGCGCGGTCGAACTCGGCTGCACAGCCGGTCACGACCAGCCGCGCCGCCGGATGATCGCGGCGCGCGCGGCGGATCGCCTTGCGGGTTTGACTAAGTGCCTCACTGGTGACCGCGCAGGAATTGACCACCACGAGGTTCTGCTCGCCCGCCAGCATCGCGCGAATCTGCTCGCTCTCGGCAATGTTCATGCGGCAGCCGAGCGAGATAATCCGGGGTGTGTTCAAGCCCCCGCTCCGCCGGCGTAATCGTCCCAGTCGAAGCTGCCGGAAAAACTCGTTGTCGCAGGCCCGCTCATCACGATCGTGCCGCCCTGTTCCCACGCTATCTCGAGATCGCCGCCGGGCAGGGTGACCCGCACCGGGCTTTTGGCCAGACCCTGACGGATTGCTGCAACCGCGGTGGCGCAGGCGCCAGTGCCGCAGGCCAGAGTCAGCCCCGCGCCGCGCTCCCATACGCGCAGGCTCAGATGGTCCGGCCCGGCAAGGTGCGCGACATTGACGTTGATCCGCTCGGGGAACAGCGGGTCATGCTCGATCACCGGGCCGAGCACATCGAGCGGCACGGCATCGGCATCTCCAACAAAGAAGATCACGTGCGGATTGCCGACATTGACCGCCATCGGGCTTCCCAGCGCGCCCTGGTCCATTGGCCAACCCACCGGCATCAGCGCGGTGTCCATCGGGTAGGCGAGCGGGATCGCGTCCCAATCGAAGTGCGGCGCGCCCATGTCGACCCGTGCGCCAGCCTCTGTGGGCTCGAGCGTGATCGGCCCGCCGCCGGTGGCGATAGTCACCGGCTCGCCATGCAGCAGCGCCACCGCTCTTGCGGCATTGCCGCAGGCCTCGACCTCGCCGCCATCGGCATTGAAGATCCGCATCCGGAACGCATAGGTCGCATCCGGTTCAAGCAGCACCAGCTGGTCGCAGCCGATGCCGGTGCGCCGGTCAGCCAGTGCGCGCGCGATTGCTGGCGTCATCGCCGGCAGTGCCTGCTCACGCGCATCGAGCACGACAAAGTCATTGCCGAGCCCGTGCATCTTGGTGAAGGCGATCCGCTGCGTCACGGCTGCGCATCTATGCACGCGCGGGCCGCGCGTCCAGTCCCGCGCGTGCGGGAGCGGCTCAGGAGCTGGCGGCGCGCGGCGGGCTTTGCAGCAAAGCAGCCGGTGCTGCGTAGCGCGGCGCGGGCCCGGTCAGCTTGCCGACGGCGGACAGGCGACGGCGCACTTCCTCGGCGGTTTCGGGCTTGCCATAGACATAGCCCTGCGCCTTCAGCTTGCCTATCGCGCGCAATGCGGTGAGGATTTGCTCGTTCTCCACGCCCTCGGCGGTGAGCGGCAGATCGAGCCCGCGGCCCATCGCGATGATCGCATCGACCAGCCGCGACTGGCCCGAGGGCTTGCGCAACTCGCTGATGAAGCTGCGATCGATCTTGATCCGGTCAAACGGCAGGCTGCGTAACTGTTCGATGCTCGAATAGCCGGTGCCGAAATCATCAAGGCTGATCTGCACGCCCTGGTTGCGCAAGGACGTGATCATCGTGCGCACTAGCCCGAGATTCTCGAGCAGGCAGCTTTCGGTGATCTCGATCTCGAGGCGGCGGGGCGGGAAATTGGCCGCCACCAGCCGCTTCAGCAGGCGTTGGGCAAACCACGGATCGCGCAGCTGCACCGGCGAAATGTTGATCGAAAGGTTCAGGCTGTCGTCCCATTCGCGCGCATCGGCAAAGGCGCGATCCATCAGATCTTCGGACAGCTGGGTGATCAGGCCCATTTCCTCGGCGATGGGGATGAAGATATTGGGGCTGACGAGGCCGAGCTGTTCCGACTGCCAGCGCGCCAGCATCTCGAACCCGACCAGCTCGCCGCTGTCGATATCGATCTGCTGTTCGTAATAGGGCACGAATTCGCTCTGGTTGATGCCGCGCCGGATCCCGGTTTCCAGCTGGTTGCGGAAGCGCAGCTCGTTTTCCATGCTGGGTTCGAACCAGAAGTGGCGGTTCCGGCCCTGCTTCTTGGCGTGGTAGAGCGCCATGTCCGCGTGGTGTATCAGCGTCCCCGCCTCGATCACTGGCCCAGGTAAGCCTTCGTCGTCGTGATCGGTCGCCAGCCCGATCGAGATCGTCAGTTCGAGCGTGATATCCAGCACCTCGAGCGGTTCGGCAAGGTTGGCGAACAGGCGGATGACAAGGTCATCGATCCGGTCGGTATGGCCCACCGGATAGGCCATGACAAAAGCGAACTCGTCACCCCCGAGGCGGGCCAGCCGGGCCTCGCGCGGGAGCAGGGCGCGGAGCCGATCGCACAGTTTGACCAGCACCGCATCACCGCAGGTGTGGCCATACATATCATTGATCTGCTTGAAGTTATCCAGATCGATCATGCAATAGGCAATCGCCTCGCCGCGCTCGGCCGCGGCGGTGCGCAGCGCCTCGGTCGCCTCGATCATGCTGCGCCGGTTGAGGCATTGGGTCAGCGGGTCGGTGGCGGCGAGCAGGCGGGCCTGATCCTCGGCGCGGCGGCGCTCGGCAATTTCACGGGTGAGTTCGCGGTAACGCCGCCAGCCGAAGATGATGAGGGCAATATTGAGCAGCAGCGCGCTGACCAGCA
>JBKDUW010000080.1:0-10501 GCA_046339235.1 Erythrobacteraceae bacterium | reverse complement strand
GTCTTTGAGAGTGGCTAGCCATTCGGAGACGGCAACTGCCATTTCTTCGGCACTCGCCTCCCCCGCACGGTTGAAAGTCCAGTCGTTGAGTATCACAGGCCGCGCCCGCTCCTCCTCCGGCGCGTCCTCCTCGAGCAGCAGCAGCAGATCGAGTTCCTGCTCGCTTGTCCGGCGCGAGATCACGACACGCTCCAGCATCCGGTCCGCGCCCGAGCGCCATTGCGCCGCCATCTTGAGGCAGCCCATCGCCCACCATACGGTGCGGTAGATCGTCCAGAAGCGGAAGCGTGCCGGATCGACCTTGGTGCCGCTCTCGGCCTGATAGGCGGCGCAGTAGTCCTCGATTGACCCCAGCCCCAATGCCGGTCGGTCGTATCGGGCGAAGCGCCACACGGCCATGCAACCGAAGGCCAAGTCCTCGTGGGGGTCGCCGAAATGGGCGATCTCCCAGTCGAGCACGCCGGTGAGGTGTGAGCCCTCGACCAGCAGATTGCCCATGCGGTAGTCGCCGTGGTTGAGGACGGGCTGGACCTCCGGCGGGCAATTGTCCTCCAGCCACTTGAGGCCGAGCGCGATGATCGGCCGGTCGCCGCCTGCGTCGAGGAACTGCGCTTTCAAATCGGCAATCGCGGCGCGGTAGTCCATCACCGTCACGCCGTCCGGCACATCAGCCTGCCGCAGCGAGTGAATCCGCGCCAAATCCCGCGCTGCCTGCCGCAGCAAGCCCGCCGGATCGTCGCATTGGAGAATCACCTTGGGATCAGCCGTCCCCGGCAGCGCGCGCATCACGAAGCCCGAGCCGAGCCCGTCCGCTTCCTCCAGCACCGCCACCACTTCCGGCGCGGTCACGTCCGCTAAGCGCGCCGCCTCGATCAGCGCGGCTTCGACATGGTGCGCGTAAGGCCGCCCTTCCATGAAGGCGAGGCTTGGCGCGCGGCGCAGGACGTAGGTGCTTGTCCCGGCCGCAAACCGCCAGCTTTCCATCACCGCCCCGCCCGTAAGGCGTTGCGGCGCCAACGACAAAGCGCCGAGGCCGACGCGGGCAACCACCCGCGCCAGCCCGGCGCTCAGTTCGTCAGCGGTAATCCCCACGAGAGCTTACGCGGGGACATTGTCCTTCTTGACGGTGATCACCTGCGCATAGGTGAACTCCTTCAGGCCTTCCTTGCCATATTCGGCGCCGAAGCCAGACTGCTTGTGCCCGCCGAAAGGCGCAAAGGGCGAGAGGTGGAGGTATTCATTGACCCACACCGTGCCGGTTTCGAGCTGCTCGGCGATCTTCACGCCGTTGTCCGGATTGCCGGTCCACACTGCGCCCGCGAGTCCATATTCGGACGCATTGGCGCGCGCGATGACTTCCTCTTCGGTCGAGAACTTCATCAGCGGCATGACCGGGCCGAACTGCTCCTCGGCAACGATCCGCGCATCTTCGGGCGGGTTGTCGATGATCGTCAGCGGCACGAAATAGCCGGTGCCGGTCGGATCGACATTGCCGCCGAGCAGGAACTTGTAGCCATTGTCCTTGGCATCCTCGATCAGCTCGAGCACGCGGTCATACTGCTTCTTGTTCTGGATCGGGCCGACGCCGGTGCCCTGCTGCGCGCCGTCGCCGACCGTGACGGTCTTGGCATATTCGACGATCGCGGCAGACAGCTCGTCATAGATGTCTTCGTGGATATAAACGCGCTTGGCCGCGACGCAGATCTGCCCGGCGTTGGAGAAGCTCGACCAGAACAGCTGTTCGGCGACCTTCTTGGGATCGGCATCGGGCAGGACGATCGAGGCGTCGTTGCCGCCAAGTTCGAGCGTGATGCGCTTCAGGTCAGCCGAAGCGCCTTCCATGATCTTCTTGCCGGTCGCGGTCGATCCGGTGAAGGTGATCTTGTCGATATCGGGGTGGCTGGTGATCATCGGGCCGAGGTTGTCCTCGCCGGTGATGATGTTCACGACGCCGGCGGGCACCTTGTCCGAGATCAGCTCGGCAATCCGCAGCGTGGTCAGCGGGGTGAAGGGCGAGGGCTTCAGGACAATCGTGCAGCCCGAGAGCATCGCGGGCACGATCTTCTGGATCGCCATCATCACCGGGAAGTTCCACGGCACGATCCCGCCGACTACGCCGACCGGCACGCGGCGGGTGCGGCTCAAACGCATGTCGCTGTCCTCGTTGATCTCGTCCTCGAGGCTGAGGGTGGACTGCGCCGCGCTCATCCCGGCCGCGCCGTAGATTTCGCCCTTGGCCTGATCATGCGGCTTGCCCTGTTCGCTGGTGAGCAGGCGGTAGAGTTCCTCGGCATTGGCCTTGATCGCGCCCGATATTGCCATGATCGCGGCGCGGCGTTCCTCGATCGGGGTGTTCTTCCACGTCTTGAACGCGGCGCGCGCGGCGGCAACCGCCTTGTCGAGCTCGGCCTGGCCGCAAGCCGGCACCTGCCCGATCACCTGTTCGGTGGCCGGATTGACCACATCGAGCCAGCGGTCGGTGCCGATCATCTCGCCGCCGATAAGGTTCTTGTACTGGGTGACCATGTCTATTCCTCTCTAACGATGTGGGGAGTCGTCTCTCTCCCGGACAAATTGGCGCGTTGCATTCAAAAACGCAATCGCTGCTATAGCAACACGTGTACGCAGCGCGGCGGGCTTCATCGCCTAGCGATTGCGCTATTGGCGCGCGGCCCTATTGAGGCGGCCACGTTGCGTTTCGAGGAGTGTGTGCATGAGTGATTCCCGCCCCGATCTGGTCATCTATGGCAGCCCGGTCTCACCCTTCGTGCGCAAGGTCGCGGGCGTGTGCATCGCCAAGGGCGTGGATTACGAGATCGAGGCGGTGAACGTGTTCGATCCGCCCGCCGCCTTCCGGGAAATCTCGCCGATGAAGCGCATTCCGGTGCTGCGCGATCGCTCGGTGGCCGAGGAAGGCGTGGCCGGCACCATCCCCGATTCATCGGCGATCTGCGCCTTCATCGAGAAAAAGCACCCCGCGCCTGCGCTCTACCCCGATGATCCGATGGCGCTGGGCGAGGCGCTGTTCATAGAGGAATTTGCCGATACCTCGCTGGCGATGGCGGGCGGGCTGGGCATCTTCCGCCCGATCTTTTTCGCGGTGAGCAAGGGCGAAGCGCCCGATTTGGACAAGGCACGCAATGCCTGGGCCAACCAGCTGCCGCCGGTGTTCGATGTGCTCGAAGCGCGGCTTGGCGGGCGTGAATTCTTTGCCGGCGGCGCGCTCTCGATTGCCGATATCACCGTGGCCTGCGTGCTGATGCAGGTGTCGCTGGTGGCCGAGACGCCGCTCGGCCAATGGCCCGGCCTTGCCGCGCATTTTGCAGCGATGCAGGCGCATGAATTGATCGCGGTTCCCTATGCGGCGGCGGATAAGGTGATCCGCAAGGCCTTGCCGACCCGCTTCGACCTGACCTAAGCCTCCTGCACGCAGGAGCAAAGGACAAGGCAGCGCGCATGGCCAGCGAATGGTGCATCGGGATTATCGGCGGATCGGGCCTCTATGCCATGGACGGCATCGAGGAGGAGCAGTGGATCGCGATCGATACGCCGTGGGGTGATCCCTCGGATGAAATCCTGTGCGGCCGCATCGGCGAGGTGAAGGTGCGCTTTCTGCCGCGCCACGGCCGCGGGCATCCGGTCTCGCCGACCGAGCTCAATTCGCGCGCCAATATAGACGCGCTGAAGCGCGCCGGCTGCACCGACATTCTGGCGATTTCGGCCGTGGGCAGCTTGCGCGAGGAGCTGGAACCGGGGCGCTTTGCTGTGGTCGAACAATTCATCGATCGCACCGTCCACCGTCCGTCCACCTTCTTCACCAGCGGGTTCGTCACCCATGTCTCGATGGCCGATCCGGTCTGCCCGCGCCTGTCGGAGATGGCCGCCAAGGCGGTCGCCAAGTCCAAGGGCAAGGTCGCGGTCGGCGCGACCTATCTGGCGATGGAAGGCCCGCAGTTTTCCACCCGCGCCGAAAGCCGGATGTACCGCCAATGGGGCGCCGACGTGATCGGCATGACCGCGATGCCCGAAGCCAAACTGGCGCGCGAGGCGGAGCTGCCCTATGCGCTCGTCGGCATGGTCACCGACTATGATTGCTGGCGTGTCGGCGAGGCAGTCGATGTGGCGCAGGTGGTCCAGCAGATGCAGGCCAATGGCGCGCTCGCGCGGGCGATGGTGGCCAACTTCATCGCCGCTCTGCCCAAGACCCGCGACCCCTCCCCGATCGATACCGCGCTCGACGATGCGGTGATCACCTCGGCTGAAGAACATGATACGGCGGTGATGGCGAAGCTCGGCGCGGTCGCCGGGCGCCTGTTCGGCTAGGCCGCAGACCGGCCGGAGCGAGCCATGGCACGGCGCACTGTCTGGAGCGATCTGAGAGACTATCTGGGCGATAGCGATAGCCGGCGCGGATGGGCACTGTGCGCGCAGGACGGGATCATCAGCACTGCGGGAATCCTGCTCGGCTTTGTCGGCGCCGGCGCGGATGAAGAGACGCTGCTGGTCGCCGGCCAGGCCGCGATTGTCGCCGGGATGTTGACGGCAGGCGGTGCCAAGTGGAGCGAGACGGCAACCCGCCGGGCGGTAGAGCTGAAGGCGATCGCGGACGAGCGCGCCAGCCAGCGGACCGATGGAGCGAGCGAGGCTGCGGCCGAACGCGCCGAACTGATTGCCTATTACATGAGGAAGGGGCTGGCGCCCGCGCTGGCAGAGGAAGTGGCCGACGAATTGTTGGTCCGGTCGCCGCTCAAGGCCGCCCTCGAAGCGGAGCACGGCATCGTCCGGCTCACGTCGGTCGGAGAAGTGCTGATAACGGGCGCCGGCGCCGCGCTCGCCTATGGCTTCGGCGCGGCGGTGCCACTTCTGATTGCCTGGTATGTGCCCTTGCGGATCGAGCTGATGCTGGTACTCTTCTCGGTGGTGGTGTCGCTTGTGATGGTGTCGGTGGCGGGCGCGCGAGCGGGCGGCATGGACATGTGGCGCACCATCCTGAGAACCTTGGTCGTGGCTGCGGTAACGATCAGCATGAGTTACACGGTCGGCACGATCGGCGAGGATATCTAGGGCCATCAGCAAGCGGCGCCGACCGCGCGAACCCGCGCCGATCGGCACCGCGCTCGACGAGGCCGTGATCACCGCACCCATGAAGCCATTGCAGGATCGCGGGGATGGGTGATAGTCCTTTCCGCGAGAAACGAGTCGGCAGGCGCGGATTGTGTAAAACGCGGCTTGAAGGAAGGAATGCGATGCGGATCACCAGACTGAAGTGTGCGGCGGCTGCGGTGGCTGTTGCGGCGATGGCGGCGGCGCCGATTGCAGCGAAGAAAGCCGAGACGCTGCGCGATCTGGTCGGTGTTTCGGGCGCAAACGCCGAGACCCAGCTCACCCAGCGCGGCTTCGAATACATCAGCGGCAACAAATACGATAACACCAGCGCCAGTTACTGGTGGGACAATAGCGGCAAGGATTGTGTGCTCGTCGAAGTCCGGCAGGGCCGGGTCGCGGCGATCAACAATGCCAAGGCCGAGGACTGCGGCAAGAAGTCCAGCAGCAATGATGCTGCGATTGCCGCGGCGGCGATTGGGGCTGTCGCGGTCGGGGCGCTCCTGATGTCGAGCAAGGACAAGGACAAGCACCAGCAGCAATACCAGCAGGACTGGCAGCAGGTGCAGGTCCAGAACACCCAGTCGGGCAGTCTGCGTATCTTCCGCGACCCTGGCAAGAATTCGCAAGTGCGCGGCGAAGTGCGCGAAGGCGAGTTGCTGCGCAACTACGGCTGTGACAATTACAATGGCGAAAGCTGGTGCGAGGTCACCACGCTGAACGGCCGTACCAGAGGCTGGGCGCGCGACCGCTATCTGCGCGTGAGCTATAACCAGAACTACCCCGATTATGGATCGGGCGGCGGCTATCCCGGTGGCGGCTGGGGCGGCAACTCGGGCAATGGCCGGTATGACTACCTGACCGGCGCGCGGCCCGAACGCGCCGAGGACACTTTGCGCAAGGACGGGTTCAGGACTGTCGACAGCTCCAACTCTGGCCGGTCCTATTACTCGATCTGGTATCGCGGAGGCTCTCGCGAGTGCCTGCAGATGGCAGTGGCCGATAACCGGGTTTCGAGCGTGGTCGACATCCGGTCCCATCCGCGCTGCCGGTAAGGCGAGCAGGCCGGGCGCGAAAATAGGTATCGCTGCGCAGAATGTGCTATCTTGAGTCTACCTTGGGGAGGGAGAATCACTATGCGTCTGTCTGTGCCGGGTCTGATCCTGCTTGGCTCGATGGGAGCCGCCGCAGCGCTCCTGTCAGCCACGGCCCTGTCGCAATCCGCCGCGCCCGGACCGGTGCGCTATGCGATGGACGCGGCCACCATGAGCGGGATGGGTGCGATGATGGGCGGGAGCGGCGGCGGACTCGGCGCGATGATGGGGATGATGAGCGGCGGCCCGCCGAAGGCGGTGCGCATGCTCGAACTGCATCACGGCGCCGGCACCACCGCGCCCAAGCCCGAAGCGCTCCATGCGATGCCCAAGGGCACCGGGCTCGGTGCTTCGGTCAAGCTGCTGCCACTGACCCGCGGCGAGGCCAGCGGCGAGGCCGGTTTCGAGCGGCCCAGCGGCCGTCTGCTGCTGTTCTGGGGCTGCGGCGAGCGCGCACCCAAGGGCCAGCCGGTGGTGATCGACTTCGCCAAACTCGCCGCGGGCCAGATCCCTCCGGGCCTGTTCATGGACGGGGTCGATCTGCCCGAGGACTGGAAGGTGAGCCTCGCCAACAGCCGCACCTACACCACCTGGCCCAATGATAGTGACAGCAAGTCAGTGCCGGCCAACGCCTCGCTGCTGGGCGCGCACAAGATCACCGCCAACTATTCCAAGGAAATCGCCTTCACGCTGGCTGAGGACTTCATGCCCGCGCTGCAGGCCAGCACCAGCGATACCGCCGCGGGCGGCAGCAAGCTCGCATGGACCGGCCTCGACAAGGCGACCGGCTATTACGCCTGGGCCATGGGCGCGAAAGACGCCGGCCGCGGCGGCACGCCGGTCGAGATGGTGTGGTGGGCCTCGTCCAAGAACCAGGCCTTTGGCGGGCCGCTGTGGGACTGGATCTCGCCCTCCGGGGTGCGCAAGCTGATCACCGCAGGCACGGTGATGCCGCCCGAACAGCGCGACTGCATCGTGCCGGCCGAGGTCATCAAGGCGAGCGGCGAGGGGCTGATGGTGAGCCTCCAAGCCTATGGCCCGCAAGCCGATTTCGCCTATCCGCCGCGCCCGGCCGACACCAAGAAGCCATGGAACCCCGAGTGGATCGCGCGGGTGCGCTTCCGCTCCTCGACCATGCTGATTCCGGGGATGGAAGGCATGGAGGGCATGAGCAGAAGCAATGCGCAATCGGGCGAGCAAGCCAAGCCGGCCAAGCCCAAGTGCAAGGGCCTCAAAGGCCTCGCCGAACGCGCCGCGGGGCTGTGCGAATAGGCGCTGGGTCCTAGCACTACTTTGGCAGAAGGTCATTTTCTGGATTGAACGAACCCGCTGACGCGGGAGAGGCGTGCGTAATGGCCGGAGTGGCCTCCTGATGAGTTGGTTTGGTTGCTTGACCAACCCTCAACCAGGAGACGACCCATGACTGATACCACAACATCGGTGAGCCCGCTGCGCCGCCGGATGATCGACGACATGATGTTGCGCAACTTGTCGCCGGCCACCCAGCGTTCCTACCTTCACGCCGTCACCAAGTTCAGTCGCCACTTCGGACGCTCACCGGATCGGCTTGGGCTCGAGGATGTGCGGGCATTTCAGGTCTATCTCGTGTCGCAGGGGATTTCCTGGCCATCGCTAAACCAGACCGTGTGCGCATTGCGCTTTTTCTATGGCGTGACGTTGAACCGGGACGAGATACCTGAGCGGATCGCCTATGCGCGCACGCCTCGCAAGCTGCCAGCGATCTTGAGCCCTGACGAGGTAGTACGCTTTCTTGAGGCGGTGCCGTCCTTGAAGTCGCGTGCCGCGCTGACCACTGCCTATGCCGCGGGACTGCGCGTATCGGAGGCGGTGAGCCTGAAGGTCGGCGATATCGACAGCGACCGGATGCTGTTGCAGGTTCGCCACGGCAAGGGCGCCAAGGATCGCACGGTGATGCTCTCGGCCCAGTTGCTCGATATCCTGAGGACGTATTGGCGCCTGACGCGCCCGGCCGACTGGTTATTCCCCGGTCGGGGCAAGAGGCCGATCGACGTGACTGTGCTCCATTCGGCTTGCCGGTCAGCCACCAAGGCGGCGGGATTGACCAAGAAGGTCAGCGTGCACACGCTGCGCCACAGCTTCGCCACCCATCTGCTCTAGAGCGGCGTCGATATCCGCATCATTCAGGTGCTGTTGGGACACAACAGTCTCTCGACGACGGCGCGCTATACCCAGGTCGCCACGACTACGATCGCTGCGGCGCAGAGCCCGCTCGACCGTTTGACCCTTGAGGTGGTGCCGCCCGCCTGAGCTGGGGCCATGCGTTCCGATCTGGAGGTGGCGGATATTTTCCGCCGCCATGGTCATGCCTATGCGCAAGCCCATGACGGCCATCTTGGCCGCGTCGAGCGGCGCGTCATGTCGGCGATCGAACTCTGCCGAACCGCTGCGCTTGGTGGGCATGGCGAGGCCTGCGAGGACTGTGCGCATGCGCGCGTCGCTTACAACTCTTGCCGCAACCGACATTGCCCGAAGTGCCAGAGCGCGGCGCGCGAACGGTGGCTCGCTGATCGTCAAGCCGACCTGTTGCCAGTGCCCTATTTCCATGTCGTGTTCACGGTGCCGAGCGGAGTCGCCGAGATCGCGTTCCACAACAAGGCGGTGGTCTATGCGATCTTGTTCGATGCGGTCTCGACGACGCTCAAGACCATCGCAGCCGATCCCAGGCACCTCGGCGGCGAGATCGGGTTTCTGGCCATTCTGCACACCTGGGGCCAGGCCCTAACTCATCATCCGCACATTCATTGCCTTGTCCCCGGCGGGGCGCTTTCTTCGGATGGACGGTGGCTCGGCTGCCGACCGAACTTCTTCCTGCCCGTCCATGTGCTCTCACGCCTGTTCCGGCGGCTATTCCTCGAGCGGCTTCAAGCGGCACATGCAGCCGGACGACTACGCTTCTCCGGCACGCTGGATGGGTTTGATAATGCCGATGTCTTCGCCGCAGTAATCGGCAAGCTGCGGCGCAAGAACTGGATCGTCTATGCCAAGCCGCCATTCGGATCGCCCGAACATGTCCTCGCCTATCTCGGCCGCTACACACACCGGGTCGCCATCGCCAACAGTCGCCTGGTCAGCGCTGACGAGACCAGCGTGACCTTCCGCTGGCGCGACTACCGTCATGGCAACGCGCCCAGGCTGATGTCGCTTCATCCGTACGAGTTCATTCGCCGCTTCCTCATCCACAGCCTGCCGGACGGTTTTCATCGCATTCGCCACTATGGTTTCCTTGCCAACGGCTGCCGCCGGGCACGGCTCGCCACCATCCGGCAGCTCTTGATCCAGACGGAACCGATTGCGACGGTCGCGGCCGAGGGCGATGCCACAAAGCGGCTCCCGCACTTTAATCCATCCCAGTGCCCATGCTGCGGTGGCATTCTGCGCGTCACCGCCACGCTGCCGCGATGGCGCACCGGGCCACCCCGACCTTGGCCCGATACGTCATGATCAGGGCCTCGACCAAGCGTAAGACGTGGCAGCGGCGCGGCATTTTCGCCGACGATCCCCCATGTCTGCTGTTCTGCAAATCCACTCGCAGGGCAGCAGTGCCACCCCGATGCTCGCGCAAATATCCGTTCGGCGCGTCGATTACATCGACCTATGCCGCCAATACGGCATCGTCCTCACCAGCATGGCGGCACCGGATCATCCAGGATCGGTCGTCAGCAACCAGCGGCGCGGCACTAATCCCATAGGTCGCGAGCGCGTCAGCGGGTTCGCTCAATCCGGCTTCAATGAGGTCGCGCACAGCGCCAGGACGCCCGCGTCCCACCGCGCGACCTCACAGAACCCTCCAGATTCCCAAGAGTCGCTTATGGTGATTCATATGGTGCCAGCTTTTGGAGGCTGGCTATGGCGGATGGTTGGCGCGATGATTTGGCAGAGTGGCTTGCGCCCTTTGTGGGGATGTTGGGCGATCGGCGCAGGGCGCGGATGTGCCCGGCCTATGTCGAGGGGTTGATCGGTCCCGGGGAACGCAAGAGCGTGCAGCCGATGGCGATGCGCTCGCCCGGGATCGGCTATGATCAGCTGCACCATTTTATTGGCGGTGCCTTGTGGGACAGCGCGCCATTGAAGGAGGAACTCTGTCGGCAGGCCGACGCGCTTGTGGGTGGCGACGACGCGTAGCTGATCATCGATGACACGGCTTTGCCCAAGAAGGGGCGTGCGTCGGTCGGCGTGGCGCCGCAATATGCCTCGGCGCTGGGCAAGAACGCCAACTGCCAGACCCTCGTGTCCCTGACGCTGGCATCGAGCGAAGTGCCGGT
>JBKDUW010000079.1:0-2518 GCA_046339235.1 Erythrobacteraceae bacterium | reverse complement strand
GCCTTCTTCTTCTCGTTGTCCTTGACCGGGGAAGGACGGGCCTTGAGCCCGAGCCGGTGCGCCTTGCCTATCACCGCATTGCGACTGACCCCGCCGAGTTCGGTCGCGATCTCGCTGGCGGTGGCGCCGCCTTCCCACATTTTCCTGAGCGTCCCGATGCGCTCGTCCGTCCAGCTCATATTATCTACCTGTTCCTGTGCCCGTCGCCTGCGTCAGCGGCGGGTGCTTGTCATGGCAGGCCCGGCGGCCTAGGCATCCATGCCATGGCCGAACCTGCTCCTGCAAACGCGTTGCGCAACATCGCCCCCGTGACTGAAAAGACACCTGATGACAAGACCGGCGGGAGCACCCGGTTTGCCCCGCGCGGCGTTCCGGTGATTACCGGGATCAACCGCGTGGGATTGCTGGCCCTCTATATGAAGGAGGTTCGCCGGTTTCTCAAGGTGCAGACGCAGACGATCTGGGCTCCGGCCTTCACGACGCTGCTGTTTCTGGTGATCTTTACCATCGCCTTGGGGCGCGAGGGCCGCGAAGTGCTGAGCGTTCCGTTTGCGACCTTCGTCGCGCCGGGCCTGATCGTGATGGCGATGATGCAGAACGCCTTTGCCAATTCCAGCTTCTCGCTGCTCGGCGGCAAGATCCAGGGGACGATCATCGACTATCTGATGCCGCCGCTCTCGCCGGGGGAGCTGATGGCCGGGATCATCGGTGCCGCGATCACCCGCGCGCTGGCGGTGGGCTGCACTGTGGGGCTGGCGATGGCGCTGTGGCCGGGTGTTTCGCTCGCGATGGCCCATCCCTGGGCGGTGGTGTGGTTTGCGCTGATGGGATCGCTGCTGCTGTCGACGCTGGGCCTTGCGACCTCGATCTGGGCCGAGAAATTCGATCACAACGCGGCCGTCACCAACTTCGTCATCGCGCCGCTCTCGCTCTTGTCGGGGACGTTCTATGTTATCGAGAACGTCGATCCCGCGTTCCAGTGGGTAAGCCGCGCCAACCCGTTCTTCTATGTGATCTCGGGCTTTCGTTATGGCTTTCTGGGGCAGAGCGATATCGGCGATGCCGGCGCGGTGGTTGCGGCGGGCGGCGGGCTGCTGCTGCTGAACGCAGTGCTGGCCGCGGGTGTCTACGCGCTGCTGCTTTCTGGCTGGAAGCTCAAGAGCTAGGCGCTACCGCGGCGCGGTGACTTTGCGCCCGGCGCCGCCATCCCCGTCGCACCAATGCGGCTGACGGCCGCCTGCGCCCCCATGACATCGGCAACCAGACCGATGACGAAGTTCTCGGTCTGCCGGTCCCCATCGCTGTCCTTGCCGATCTTGACGGCCAGTGTCAGCGTTCCGGTGCCATCGCGATGCTCGCGGCGCTCGGCGAGGCCGATCCGGTCGGCAGGAATAGTGGTCACCGTCAACGCTCGCCCGAGACTGAGTTTGAGCACGCGGCTGTCGGTCACCACATAGAGCACCCGTCCTTGCTGGATCGCCGGCCAGAACGGTGCTGCCAGCATCCCCAAGCCGATCGCGATGAAGGGCAGCCCGAACAGCGGAAAGGCCCAGCCGATCAGGCCCGCACCCTCGATTCCGGTGCTGCTAACAGCTGCCGCAGCGACGAGGGTCCACATCACCGAGAACGCCGTCCAGGGAACGGCAAAGACATAGATCATGAAAGAGCGCGGATCGAGCCGGCCAAGCTGCCAGCCATGCCACACCACAATCTCGTCGGGACGCAATTCCCGCTCGAGCGCCAGCTTCAGGCGCGCGGCGCGGGCATTTGCGGGCGGGGGGTCTGCCGGTGTCTGCATCGCCCCGGTTTAGCGGGACAAGGTTGTCAATGCGTAAGCGAACGCCGCATCCGGTAGCGCCCGTCCTTGAAGCTGTCGAACAGCTGGCGCACCGTGGGGTGATCGACCGGGCCGCCTTCAGGGTCAGCCAGCAGGTTGCCCTGGCTGACATAGGCGACGTAGGAGGAATCGTCGTTCTCGGCGAGCAGGTGGTAGAACGGCTGGTCGCGCTGTGGACGGATGTCCTCTGGGATCGACTGGTACCATTCCTCGCTGTTGGCAAAGACCGGATCGATATCGAACACGACACCGCGGAAATCGAACAGGCGATGACGGACAACGTCGCCGATGCCGAAGCGGGCGCGGGTCTGGCGGGGAGCGATGATGGTGCGTCCGGCCTGGGTCGAGAAGAACTCTGCGCGTTCCATGTGCCGCAATATGGACCATTGCGCGCCCAAAACAAGCGCAGGCATTGTGCGTGTGTGATATATGCCCGCAATTTGTGGTGCGGCGGGACTTGGCAAGCGCAAAGGCTTGGGCTAACGGGCGCGTTTCCTGTCACTAGCCGCCCAACCACGCGGTCTTGCCAGACGTGTGACAGGCCTCGCGGAGAGGTGGCAGAGTGGTCGAATGCGCCGCACTCGAAATGCGGTTTACCGGCAACGGTAACGTGGGTTCGAATCCCACCCTCTCCGCCAAGAATTTTTATTGCTAATTATCGATCTTTATATCCGAAAAATC
>JBKDUW010000078.1:0-9899 GCA_046339235.1 Erythrobacteraceae bacterium | reverse complement strand
CCGCGGGGCCGGGCCGGGGGGGCGGCGCCCGGGGGGGTTTCGTCCCGCGGGGGGCGCGCATCGGCAACGCGCGCCGGGCCGCGCCGGGCCATTTCGTAATAGGCCATCAGGTGGTGGCCCAGGGTGACCGGCTGCGCGGTTTGCAGGTGGGTGAAGCCGGGCATGATGCTGCCCGCATCCTCGCCCGCGCGGGTCACCAGCGCCTGCTGGAGCGCGGCGAGGCCTGCGTCCATCTCAGCGAACGCATCGCGCACCCACAGACGGAAATCGGTCGCCACCTGATCATTGCGGCTGCGCGCGGTGTGCAAGCGTCCCGCGACCGGCCCGATCAGTTCGGCGAGCCGGCTTTCGGTGGTCATGTGGATGTCTTCGAGATCCCAGTCCTCGGGCACGCCGTTCGCCGCATATTCGTCCGCGACCGCAGCGAGGCCCGCGCTGATGGTCTCGGCATCGGCGACGGCGATGATCCCGGCTGCGCCCAGCATCGCGACATGGGCCTTGCTCGCGACGATGTCCTGCCGCCACAGCGCCTTGTCGAACGGGATCGAGGCGTTGATTTCGCGCATGATCGCGTTAGGGCCGTCAGCGAAGCGGCCGCCCCACATCGCGTTGGTCGCACCCGTATCGGAGCCCGTCATGTCCCGCTCGCCCTTCATTCTCGCCGTTTCGCTCCTGCTGCTGGCGGGATGCGATAGGGCGGGCGAGGCCCCGGCGCAACCGGTTGAGGCGACAGGCGCCAAGGCGGCGGCGGGCGAGGCGACCCGCAAGTTCGCCGGCACCCCGCTTCCGGCGCTGCAATTCAGCGATCCGGCGGGCAAGGTGCTTGATCTGGCGGCGCAGGACGGCCCGGTGCTGGTCAATCTGTGGGCGACATGGTGCGCGCCTTGCGTGGTCGAAATGCCGCAGCTCGACGCGCTGGCGGGCGAGCTCGATGGCGAGGTGCGGGTGATCACCGTCAGCCAGGACCTGCGCGGCCCCGAGGCGGTGACGCCGTTCTTTGCCGAGAAGGGCTTTGCGCGGCTCGAACCCTGGCTCGATCCCGAAACGCAGTTGTCCGCGAAGTTCAGCCCCGAGGGCGCGCTGCCGCTGACGATCCTGTTCGATGCCAAGGGCAAGGAAGTGCTGCGGGTGGCGGGCGGTTACGAATGGAACAGCCCCGAAGCCGTCGCCATGATCCGCGCCGCGCTCGCTCCGGCGAATTGACAGGACGGCCCGATGCAGCCGATGGTTCACTCTTCGGCATAAGAGGCGAGGGGCAAACGGGCGGCATGGGCGACGATTACGGCAAGCGGCGCAGCGCGCACTCCTATGGCAAGCTTGATCGCGACGGGTTCATCCACCGTTCGTGGATGAAGGCGCAAGGGTTCCCCGCCGACGCCTTCGACGGGCGGCCGGTGATCGGCATCTGCAACACCTGGTCGGAACTGACGCCGTGCAATTCGCATATGCGCGAGCTTGCCGATTACGTGAAGCGCGGCGTGTGGGAAGCGGGCGGGCTGCCGCTCGAGTTTCCGGCGATGTCGCTGGGCGAAACCCAGATGCGCCCCACCGCGATGCTGTTCCGCAACCTGCTGGCGATGGAGGTCGAGGAATCGATCCGCGGCAATCCGATCGACGGCGTGGTGCTGCTGGGCGGCTGCGACAAGACCACGCCCGGCCAGATCATGGGCGCGGCCAGCGTCAACCTGCCGACCATGGTGATCTCCTCGGGCCCGATGCTCAACGGCAAGTATCGCGGGCGCGACATTGGCTCGGGCACCGATGTGTGGAAATTCTCCGAGGCGGTGCGCGCCGGCGAGATGACGCCCGAAGCCTTCTTCGCCGCCGAAAGCGGCATGTCGCGCTCGCGCGGCACCTGCAACACCATGGGGTCCGCCTCGAGCTTTGCCGCGATCACCGAGGCGCTCGGCGTGGCGCTCAAATATAATGCCACGATCCCCGCGGTCGAGGCGGGCCGCCAGGCGATGGCGCACGCGACCGGGCGGCGGATTGTCGAACTGGTGCGCGAGGACAAGCGCCTCTCGCACTTCCTCACCCGCGAAGCCTTCGAGAACGCCATAAAGGTGCATGCCGCGATTGGCGGGTCGACCAATTCGGTGATCCACCTGCTGGCGCTGGCGGGCCGTGTTGGCGTGCCCTTGAGCCTCGACGATTTCGATACGCTGGGCGGGGACATCCCGCTCCTCGCCAACATCATGCCCTCGGGCGAATATCTGATGGAAGACCTGCACTATGCCGGCGGCATGCCCGCGCTGATGACGGCGAGGGCGGAGCAGCTGCATCTGGAGGTCGAGACCGTCTCGGGCGCCACAATCGGCCAGCAGATTGCGGGCGCGGAAATCTTCAATTCCGCCGTGATCGCCACCCCGGACGCGCCGTTCAAACCGGCCTCGGGTATCTGGGTGCTGCGCGGCAATCTTGCTCCCGATGGCGCAATCATGAAGCCGAGCGCCGCCTCGCCGCAATTGCTCAAAGCTCGCGGCAAGGCGGTGGTGTTCGAGACCATCGAGGACTTCAAGGCGCGGGTGGATGATCCTGCGCTCGACATCGATGCGACATCGATCATGGTGCTCAAGGGCTGCGGGCCGAAGGGCTATCCGGGGATGCCCGAGGTCGGCAACATGCCGCTGCCCGCCAAGCTGCTCGAACAGGGCGTGACCGACATGCTGCGCATTTCCGATGCGCGGATGAGCGGCACGGCGTTCGGCACGGTGGTGCTGCACGTCTCGCCCGAAACCTCGGTTGGCGGGCCGATGGGGCTGGTCAAGACCGGCGACGAGATCGAGCTGGATGCCGCAGCGCGCACGCTGAACCTGTTGGTCTGTGAGGAGGAACTCGCCCGCCGCGCGGCTGCCCGCCCGCCCGAGGCCTATGACACCACCCGCGGCTATGTCGCGCTGCACCGCCGCCATGTGATGCAGGCCCACCTCGGCGCCGATCTCGACTTTCTGGTCGGGAGCAGCGGGGACGAGGTTACACGGGAGAGCCACTGATGCAGGATTTTGCCACCTATCCCAGCCTCGCCGGGCGGCGGGTGTTTATCACCGGCGGGGCGACCGGCATTGGCGCGGCGATGGTCGCCGCCTTCAGCGAGCAGGGCGCGATTGTCTGCTACTGCGATCTCGCCGCGGATGCCGCCGATGCGCTGGGCGCCGAAGTGGTGAGGCAAGGCCAAGCCGCCCCGTGGTTCGCCTGCGTCGATGTCACCGATACGGCCGCGCTCCAGCAGGCGATCGGCGATTTTGCTTCTGCCTCGGGCGGGCTCGATGTGCTGGTCAACAATGTCGCCAACGACACCCGCCACGATACGCTCGCCACCACCGAGGCAAGCTGGCGGGCCTGCATGGCGGTGAACCTCGACAGCGCCTTCTTTGCCGCCCAGCGTGCGATCGCCCAGATGCTGGCGGGCGGCACGGGCGGGGCGATCATCAATTTCTCCTCGATCACCGCGCTGCTCGGCCCGGGCGACATGCCCGGCTATGTCACCGCCAAGGCCGGGTTGCTGGGCATGACCAAGGCGCTTGCCCGCCAATACGGGCCGGACAATATCCGCGTGAACGCGATCCTGCCTGGCTGGGTCGTCACCCAGCGCCAGCGCGATCTTTGGCTGACCGACGCGGCCGAGGCGGAATGGATGGACGCGGTCTGCCTGAAAGAGCGCATCACGCCGCGCGATGCCGCCAATATGGCGCTGTTTCTCGCTGCCGACGATAGCCGGATGATCACCAACCAGCATTTCGTGGTTGATGCAGGGCGGGTCTAGACCCCGCCTCTGTCAGACGGCGCGCGCCGCCCTGTAAGCCGCGACAATGGCGCAGGCATCGGCTGCGATGGCATCGAGCGGCTTGCCCGGGGTGAACAGCGCGCCGCCGATCCCGAACCCGGCGGCACCTGCGGCGAGGTAATCGCCCATATTGGCCGCGCTGATCCCGCCCACTGCAAGCACCGGCACTTGGCGCGGGAGCACCGCGCGCACCGCCTTGATCACGGCCGGGCCAGCCATGTCGGCGGGGAAAATCTTGAGCCCGCTCGCGCCGGCGTCAATCGCTGCGAACATCTCGGTCGGAGTCAGCACGCCGGGCAGGCTGGCCATACCATGCTCCACGCTGCGGCGGATCACCGCCGGGTTGCAATTGGGCGAGACCATCAGCTGCGCGCCGATCGCTGCCAGCGCATCGACCTCGGCTTCGGCCAGCACTGTGCCTGCGCCGATCAGCGCGCGGTGGCCCAAAGCCTCCACCAGTGCGGCGATGCTTACGAGCGGTTCGGGCGAATTGAGCGGCACCTCAATGATGTCGAACCCGGCCTCGACCAGCGCCTCGCCCACCTGGACTGCGCGTTCGGGTTCAAGCCCGCGCAGGATCGCCACCAGCGGCAGTCTGCCTTCGATTGTCTGGGTCATGTTTCGCGCCAAAGTCCCCGCCGCATCTTACGCTGGCTGTTGCCTAATCGCGCCGCCAACGCAACAACGGCGCGGAAGAACCGGAGGACGCGCGTGGAACTGGCAGAAATCGAACTGGTCGCGCACATCCCGGCCGGCTGCGTGCTGGGCGAGGGGCCGGTCTGGGACCACCGCCTGTCGTGCCTGTGGATCACCGATATCCAGTCCGCGCAATTGCTGCGGCTCGATTGGCCCTCGGCTGTGCTGACCCGTTATGGTCTGCCCGAACGATTGGGCTCGATGGGGCTGACCGCCGACCCGGCGCGGCTGGTCTGCGCCTTTGCCAGCGGCTTTGCGCTTTACTCGCCTGCAAACGGCGCGTGCGAATGGCTCGCCAAGACGGAAAGCGAGTATCGCGGCATCCGCATGAATGACGGGCGGGTCGACCGGCAGGGGCGGTTCTGGGCGGGGAGCATGGTGGAAAAGCGCAAGCTGGCGGAGGGCGCGAGCGGATCGCTCTACCGGCTTGATGGTGCAGACAGCGCGCCTGCCATCCTGCGCGGCGGGATCGCGATCAGCAATGCGATCAGCTTTGCGCCCGATGGCACCGTGCTTTATTTCACCGACACGCTGACGCAGGAAATCCTGCGCTTTCCGCTCGATCCGGCAACCGGCGCGCCGGGCGAGCCTGCCAGCTTCGCGCAGCTTTCGGGCGGCGCCTATCCTGACGGCGCGGATGTCGATGCGGACGGACGCTTGTGGAACGCCGAATGGGGCAGCGGGCGGGTGACGGCCTATAACCCCGATGGCAGCCACCATGCGCAGATTGCCCTGCCGGTCTCGCAGGTGTCTTGTATCACCTTTGGCGGGGCGGCGCTCGATCTGCTGTTCGTCACCTCGGCGCGCGAGGGATTGAGCGCGGCGCAATTGGTGCGCGAGCCGCAGGCGGGCGATCTGTTGGTCTATCGCCCTGGCGTGCGCGGTCTGCCCGCGCCGGTGTGGCGCGGCTGATGCAGGGAGAAGTGGGTATGACACCGGCGCGGATCATCAGCTTTGGCGAAGTGCTGCTGCGGCTTGCCGCGCCGCAGGGCGAGCGGTTGCTCCAGCACCAGCGGCTCGAGCCGAGCTTCTGCGGGGCCGAGGCCAATGTCGCGGTCGCGCTGGCAGGCTTCGGTCATGACGCGCGGCTGGTGACGGCGCTGCCCGACAATGCGCTCGGCGCAGGCGCGCAGCAGGTCATGCGCGGCATGGGCGTGACGCTCGCGGCCGACACGGTCGCAGGCAGCCGGATGGGGCTCTATTTCCTTGAGCCCGGCGCCATGCAGCGTCCCGCGAGCATCACCTATGACCGCGCCCGGTCCGCTTTCGCCATGATCGATCCGGCGCGCTATGACTGGCCGGCCTTGTTGGCAGGGGCCGACTGGCTGGTGGTGAGCGGCATCACCGCCGCGCTGGGCGATCATGCGCTCACCGCGCTGCGCGCCGCGATGGCAGCGGCGCAAGGGGCGGGCGTGCAGATCGCCTTCGACACCAATTTCCGCCCCTCGCTGTGGCTCGGGCGCGAGGCCGAGGCGGCGGCGACTTTACGCGAATTGTCGTGCGAGGCCGATCTGCTGTTTGCCGGACGCCGCGCGGCGGCCATGATGGCGGGCGGTGATTTCGGCGCGGGCGATTCGGACGCAGGCTTCCACGCCGCGGCGCAGGCGATGTTCGGCCTCGCCCCGCGCCTCAAGCACATCGCCGCCACCCGCCGCACCGTGCATTCGAGCAGCCGGCAAGACCTCACCGGGCTACTGGCTGACCGCGAGGGCCTGTCGGTCAGCCGCACCATCGCGCTCGAAAACATCATTGACCGGGTCGGCACCGGCGATGCCTTTGCCGCTGGCGTGGTGCACGGGCTTGCCACCGGCATGGCGCGCGATGCGACGATCACCTTTGCCGCAAATTGCGCCGCCTGGGCGCATTCGGTGCCGGGCGATTTCCTGCGCGCCTCGCTTGCCGATATTGCCGCGCTTGGTGCTGGCGGGGGCGATGTGCGGCGCTAGAGCGTCGCTGTCAGCCCCCCGTCGACCTTGATCGCGCAGCCGGTGATGTAGCCTGCGCGCGGGCTGGCGAGGAACGCGGCGATGTCGCCGAATTCCTCCGGCCGCCCGAGCCGGCGCGCCGGGATCGCGGCGGTCGCGCGGGCAAGGGTCTCCTCCCTGGTCATCCCGCTGCCTGCCGCCATCGCCTCGTGCAGGCTCGCCAGCCGGTCGGTCGCGACCTGTCCCGGCAGCAGCAGATTGACCGTCACGCCGTCGCCAGCGACTTCGCCCGCCAGCGTCTTGCACCATGACGCCAGCATCGCGCGTATGGCGTTCGAGAGCACCAGACCGGGGATCGGCGCGACCACGCTGGTCGAGGCCACCGTCAGGATCCGCCCGAAACCGCGGGCCCGCATCTCCGGCAGGAACGCCTGCGCGAGCGTCAGCTGGGCGTTGAACATCCGGCCCATCACGGTGCTGAAGTCGTCCGGCGTCGTCGTTGCCGCCGCGCCGGTGGGCGGGCCGCCGCTGTTGAGCACGAGGATGTCCACCGCGCGGCCGCCTGCGCGCACCGCATCGATGATCTGCGCAGGCGCCGCCGGATCGTCGAGATCGGCGGCGATATGGTGGGCGGCGCCGACCCCGCTTTCCGAGCGCGCCACGGTGATGACATCGGCGCCTTCCGCCCCGAGGCTTTCGGCAATCGCCCGCCCAAGCCCGCGGCTGGCACCCAGCACCAGCGCTGTCTTTCCATCAAGCTGCAGATCCATCGCGCTTCTCCTTTACGATTGCCCGGATTCGCGCCAGCATGAACCTTCGTTCGTGGACGCGCGCCTGACAAATGGGTTGGCGCGGGGGCAAAAGGGGAAGTTGATGCACGTAAAGCGCCGCATGCGTCTGGGGGCGCTGCTTCTGGCTCTGTCGCTGCCGATGATGCCGCTGGCTGCGCAGGATGGGGCGAAGGAAATCGCCGCACCGGCGGGCGAGACCGAGCTGCTGCCGGTCCGCACAGAAGCTGCCAAGGGCCGCATCCTGCTCACCCTGCCAGCCCCGGCACAAGATGGTGCGGCGCTGCGCCTGCTTTATGCCACCGCGCTCAAGACCGGACTCGGCTCGGCGCCGCTCGGCCTGGATCGCGGGCGGATCGGCAATACGCAGCTGCTCGTGTTCCGGCGGATCGGCGGCAAGATCGCAGTGCAGTTCGAAAACCCGCGCTTCCGCGCCACCGCCGGCGATGCGGCGCAGCAGCAGGCGGTGGCGAGCGACTTCGGCATTTCGACCGTGTGGATCACCGAGATCGCCGAAACGCTGGGCGATGGCCGGGTGGTGATCGACATCGCGCCCTTCCTTGCCATGGATACGCTGGGGATCGCCGCCTCGCTCAATGCCGAACAGGATGTGCTCGGCGTCGGCGCGGCAACGTCGATTGCCGGACAGGGCTTCCGGCTCGATGCGGGCCTCAGCCTCGCCGATCCGGCCTCGGTCAAGCTGTTTCCCGACAATCTGGAAGTCGATGCCGTCCAGACCTTCGTCTCCGACAAGCCGGGAGCGGAGATCGAGAACATCGTGCCCGAACCCAAGAAGGTCACGCTCACCGTCCACCACAGCTTCGTGCGCCTGCCCGAGCCCGGCTTTGCCCCGCGCCGCTTCGATCCGCGCCTTGGCGGGTTCGGGACGCAGGTGGTGGACTTCTCCGCGCCGCTGGGCGCGCCGGTGGTCTATGATCTGGCCAACCGCTTCCGGCTGGAAAAGACCGATCCCGCCGCGCCGCAATCGCGGGTGAAAAAGCCGATCACCTTCTATCTCGATCGCAACACGCCCGAGCCGATCCGCACCGCGCTGCTGGACGGGATCGGCTGGTGGGGTGATGCTTTTGCCGAGGCCGGCTTCATCGACGCATTCAAGGTGGAGATGCTGCCCGAAGGCGCCGATCCGCTCGATGTGCGCTACAACATGGTCAACTGGGTTGACCGCGCGACGCGCGGCTGGGCTTACGGCCAGCAGATCGTCGATCCGCGCACCGGCGAGATCATCAAGGGCATGGTGGTGCTGGGATCGCTGCGCGCGCGGCAGGATATCCAGATCTATCAGGCGCTGGTCGGATATGCAGAATTGAACAGCGGCGGGCCGAATGATCCGGTCAAGGTCGCGCTCGACCGGCTGGCGCAGCTGGGCGCGCACGAGGTCGGCCACACGCTCGGCTTTGCGCATAATTTTGCCGCGAGCACGCAGGATCGCGCCTCGGTGATGGACTATCCCCCGCCGCGTATCGGACTGGTGGATGGCAAGCCTGACCTCTCGGACGCCTATGCCAAGGGGATCGGCGCGTGGGATACAGCGACGGTGCGCTGGCTCTATGCCGATGCGGGCGAGCGCGAGACCGCAGAGGCCGCAGCGCAATACCGCTACGGTCAGGACGATAATGCCCGCGCCGCCGACACCCCCTACGCCTGGGGCGGCTTGTGGGATGATGGCGCCGATCCGGTGGCCGAGCTCACCCGGCTGATGACCGTGCGCAGCGCGGCGCTGTCGCGCTTCGGGCTGGCGGCGTTGAGCCCCGGCGAGCCGGTGGCGAACCTGCGCCGCCGGTTTGTGCCCTTGTGGCTGTTGCACCGCTACCAGCTGGTCGCGGCGGCCAAGACCATCGGCGGGGTCGACTTTACCTATGCCGTGAACGGCGGCGGGCGTGAGGCGGCCACGCCGGTCGCGTCCGCGCAGCAGCGCGCGGCGCTGGGCGCGGTACTGGCGACGCTCAGCCCCGAGGCGCTGCGGGTGCCGCCCGCCTTGCTGCCGCTGCTCTCGGCGGCGCAGAACTCCACCACCGACCGGCAATACGAGACCGAGATTTTTGCGACGGCAGGCGGCCCGGTTTTCGATCCGCTGGTCGCCGCCGATGCCGCCGCGCAGCTGACGGTGCAGACCCTCATCGCCCCGCGCCGCCTTGCGCGGCTGGTGGTACAGAGCCAGAATGATGCATCCGCGCTCGGGGTGGGCGAGGTGCTCGACCGACTGACCGAGACCGTGCTGGCCTCGACCAGTGACGATCTCGGCCGCCGCATCGCCTACCGCACGCTGGCGACAATGGCGCAGGTCGCGCGGCGCGGCGATGCCAGCCCCGAGGTTGCCGCCGCGCTTGACCAGAAGCTGGCTGACGTTGGCGCGCTGCTGGCCAGGCGCAAGGCCAGCGGAGCCGAGCGCGCCTGGGCGTTGAGCCTGTCGCGCCGTCTGGTCGATCCCGTTCAGCGCGAACAGCTCGCAGCGAGCCTGCCGCGCATGGTCAGCGTGCCGCCGGGCGATCCGATCGGCGAGGATGACTGGATGGATCTTGCCAGCCTTTTGGCGAGTGGCGAATGAGCACCGGCGCCGGCACAGGCATCAGAACAGAAACACAGGGAAGAATGATCATGACCAAGGCCAATACCGCGCACCGCACTTGGATGCAGGCCGGGACCGCGCTGGCGCTTGCTGCGGCTGCGCTGGTGCCGGGCGGGGCG
>JBKDUW010000077.1:0-3892 GCA_046339235.1 Erythrobacteraceae bacterium | reverse complement strand
GCGCGCAAGTCGCTCAGCGCAACGCCGAGCACGGCATCGCCGCCCACGGTTCCGATGCGCTGGAATCCGATCTGCGCGGTCTCGGCATCGCGGGTACCCTTGGCAAGCGCTGCGTTGAGCGCGGCGACATCGGGCACGGTGACCAGATAGCGCCCCTGATCCTCGCCGAACCACCACTGCGCAGGCGTGTAATCGGGGTTGCCAGCGAGATCAGCCTCGGCGCCGATGCCGCCCGCCAGCGCCATTTCCGCGAACGCCACGGCAAGGCCGCCGTCAGAGAGGTCATGCACGGCATTGACCAGCCCGTCGGCGATCAATTCGTGGATAATCGCGCCGGCGTTGCGTTCGACCGTGAGGTCGGTCGGCGGTGTGCGTCCGCCTTCCAGGCCCTTGATCACCTTCAGCCATAGCGACTGGCCGAGATGCGAGCGGGTCGGATCGGGCTTGGCCCAATGCTCCGGCCCGACGAGGTAGATCGCATCACCCGCCTGCTTGAAGTGCATCGTCATCATCTTGGCGAGGTCGGTGATAATGCCGACGCCGCCGATCGCCGGGGTGGGCAGGATCGCAGAACCGCCGCCGGTCGCCTTGCTTTCGTTGTAGAGGCTGACATTGCCCGAGACGATCGGGAAATCGAGCGCGCGGCAGGCGTCGCCCATGCCTTCCAATGCATGGACGATCTGCGCCATGATCTCGGGCCGCTGCGGGTTGGCGAAGTTGAGGCAATTGGTCACCGCCAGTGGCCGCGCGCCGACAGCGCACAGGTTGCGGTAAGCCTCGGCAATCGCCTGCTTGCCGCCTTCATAGGGGTCGGCAAACACGTAACGCGGGGTGCAATCGGTGGTGATGGCGAGCGCCTTGTCCGTCCCGTGCACCCGCACCACGCCGGCATCCCCGCCGGTCTGGAGCGTATCGGCACCCACCTGCGAATCATACTGCTCGGCGATCCAGCGGCGCGACGCGAGGTCGGGCGAGCCCATCATGGTGAGGAGATCGGCGGCGATATCGTCGCTCGACGGCACCTGCGTAAGCGGCTTCATGCCCGCCCAGACAGCGTATTCTTCTTTCGAGAGGTAAGGGCGATCATAGAGCGGGGCTTCGTCAGCGAGCGGGGCAAGCGGAACGTCGCACACGACTTCGCCATTGAATTCCAGCACCATGTGTCCGGTGTCGGTGACTTCGCCGATCACCGCGAAATCGAGCTCCCACTTGGTGAAGATCGCCTCGGCCATCGCTTCCTTGCCAGGCTGGAGCACCATCAGCATCCGCTCCTGGCTCTCGCTCAGCATCATTTCATAGGGCGTCATGCCGGTCTCGCGGCACGGCACCTTGTTCATGTCGAGCCGGATGCCCGCACCGCCCTTGGAGGCCATTTCAACGCTGGAGGAGGTGAGGCCGGCCGCGCCCATGTCCTGGATCGCGACGATTGCATCGGTCGCCATCAACTCGAGGCAGGCTTCGATCAGCAGCTTTTCGGTGAAGGGATCGCCGACCTGCACCGTCGGCCGCTTGGCATCAGCATCCTCGCCGAAGTCGGCCGAAGCCATGGTTGCGCCGTGGATCCCGTCGCGCCCGGTTTTGGAGCCGACATAGACAATCGGATTGCCCAGGCCAGTGGCGGCCGAATAGAAGATCTTGTCAGCGTCAGCCACGCCGACCGTCATCGCGTTGACGAGGATGTTACCGTCATAGGCGGGGTGGAAATTGGTCTCCCCCGCGACCGTCGGCACGCCGACGCAATTGCCGTAGCCGCCGATGCCCGCGACCACGCCCTGCACCAGATGCTTCATCTTGGGGTGCTCGGGCCGCCCGAAGCGCAGCGCATTGGCGTTAGCCATCGGCCGCGCGCCCATGGTGAAGACATCGCGCAAGATCCCGCCCACGCCGGTCGCCGCGCCCTGATAGGGTTCGATGTAGCTGGGGTGGTTGTGGCTCTCCATCTTGAAGATCGCCGCCTGCCCGTCACCAATGTCGATCACGCCCGCATTCTCGCCCGGGCCGCAAATCACCCACGGCGCCGCGGTGGGCAGCTTCTTGAGGTGCAGGCGCGAGGACTTGTAGCTGCAATGCTCCGACCACATCACCGAGAAGATGCCGAGTTCCACAAGGTTCGGCTCACGCCCCAGCGCATGGAGGACGCGCTCGTATTCCTCGGCGGAAAGGCCGTGCTGTTCGACGATTTCGGGGGTGATGGCGGTCATGTCCGGGACTCCTTGGGCCGCCCCCTAGATTACTGCTCGCCGAAGGCCAAGCCGCCGCGTTTGTGGAACCAGCGATTCTCCCCGACCCAGACCGCCAGCGCGGTCATGACTGCAAAGGCGAGCAGGGCCTGGAGGTAGAGGAACAGCCCGGCGCTGTCGGGGTGCGGGCCGAACCAGTTGATCGCCTGCAGGAGCAGCATCACCGCCAGCAGCACCAGCGGCGGGCCAACGGGGCCGCGCGTGCGGCGCACGTAATAGGCAAAAGCGCCGAGGGTCAGCGCGATTTCGAGCGGCATGGCCACGCCGGGATAGTTCCACAGACCAAGTCCGAGCTTGGGCGGATCGCCGCTGAGCGTCAGGTCAGGCACGTGCACCAGCCAGTCGAGCGGCCAGTGCGACAGCACCACCAGTCCTGCCACGAGCCCGGCAAACAGGCTGCGCTGGCCGATCCCGACCACCGCCAGACAGGCAAAGGCCCATAGCGCCGCCCCGATCAGGCTGTGGGTATAGGGCATATCATAGAGGTCGAACGGCACCATCACGCTCGCCGCCGGATCGACCCGCATCCGCTCCACACCGATGGTGGCAAGCGCAAAGAAGCCCCAGTCAACCAACTGGGCCGCCACGAACAGCGTGCCCAGCCGCGGGCTGCGCGGGCTTACCGCTGCGGCGATGAAGGCGGGGGCGAAATGGCCGATGAACATGGGTGTGGGTCAGCCCGCCGCAGGCGCGAACCGCAAGGCAGCATAGGTCGCAGCGGCGCTCGCAGCGCCAGTGGCAAAGGCGCCCCACAGGATGTCGAGCACGCTGATATGGGTCGCCCATACCTTGAACACCGCCTGCGAGGTGAGATCGAAGGTGGCATAGCACAAGGCGCCCAGCAGAATTCCGTTGAGCAGCGCCGGCTGCACCGCGCCCGCCTCGATCCCCGGCTTGATCGCAAACCAGGTCATCCCGGCCACATAGATCAGGTAGAACGCGCCAGCGGCAGCGACATTGAAATCCTTCGCCATGATCTCGCCGATGACCGGGCGATAGAGGTTCCCGGCGGCCCAGCGCAGCCAGATTGCATCCAGAACGCCAAAGGCGACAGCCGCCGCGAGGTAGGCGATGATCCATTTCAACATGTGTTGGCCATTCCCTGTTAGGTAATCCCCCCCCGTTGCCTCGCAGCCTTGACCGGACACGGCTGCCGCGTCAATGCTGCCGGACATGGACGAGGGCAACACCGCCGCGCCGCCGGCGCAGGATATCGGGCAGATGAGTTTCGAGCAGGCCTTGGCCGCGCTCGAACAGATCGTGCAGGCGCTTGAGCGCGGGGATGTCCCGCTCGATCAGTCGATCAGCCTCTATGAACGAGGCGAGGCGCTGCGTGCAGCGTGTCAGCAGCGGCTCGATGCCGCGCAGGCGCGGATTGAGCGGATCGTCACCGGGGCCGATGGCCGGGCAACCGGCACCCAGGCCTTCGACGCGGAGAGCTGAGAGCGATGCTGGCAGAAGTAGGAACGACGGTGCTGGGCGATGCCATCGCGCAGGTGCAGGCCGATATTGATTCGCTGTTCGATGCGCTGCTGCCAGTGCCCGACGATACCAGCGCGCGTCTGGTCGAGGCGATGGTGCTAGACACCGTAACCAAGGGCAATAAATTAACACGCATGGTGGTCAGGCCCACCGACATACATTGAAGTGTC
>JBKDUW010000076.1:0-3763 GCA_046339235.1 Erythrobacteraceae bacterium | reverse complement strand
CCTCGGATCAAGCCAGGTTCGAGGAAGCCGGTGACCTGTTGTTCGCCGTCGTCAATTTTGTCCGCGCTCACGGGATCAGTGCCGAGGATGCCCTGCGCGCAGCCAACGCCAAGTTCGAGCGGCGCTTCCGCGGGATGGAGGATCTTGCCGGAGAGGCCTTCCCCAGCCTGTCGCTCGATGTTCAGGAAGCCTTGTGGCAGCAGGTCAAGAAAGCCGAATGACGACCTGAACTTACTTATCAAGTGTCGCGAAGGGCCCCAGCTCCTTGGGGTTCAATCGCACGGTCACACGGCGTTGCGGACCGGTGGCTCCGTCGCCCGCATCTTCCTCCGCCAGCACCTCACCATGGGCGTGCAACCACGCCATCCTTCGCCCGTCGCTTAGCGGCAGGATGAAGCTGAATTCCTGCGCCGCGCCGGTCAGAAACCCCGCAATCCGCTCCTCAAGCGCCGCGACGCCCTCGCCCGTCGCCGCTGACAGGATCACCGCTTCCTTTGCTCCCGCTGCCTCGCGCAATTCGGCAAGCATTTCGCCGTCTAACAGGTCACACTTGTTCCAGACTTCAAGGATCGGGATGGTGCTGTCGCCGGTATCCTTGGCGACCACGCCGAGATCGGCAAGCACCTCGAGCACTTGCTTTTTCTGCGCCGGATGGCTCGGATTGGCCATGTCGCGCACGTGGCAGATGAGATCGGCGCCGGTCACTTCCTCAAGCGTCGCACGGAAAGCCGCGACCAGCTGCGTCGGCAGATCGGAAATGAAGCCCACGGTATCCGAAAGGATCGCCTTTTCCACCCCGGGCAGGCCGATCGCGCGCATTGTCGGGTCGAGCGTCGCAAACAGCAGATCCTCGGCCATCACTTCGGCGCCGGTCAAGCGGTTGAACAGCGTCGATTTTCCGGCGTTGGTATAGCCGACCAGCGCGATCACCGGCCACGGCGCCCGCCCCCGGCGCTCGCGGTGGAGTGTGCGGGTTTTGCGCACCTGTTCGAGCTCGCGCCGCAAGCGGCCCATCCGCTGACGGATCATCCGCCGGTCGGCCTCGATCTGGGTCTCACCCGGCCCGCCAAGAAAGCCGAAGCCGCCGCGCTGGCGTTCAAGGTGGGTCCAGCTGCGCACCAACCGGCTCTGCTGGTAATCGAGATGTGCCAGTTCGACCTGCAGGCGGCCTTCAGCAGTGACCGCGCGTTCGCCGAAGATCTCGAGAATCAGGCCCGTCCTGTCGATCACCTTGCGTTTCAGCTTGTCTTCGAGATTGCGCTGCTGGATCGGGGTGAGCACACCGTCGACGATCACCAACTCGGCCTCATATTGCTCGCACCACACCGCGATGTTCTGCACCTGCCCCGAACCGAACAGCGTGTTGGGCTGGGTCTTGCGCACCGGCAGAACCACCGAGTGTCCGATCACGAGGCCGATCGCCATGGCCAACCCTTCAGCCTCGGCAAGGCGTTCGCATGCGTCGAGATCATGGCGCAGCGCCTTGATATCGGGACACAGCACCAGCGCCCGCGCACCGCGGGTTACCTCGTCATCAAATTCGCTCTCGAAGCTCAGTCGTCATTCCCGTCATCGTCGAATTCGCCGTCGCCGTCATCATCGCCGACGCTGAGATCGACCGGCCCGGCGGGCTGGATGGTGGAGACCGCGTGCTTGTAAGCCAGCTGAACCGCGCCGTCGCGTTCGAGCATCATGCAGAACAGATCATAGGCCGCGAGCCGGCCCTGGAGCATCACACCGTTGACGAGAAACATCGTCACCTGCACGTCGGCTTCGGTGACGCGGCTGAGGAACACATCCTGCAGCAGCTTCTGCTTCTTTGCGCCCGGACGGCTCTGGAACTGCTCGGGATCGAGCGGTTGGCCCGGCATGATCGTCGAAATCGCGTGCTTGTAGACCAGCTGCGACTGGCCATCGCGACGCAGCAAGATCGAGAAATTGTCGAACCAGGTCACGATTCCCTGAAGCTTCACGCCCTTCACAAGGAACATGGTGACGGGAATCTTGTTCTTGCGCAGCAGGTTGAGGAAGGCGTCCTGAAGAATGCCCTGCCGGCTTGAGGCGCCCGCATTTTCGCCGCTGCGCTGTTCGGCCGGCGCGGCACTGCGGGCAACCGGACGGGGTGAGAGCGTTCGCCCGTTGGTCATGGTCTTGGCTCCTATTTTTGGCGGCCGGTTTTTGCGGTCCGCAGAATGGCACCCCTCGCCGCACGGGTACGCGGCGGGGATCCATGGGTGCATAATGGCAAGTGCCAGCCTTGGGGACAAGGCTTGATTTGCAGCGTGGTTAAGCCAGGTTGGCGGTTTACTCGCCCTCGCCGTCCTCGCGCCGGTCGGCCATGCCGAGCAGCTTCAATTTGCGGTGCAAGGCGGAGCGCTCCATCCCGATGAAGCTCGCGGTCTTGGAGATATTGCCCGAAAACCGCCGGATCTGGATCGCCAGATATTCACGCTCGAAACTCTCGCGCGCCTCGCGCAGCGGCACGCCCATGATCGCGGCGAGATTATCGCCCGTCATGCCGATCTGCCCGCCGGTGATTTCGGCCGGGAGCATATCGGGTTCGACCGTGGTGAGCTTTTCGCGCGGGGTCATGATGATCGTCCGTTCGACCACATTGCGCAGTTGGCGGACATTGCCCGGCCAGTCATAGGCTTGTAGCGTCGCCATCGCTTCGGACGAGACAACAGGCGGCATCAGGCCCTGATCGTTCGAGTAGCGGGTGAAGAAATGCTCGGCAAGCACCGGGATATCCTCGCGCCGCTGGGCGAGCGAGGGGATCGCCACCGGCACCACGTTGAGGCGGTAGAACAAATCCTCACGGAACCGCTTTTCCGCCATTTCCACGGTGAGGTCGCGGGTGGTGGAGGAAACGACGCGCACATCCACCCCGATCTGCCGCGTACCGCCCACGCGCACGAAGCTCTGATCGGTCAGCACGCGCAAGATCCGCGCTTGCGTCGAGAGCGGCATATCGGCGATCTCGTCGAGATAGAGCGTGCCGCCATCGGCCAGTTCGAGCAGGCCGGGTCGCACCTGCTTGCCGTTCGCTTCCTCGCCGAATAGCTCCTGTTCGAAGCGTTCAGGCGTGATCCGTGCAGAATTGACCAGCACGAAGGCACCGTTCGCGCGGCCGCTCCATGCGTGCAGCAGCCGCGCGGCCACCTCCTTGCCCGCGCCCGGAGCCCCGGAAATCAGCACCCGGCTGCCGGTATTGGCAACCCGCTTGAGCGTGGCGCGAACCCCGTTGATGGTGGGCGAATTGCCGGTGAATTCGGCGCTGCCCCAGCTTCCCTCACGCAGGCGGCTGTTCTCGCGCCGCAAGCGTTCGGTCTCGGTCGCGCGTTCGACCAGCAACAGCAGCCGCTCGGCCTCGAACGGCTTTTCGATGAAGTCCATCGCCCCGCGGCTGACGGCGGCCACGGCGGTATCGATATTGCCGTGGCCGGAGAAGATGATCACCGGCAGGCCCGGCTCGCGCGCCTTGATCGCATCGAGCAGTTCGAGGCCGTCCATCTGGCTGCCGTGAAGCCACACATCGAGCAGCACCAGGCTCGGCCGGCGCTCGTCGATCGCGGCCAGCGCGCCGGTGCTGTCTGCCGCGGTGCGGCAGACATAGCCCTCATCGCCAAGCACGCCGGCGACCAGTTCGCGGATATCGCGTTCGTCATCGACGATTAGGATTTCGAGCGCCATCGTCAGAATTCCTCGGTGAACTGTTCGTGGTGTCGCGGACACGGCGTCAGGCAGGCAATCATGCGGCGTT
>JBKDUW010000075.1:0-3553 GCA_046339235.1 Erythrobacteraceae bacterium | reverse complement strand
TCTGCGCGACCTCTCAAACCTTCATTAAGGATAATTTGCTAAGCGGGTACCGTGGTTTTGTGAACGCGCGACCGGCACGGCAGGTGCGCAAGCGGACTGCAGGGCGACAGGTCGGCGCGCGGTTCATCTGGTTCGGGCAGGGGGATGGTGATCCTGAATATGCATTCGACGGCAACGATCGACTAGCTTGCCGATCCCAAAACAGCCGGCGCGGCCGCGCCTGATGTCAGCGCCCCCGAGCCGCGCTACCTGTTCGGCCCCAAAATCGACTTCTTCTGCCTCGGCGGAAGTTCGCTGCTTTTGCTTCCCTTCATCTTCATGCTGCCAGAAGAAGGCCTCAAGCTCCAGCTTGCAACCCTGATGATAGTGGCCGCCAATCTGGTGAACCACCCGCACTTCGCGCACAGCTATCAGATCTTCTATCGCGGCTACGCGAAGAAGGCGTTCGGCAATTCGCTCGGGCGCAAGATGCAGGCGCGCTATCTCTTGGCCGGCCTGATAGTTCCGGTGCTGCTGGCAGCCTTCCTCGCCTATGGCGCGCTTGCCGCTGACACGCGGCTGCTCGGCTACGACGCCAACCTGATGGCGCTGACGGTCGGCTGGCACTACGCCAAGCAGGGCTATGGCATGCTGATGGTCGATGCTGCACTGAAGCGGCGGTATCTCTCCGATCGGACAAAGAAGATCCTGCTCGCCAATTGCTACGCGGTCTGGCTCGCTGTCTGGGTGAGCCTCAATCTCGCGGTCCGTCAGGAAAATCTCTGGGGCCTTGCCTATTACAGCTTTGCCGTGCCCCAGCCGGTCTTCATCGTGACAAGCCTTGCCGCCTTCGTAACGACCGCGCTGTCGGTCTGGGCTTTGGCGATGCACTGGCAGGAAAAGCGCGCGCTTCCGGTCAACGGCGTCGTCGCCTATGGCGTGGGCCTCTATTTGTGGCTCTTGTTCGTCGACGTCAATCTGCTCTGGGTGCTGGTGGTGCCGGCGCTCCACTCGCTCCAGTACATGACGGTCGTGTGGCGCTATCAGCTCAACTACGAAAAGGCGCAGCTGGCTTCCGACGACTACCGGAAAGGCTCGTTCATCCGGGCCGTTTTCGGCGCCGACCCTGTCGCGCATATGGCGGGCTTTGTGCTGACCGGCGCGGTGCTGGGGTTCCTCGGGTTCTGGGGCATTCCGATGCTGGCCGACAGCCTTGTGCCCTATGACCGGCAAGCGATTGCAGGGGTACTATTCCTGTTCGTTTTCTGGATCTTCATCAACGTCCATCACTACTTTCTCGATAGCGTGATGTGGCGCCGCGAGAATGCGGACACGAAGCTCTATCTGTTCGGCTGACGCGGCAATTGCTTGCGGGCGCTTGCAGGCGCTTGCGGTCGGGGGCGAAAGGATGGACACTGCCGCTAGCGCATCCTGAGGCGGGCGCTCGGTCACGAAAGGCAAGGGCCCTATGGTCAAGGCAAGTTGGAACGGTGCGGTTATCGCCGAAAGCGACGCAACGGTGGTGGTCGAGGGCAACCACTATTTCCCGCGCAGCGATGTGAACGCACAATATCTTGTCGCCAGCAGCACCCATTCCACCTGCCATTGGAAGGGCGTTGCCTCCTACTATTCGCTGAGCGTTGACGGCGCGACCAATCCCGATGCCGCGTGGTATTACCCCGAAACGAAGGATGCTGCGGCCGAAATCAAGGATCGCATCGCCTTCTGGAAGGGCGTTGAGGTGCGTTGACCCGCGCTTCCGCTAAACGCAATTGCACCCCGGCGTCAGGCTTCTATACGCAACCCTATGACTGCCGCGCGCGTATCCACTTGAGATGAACCCGCACTTCTCCCTTCCTGCCCGCAGCGCCCAGCGCGCGGTTGGCCTTGCGCTGGCGCTCACCATCGCGGGCAGCTGGCTCGGGCTTCACGCTTACGGGATGTTCGTGTTTGAGCTGACGTGGTCGAACTGGCCTGTCGCGCTGATGATGGCGATGGTGCAGTGCTGGCTTTCGGTGGGCGTGTTCATTGTCTGCCATGATGCGATGCATGGCAGCCTTGTGCCGGGCCATCCGCGGATTAATGGCGCGATTGGTGCGGTGTTGCTGGCACTCTATGCTGGCTTTGCGTGGAAGCAGATGCGCGATGCCCATTTCATCCATCACAAGCTGTCGGGCCATGCCGGCGATCCCGATTTCGACGAGCACCACCCCGATGATTTCCTGCGCTGGGATGGCACCTTCTTCCGGCGCTATTTCGGCTGGCGCTCGATCCTTTACGTCCACACTGTCGTAGGCATCTACTGGCTGGTGATCGGGATTCCGATGGTGCAGATCGTGCTGCTTTACGGCCTCCCTGCCTTGGGATCGTCGCTCCAGCTTTTCTACTTCGGCACCTTCCGCCCGCATTGCCACCGCGCCGAGCAGCCCTTTGCCGATCGCCACAATGCGCGCAGCAACGATTTTGGCACGCTGGCCAGCCTCGCCACCTGCTTCCATTTCGGCTATCATCTCGAACATCACCACCGGCCTGATGTGCCGTGGTGGGGCCTGCCCGCCGCCAAGCGGGCCGGGGTGGGCCGCGCCCAACTTGCTGAGAAGGTGCTCGCATGAGCTGGCTCGAAGTGTTCCTCACCGTCATGTCCTCGTTGGTCGGGATGGAGCTGTTCGCCTGGGTGGCGCACAAATACATCATGCACGGCTGGGGATGGGACTGGCACCGCGACCATCACGAGCCGCATGACAATATGCTCGAGAAGAACGATTTGTTCGCGGTGGTGTTCGGCACGATCAACGCCGCGATGTATATCTACGGCTCGCTCTACTGGGACTGGCTGTGGTGGTTTGCGGTCGGGATCACGCTCTACGGGATCATCTACACGCTGGTGCATGATGGCCTCGTCCACCAGCGCTACTGGCGCTGGGTGCCGCGCAAGGGCTACGCCAAGCGGCTGGTGCAGGCGCACAAGCTTCACCACGCGACGATCGGCAAGGAGGGCGGGGTGAGCTTCGGCTTCGTCCTCGCCCGCGATCCGGCCAAGCTGAAGGCGGAGTTGAAGGCGCAGAAGGCCGCCGGGATCGCCGTGGTGCGCGACAGCGTTGGCGCTGGTGACGACAGCTTCGAGACCCTGGGCCGAAACCTCTAGGTTACGCCCTCGGCCCTAACCGAACTGCGTCAGGCTGAGGTTGTTGCCTTCGGGATCGTGGAACCACGCGATTTTTGTGCCTGAGCCGGGATCGGTCCAGATCCCGCGTGCGTCCTGGCCGAAGCCGTCATAGACCGCTAAGCTCACGCCTTTGGCAGTCAGCGCGTCGATCACGTTCTCGATATCGGTCACCTTCCAGCCGAGCACGGTGTGCGGGCTGGGCACGTGGCCTTCGACCTTGGTCAGCCGCAGCAAGGTGCCGGCCAGATCATAGCTGATCGCGAAGGGGTCTTCGCCGGTTTCGGTAAGGCCCAGAACGTCGGTGTAGAAGCTGCGCGTGCGCGCAAGATCGGCGGCCAGCACGAAGCAGACGGGCGGTGATGTGGTGAGCATGATGGCGTCCCTCCCCGCGAGGCGACTCGGCTGGTG
>JBKDUW010000074.1:0-19848 GCA_046339235.1 Erythrobacteraceae bacterium | reverse complement strand
AGACCCAGGGGTTCTTGTAATCGAGCGCGGTCACGAAGCCCAAAGCCACCTGACCATTCGCCTGATGGTAGAGGAAGCCCCCGCCCCAGCTGTCGCTTTCGGTGAGCGGCCAGCCCTGCGTGTGGATCACGCGGCCCGGCTTGTGCTTCTTGGGGTCGATATCCCACAATTCCTTGATGCCGAGGCCGTAAACCTGCGGCTGGCAGTTCGCCTCGAGATCGAAGCGCGCCTTCATCTGCTTGGTGAGGTTGCCGCGCGCGCCCTCGGCAAAGAGCGTATACTTGGCGTGGATTTCCATGCCGGGGGTATATTCGCCCTTGTGGCTGCCATCAGCGGCAATGCCCATGTCCTGCGTGATAACGCCGGCCACGCGGCCGTCCTCGTCGATCATCACTTCGGCCGCCGGGAAGCCCGGGAACACCATCACGCCCAGCCCTTCGGCCTGTTCGGCCAGCCAGCGGGTGAGACTGCCGAGGCTTCCGGTGTAGCAGCCATGGTTGCTCATCAGCGGCGGCATGATCGCGTGGGGGAGCGAGGTCTTGCCGTTCTTGGACAGCACCCAGTGCCAGTTATCGGTTACCGTGGTCTCGGCCATCGGGCAGCCTTGGTTGCGCCATTCGGGCAGCAATTCGTCGAGCGACTTGGGATCGACCACCGCGCCCGAGAGAATATGCGCGCCGATTTCCGAGCCCTTTTCGAGCACGATAACCTCAAGCTCGGCATTGATCTGCTTGAGCTTGATCGCCGCCGCGAGGCCCGCCACCCCGCCGCCGACAATCACGACATCGCAGGGCATTGATTCACGTTCGCTCATGGGGCTTTCCTGATCCTCGACAAGTTTTGGCGCGCCCGCCGCACATTCCGGCGAATTGCTTGTGTGGTTCACTTGCTAAGCGGGGGCGGGACAGTCAAGACCTGCCTGCATCAGCATGACCAGACCCGATCTCACTCTTGCGCGCGAATTCGAGGCGGCGCTTGCCTGGTGGCAGGCAGCCGGGGTCGACTGCGACTATCGCGATGACGCTACGGCGTGGTTGGCCGATGCGCCGCTTGGCGCTGCCCCTGCGGCCGGCACGGCGGTCGCGCCTGCGCGCCGCCAGACGGGGAGCGCCGCGCCCGCAGCGGCAAGCGAGCACCCCGCCCCTTCCCGCATCGCGCCTGCGGTCGAAGCGCCCAAGCCTGCACGCATCGATCTGCTGGGCGAATCGCCGCCGGCCGATCTTGCTGCCTTCCGCGCCTGGTGGCTGGCGGCGCCGGCGCTCGGCGCTCCCAGCGGTTTTCCCCGGGTCGCACCGCGCGGGCCAGCGGGTGCTGCGCTGATGGTGCTGGTGCCCCAGCCCGAAGAGGCGGATCGCGGCACCCTGCTCGAAGGCGCGCAAGGCCGGCTGCTCGCCAATATCCTTGCCGCGATGGGTCTGGCCGAGGAGGCAGTGACCATCGCCGCGGCGCTCCCCTGCCACACGCCGATGGCCGATCTCGAGGCGCTTGCGGCGGGCGGGATGGACGCGGTGACAGCGCATCACCTCGCGCTCGCCGCGCCGCAGCGGCTGCTTGTGCTGGGGACAGCGCTCGCGCCGATGCTGGGCGCTGCCGGCACAGATGGTTTACGTGAAATCAACCATGCCGCGGGCACAGTTCCGGTCATGGTGAGCGAAACGCTCGAAGCAATGTTGCACTCGCCCGCGCTCAAGGCGCGGTTCTGGCGGAGATGGATGGAATGGTCGGCGATACACTGAAGCGCGCAAGGCCCGCATGGGCGGCCATCGCGCTGGGGACGCTGGGCCTCGGACTGGGCTTTGCGCCCTCGGCTGCGGCGGCGCAATCGGGCGATCTGGTCGCGCGCTGGGATGGCGAGGCGCAGGCCCAGACCGCGCTCGCCCCCGTGCTCTCGGCCGAGGAGCGCACCTATTACCGCCAGCTCTTCGCGATGATCGATGCCGAGCAATGGGGCGAGGTCGAGACCCTGCTCGCCGCGCGCCCCGATGGCGTGCTGACCCAGCTCGCCCGCGCCGAATATTACACCCACGCCAACAGCCCCAAGATCTCGGCCGAGCAGATCACATCCTGGTTCAACGCCGGAACCGATCTGCCGCAGGCCGAACAGCTGGTGCGGATGGGCGCCAAGCGCGGGGTCGAATATCTCCCCGCATTGCCGAGCGAGCAGGGCTTTGCCCGCCAGCCCTCCGCCCCCAAGCGCATTCTGCCCCGACCCGCCAATGACGGCACCATGCCGGCCGCCACTTCGGCCGCGATCCTCGAGGCGATCAAGGCCGACAGCCCGACCGAGGCCCAGCGCCTGCTCGCCGAGGGCGACCCCTCCCTCTCCAGCGATGCGCGCGCCGAGTGGCGCCAGCGGGTCGCGTGGAGCCACTATATCGAAAACAATGATCCCGCCGCGCTCGAACTGGCGCGCACCGTGGCTGAAGGCTCGGGCGAGTGGGTGGCCGAGGGCGCGTGGGTCGAGGGGTTGGCCGCATGGCGGCTCGGCCAATGCGCGCTGGCGGGCGACGCCTTTGCCCGCACCGCGGCGCGCGCCTCGAATGTCGAACTCGCCGCTGCGGGGCATTACTGGGCGCACCGCTCGCTGGTGCGCTGCCGCGAGCCGGGTCAGGCGCAGCAGCACCTCAATGCCGCAGCGCAGATGCACGAGACGCTCTACGGAATGCTCGCGGCGGACCAGCTCGGGATCGAGCTGCCCGCCCATGCCCCGGCCCAGCCTTTCGCCCAGCAGGACTGGGACGAGCTCTCGCGCCGCGCCAATGTCCGCGTCGCGGTGGCGCTGACCGAGGTGGGCCGTCCCGCGCTGGCTGACGAAGTGCTGCGCCACGAGGCCCGGATCGGCCCGTCCAGCCAGTACGACTCGCTTGCCCGGCTTGCGCGCGAGCTCGGCCTACCCGCAACCCAGCTGTGGATGGCGCATAACGCGCCCTATGGCACCCGCAGCGATCCGGCCTTGCGCTTTCCGGTGGCGCGCTGGCAGCCGGTCGGCGGGTGGCAGGTCGATCCGGCGCTGGCCTTTGCCCATGCGCTGCAGGAATCGAACTTCCGCGCTAACGCGGTGAGCCCCGCCAATGCCCGCGGGCTGATGCAGATCATGCCCGGCACCGCGCGCGACCATTCGGGCCGCCTGAGCCTTGGCGCGAGCTACGAGGATCTGAACGATCCGCAGGTCAATCTCGCTTACGGCCAGCGGCATCTGGAAATGCTGCGCGATAGTCCGGCGACCGGCGGCGCGCTGCCCAAGATCATGGCGGCCTATAACGCTGGTCTCACCCCGGTCGGGCGCTGGAACTACGAGATCCGCGACCAGAACGATCCGCTGCTGTGGATGGAATCGATCCCCTATTGGGAAACGCGCGGCTATGTCGCGATCGTGATGCGCAATTACTGGATGTATGAACGCGCAGCCGGCGTCCCCTCGCCCAGCCGCCGCGCGCTGGCGCAGGGCCTGTGGCCCGAGTTCCCGCGCCCGCAGACAATGCGCTCTGCAAGGCTGGAACCCTGATGGCGATCGACGAGACCCGCGCCTTCAAGCCGATCAATATCGCGGTGCTGACCGTGTCCGACACCCGCACGCCTGAAACCGACACCTCGGGCGATATTCTGACCGAGCGGGTGATAAGCGCAGGCCACAATCTCGCCGCGCGGATGATCGTCAAGGATGACGCCAAGCTCCTCGCCGCGCAGTTCGAGGCGTGGATCGATGATCCCGCGATTGACGCGATCGTCAGCACCGGCGGAACCGGCCTGACAGGGCGCGACGTCACCCCCGAGGCGCTTTCCATGATCGACGGCGCGCGCGACATCCCCGGTTTCGGCGAGCTATTCCGCTGGCTCAGCTACAAGAGCATCGGCACCAGCACCGTCCAGTCACGCGCCTGCGCGGTGGTGGCGCGGGGGACCTATATCTTCGCCCTGCCCGGCTCCAATGGCGCGGTTAAGGACGGGTGGGACGGGATTGTGGCGGAGCAGCTCGATGCCCGTAACCGGCCCGGCACTTTTGTGGAACTGATGCCGCGGCTCCGGGAGGTTTGATCGCGCCGCAGGGCGGGGATCGCCAAAACTCGGTTGGAGCTGGATTGCCCGCGGTTCAGGGCACCGGAGGTGGGTTGGCAGTTAACCCTCTTTTAGAAACTTCCGCGCTAGCAACAAGCCATGGAAATGGTTCTGAAAATCGTTGTTCCTGGCCTGCTCGTTTGGGCCCTTTATTGGCTAGCTGCCAAGTTTGAAAAACCCGCTGGGATTGACGGAAATGGATGGCGTTTCCTTAAGCCTCATCTCGTTCTTCATTTCGGATTAGCAATATCATCCCTTCTCTGGGGATTTATGTGGATATTGCTTTTAAGAGCTGAATTTTCTGAATTAAAAAGTGATGATCAAGCTTTACCCTTTATTGGACTTTTCTTCCTTTTTGGGTTCGTCTTTATTTATATTCTCACAACAGGATATTTGAGAAAAATATCGTGGCGTGATGGCGAAGTACGAGAGAGCTTTCTCGGTCGACACAAGCATTATGAATTTTCATCAATAGAGTCGCTCGATTACATCGAATGGAAGGATACTTGGCGTTTCACGTTCGTCGATGGACGCAAGTTCGAGGTGTCGAACGGCATGCACGGGCTTGCAGAACTTGCTGATCACCTCGACACCGTAGTGCCCTAGCCGAACCCCTCGCCCGCCTCACCCGGAGCGAAACGCACCAGCCGGCTATCGACCAGCGCCGCCGTGCGGTTGACCACCGCAAGCTGATACGCCGGGTCCTTGATCATTTCGAAGAACGCGCCTGCGTTGGGATATTGCGCGACAAAGCCGTCATGCCAGCGCTCGCCTTCCGGCCCCGTCACCATCGTCTCGAACCGCCCGCGCCACAGGATCGAGCCACCGACGCGCTGGAAGATCGGGCCGCTGGTCTTTCCATATTCCTCATAGGCCCGCTGCCCGCTCCAGCCCTTGCCGGCGTGCTCGTGGCCCTCGGGATATTCCGCCAGATCGCGATAGAGCAGCAGGTTGAGCATGTTGATCGGCGTGTCGCGCGGCAGCTCCTTGAAGGCCTGAAAATTGGCCGGCGAAGGGTCGATATAGGTTTCACAAGCCATGGGCCTTTAGTCCTCTTCCGTCAGATCGCGTTGCATATAGACCGTATCGAGCCTGCGCCCGAACTTGAAGCCGACATTGCTGAGCCGCCCCGCATGGGCAAACCCGCATCTGGTGTGGAGCGCGATCGAGACGGGGCCGGCGCCGCCGACCACCGCGATCATCTGCTCGAACCCGCACGCCCGCGCCGCCGCGACCAGCGCTTCGAGCAGGCGCGTGCCGATTCCCTCGCCTGCAAACCCGTCGGCGACATAGATGCTGTCCTCGCAAGTGCGGGCATAGGCGGCGCGCTCGCGGAACTGGGTGGCATAGGCATAGCCCGCCACCGCGCCATCCTGCTCGGCGACGAGGAAGGGCCAGCCGCGCGCGGTGATGTCGGCAATCTTGACCGCCCACTGCCCGCTATCCGGCCCCGTCACATCGAAAGTGCCGGTGCCATTGGCGACGTGCCAGGCATAGATGTCGCAAACGGCCTGCGCGTCACCGGGGCGCGCAGGCCGGATCGTCATCTCAGGCAAGCCGGTAATCCGCGAAGCGGTCGCGCAGGTCTTTCTTGCTGATCTTGCCGGTGGCGGTGTGCGGGATGTCGTCGACGAATTCGACCGCATCGGGCAGCCACCACTTGGCGATCAGCGGCTTCAGGTGTTCGATGATCTCGCCGCCTGTCACCTCGGCGCCCGCCTTCTTCACCACGAACAGCACCGGGCGCTCGTCCCATTTGGGGTGAGCGATGCCGATGCAGGCGGCCTCGGCCACGGCGTGGTGGCCGCAGGCGGCGTTTTCGAGCTCGACCGAGCTGATCCACTCGCCGCCCGACTTGATCACGTCCTTGGTGCGGTCGGTGAGTTGCAGCGTGCCGTCGGGGTGGAGGATGCCGACATCGCCGGTGTCGAACCAGCCCTCGTTGTTGACCGCATCCTGTTCGGCCTTGAAGTAACGCTTGATCACCCACGGCCCGCGGATCTGGAGCGCGCCGCTCGTCACCCCGTCGCGCGGCAGTTCGGTGACCATGTCATCAAGATCGACCGTGCGCAGCTGCACGCCGAAGATCGGGCGGCCCTGCATCGCGGTCTTCTCGACCTTCTGTTCGAGCGTCAGGCTGTCCCAGTCCCAGGTCGGCCCGCCGAGCGTCCCGATCGGCGAGGTCTCGGTCATCCCCCAGGCATGCTGGACGCGGGTGCCGTTCTTGAGCAGCCGCTCGATCATGAAACGCGGTGCGGCAGAGCCGCCGATGGTGGCCGCCTTGAGCGGCGGCAGGTCGAGGCCATTGGCATCGCAATGCTGGAAATGCGCCAGCCACACGGTCGGCACGCCCGCACTGTCGGTCACGCCCTCGCGCAGCATCAGTTCATGCAGCACGGCGGGATCGTTCACGGTCGAGAACACGAACTTGATCCCTGCCATCGCGCCGGCATAGGGCAGGCCCCAGCTCGCGGCGTGGAACATCGGCACCACCGGCAGCATGACAGTGGACGCGCTGAAATTGAAGGCGGCCGTCTGCAAACCGGCGATCGCGTGCAGCACGGTCGAGCGGTGTTCGTATTGCACGCCCTTGGGATTGCCCGTGGTGCCGCTGGTGTAGCAGATCATGCAGGGGTCGGTCTCCGACCCGGTGACCCACTCGAAATCGCCGTCCTGCGCGCCGATCCAGTCCTCGAACGCAGGGCTGTGCGCGCCGCTATCGTAGCAGATGTAGTGCTCGACCGTGGGCCAGCGGCTCTTCATCCGGTCGACAATCGGCTGGAACGCCGCATCGTAGCACAGCACGCGGTCCTCGGCGTGGTTGACGATATATTCGAGCTGATCGTCGAACAGGCGCGGGTTCACCGTGTGGAGCACCCCGCCCATGCCCGCCACGCCGTACCAGCTGACGAGGTGGCGCGAATGGTTCATCGCGAGGCTGGCGACCTTGTCACCCGGCCTGAGACCGAGCGCTAGCAGCGCCTGCGCCATCTTTAGCGCATCGCGGCGGATGCCCGCCCAGTTGGTGCGGGTTTCGCTGCCATCGGCCCAGCGGCTGACGATCTCGCGTGTCGGCGCCTCGCGCGCGGCGTGATCGATCACCGCGGTCACCCGCATGGTCCAGTCCTGCATTGCCCCGAGCCTGGTTCCGGCCATTTCGCGTCTCTCTCCTGTAGGCCTGCGCGATTGTTGCGCATGGCGGTGTGATTGCACCCGTTCTCATGCCCTTGGCCGCGCTGCTTGGCAATCGGGGCAATTATGACAACGAACCGCGCGATTAGTCACAGTTCTTTCATGGATTAAGCCTAGTGTCCGCGCGTGCCCGAACGCAGAAGGAAATTTATGAAGAAGACAGCATTTCTCCTCGCCAGCGCCGCAGCGGTAATTGCCGCGCCCGCTCAGGCACGTGATGGCCAGTTCTATATCGGCGTCGACGGCGGCGTTACCCTCGAAGACCAGGTCGATGTCGATTCGCAGACCGACCCGGCCCAGAACCTTGCCTTTGCCGATACCAAAATGGGCCTCGATGCCGACGTAGTCATCGGCTACGACTTCGGGGCATTCCGGCTTGAAGCCGAAGGTGGCTACAAGAACGCGGGCTATGATGGCCTGACCGTGCTGCGCCCGGGCATCCTGCCGGCCGGCGCGGTTGTTCTGCCGGGCACCGTGGTCGATAACGAGCGCGATCTCGACATCTTCAGCGGGATGATCAACGGGCTTATCGAATTCGGCAAGGATGACGGCCTGACCTTCTTCGCCGGCGGCGGTGCCGGCGTGGCCGAAGTCAACCTGCCGGTCGAAGTCGCAGGCCTCGGCACAGTGGTCGATGACGATGCGGTGGGCTTTGCCTGGCAGGCTCTGGCCGGACTGCGCTTCGCGGTCAGCGACAACCTCGATCTCGGTTTGAAGTATCGTTTCTTCAACATCGACAATCTCGGGCTGACGGCCGAAAACGGCACCCCGTTCGAGATCGACTACAACACGCACTCGATCCTCGCGAGCGTCGTCTACAACTTCGGCGGCAAGGAAGTCCTGCCCCCGCCGCCCCCGCCGCCGCCGCCGCCCCCCCCGCCGCCGCCTCCCCCGCCCCCGCCGCCGCCGCCGCCCAAGCCGGCATGCAGCACCGGACCCTACATCGTGTTCTTCGACTTCGATAAGTCGGACATCACGGCCGAAGCGTCGACCATCCTCGACAACGCGATCACCGCCTATGCCAATTGCGGCTCGGCGCGCGTGATGCTGGCGGGTCACACCGACACCTCGGGCCGCGCGAGCTACAACGTCGGCCTCGCCGAACGCCGCAACGCCTCGGTGCGCAGCTACATGACCGGACGCGGCGTGCCCGATGGCCGGATCACGGGTGAAGCCTTCGGCGAAACCCAGCCGCGCGTTCCGACCGCCGACGGTGTGCGCGAAGCGCAGAACCGCCGCGTGGAAGTGACCTACGGTCCGGGTTCGGGGATGTAATCCTCACCCGCCTGACGAATGCGAGAGGGGCCGGAGCGATCCGGCCCCTTTTTCGTTGGGAGCAACGCCTCAGGCGACGAGGCGCAAGGCCGCCTTGCTCTTGACCGGCACCAGCTCGACATTGCTGATCCCCGGCACTTCGGCCAGCCGCTCGGCCATCTCGCCATTGAGCAGGAAGCTGCGTCCAAGCCGCAATTGCGCCTGCCCGCCGCCTTCGAGTGCGAGCCGCACCACCACCTCGCCATTGCCGACGAAATCGCCCTCGTCCTCGACATCGAGCGCGATCTTGAGTTCGAGCAGCGCGTCATGCGTGGCGATATCGGCCTTCAACTGCATCGCGGTCGCCCCGCTCACCGCGGTCAGCGGTCGGGCCGAGCGCACGGTCAGGCGCGGCGGCTCGTCAGGATTGGGCGCATCGAGCTCGACCGTCAGCAGCAGGCATTCGCCGCTTTCCGCCCAGCGTTCGAACTGCGGCACCAATGCCTCTTCAAAGCAGGCGGCCGAAAACTGCCCCGAGGTGTCGGAGAAATCGGCGCGCACAAAGGTGCCGCCCTTGCGGGTGCGGGCCTTGGTCATGCCTTCGACCAGCACCGCCATCACCGCGCTGCCGCGCCCGCCTGCCGGGCTGCCGCCTTCCATCAAGCTCTGATAGGTGCGCGCGCCATTGGCCGAGGCGACCTCGCGATATTGCTGCACCGGGTGAGCGGAGAAATAGAACCCGAAATTCTCGCGCTCCTTGGCCATCCGCTCGGTCCTGCTCCACGGCTCGGCGGGCTGGAGACGCAATTCCTCGGCCGTCTCGTCCTCGCCGCCGAACAGGCCGGCCTGCCCGCTTGAGCGCTCGCGCATCGCCGCATCGGCCACCGCGAGCAGCAATTCGGCATTGGCGTTGAGCAGCGCGCGGTCAGGCTCGATTCTATCGAGCGCGCCGGCGCAGATCAGCCCTTCCAGCTGGCGGCGGTTCATCGTGCCCTGCGGCAGCCGCTCGAAAAAGTCCTTGAGGCTGGCAAAGGGGCCGGCGGCCTCGCGCTCGGCCGCAATCGCCTCCATCGCCTTCTCGCCGACATTGCGGATCCCGGCGAGCGCATAGCGCACCGCGTAGCCTGTCTCGGTCTGCTCGACCGTGAAACGCGCGTCCGAGGCATTGATGCAGGGCGGGAGCACCTCGACCCCGCCCGTCCCGTTCGGATAGCGGCGCGCATCATCGACGAAGATGTTGAGCTTGTCCGACTGGTGCAGATCGAAGCACATCGAGGCGGCGTAGAATTCCTCGGGGTAATGCGCCTTGAGCCAGCCGGTCTGGTAGGCGAGCAGCGCATAGGCGGCGGCGTGCGACTTGTTGAAGCCGTAGCCGGCAAACTTGTCGATCAAGTCGAACAGCTCGTTGGCGCGCTTGGCATCGATGCCCGAATTGGCCTTGCAGCCTTCGACGAAGCGCCCGCGCTGGGCGTCCATCTCGGACTGCACCTTCTTGCCCATCGCGCGGCGCAGGAGGTCGGCGTCGCCGAGCGAATAGCCCGCGAGCACCTGCGCGGCCTGCATCACCTGTTCCTGATAGACGAAGATGCCGTAGGTCTCGGCAAGGATGCCTTCGAGCTTCTCGTGCGGATATTCGATCGGCACCAGCCCCGCCTTGCGCTGGCCGAACAGCGGGATGTTGTCCATCGGGCCGGGGCGGTAGAGCGAGACGAGCGCGATGATGTCGCCGAAATTGGTCGGCTTCACGGCTTTGAGCGTGCGCCGCATCCCTTCGGATTCCAGCTGGAACACGCCGACCGTGTTACCCGCCTTCATCAGATCATAGACCGCCGCATCATCGAGCGGCAGCGCGCCGAGATCGATGGTGATCCCGCGCTGGCCCAGCAGATCGACCGCCTTGCGCAGCACCGAAAGCGTCTTCAGCCCGAGGAAGTCGAACTTGACCAGCCCCGAGCTTTCGACGTGCTTCATGTCGAACTGCGTCACCGGCATGTCCGAGCGCGGATCGCGGTAGAGCGGCACCAGCTCGGCCAGCGGCCTGTCCCCGATCACCACGCCCGCGGCGTGGGTCGAGGAATTTCGTGGCATCCCTTCCAGCTGCATCGCCAGATCGATGAGGCGGCGCACATCATTGTCGTTTTCGTATTCGCGCCGGAAATCGGATGCGCCGTTCAATGCGCGGGGCAGCGTCCACGGGTCGGTCGGATGGTTGGGCACCATCTTGCAGAGCCGGTCGACCTGCCCGTAGCTCATCTGCAGGATGCGCCCGCAATCGCGCAGCACCGCGCGTGCCTTGAGCTTGCCGAAGGTGATGATCTGCGCGACGTGATCGGAGCCGTACTTGGCCTGAACATAGCGGATCACCTCGCCGCGCCGCGTTTCGCAGAAGTCGATATCGAAGTCGGGCATCGAGACGCGTTCGGGATTGAGGAAGCGTTCGAACAGCAGCCCAAGCTTGATCGGATCGAGATCGGTGATGGTGAGCGCCCAGGCCACCGCCGAGCCTGCGCCCGAGCCGCGCCCTGGTCCCACCGGAATGCCCTGTTCCTTAGCCCATTTGATGAAGTCGGCAACGATCAGGAAGTAGCCGGGAAAGCCCATCCCCGCAATCACGTCGATCTCGAATTCGAGGCGGTCGAAATAGACCTTGCGCTCCGCCTCCGAAAGATCGGGATAGGCCGCCAGCCGCGCTTCCAGCCCCGCGCGCGAATCCTCCGCCAGCATCCGTGCCTCGCCTGCGAGATCGCCCGCGAGGCTCGGCAGAATCGGCTTACGATAGGGCGGCGCGAAGGCGCAGCGCTGGGCGATGACGAGGGTGTTGGCGAGCGCCTCGGGCAGATCGGCGAACAGCTCGTGCATCATCCTGTCGGATTTGACGAAGGCCTCGCGATTGGAATGCGGGCGATCCTCGGCTTCGATCTGGGTCGCAGCGGCAATGCACAGCATCGCGTCATGCGCCTTGTGCATATGCGGTTCGGCGAAATTGGCCGGGTTGCTGGCGACCAGCGGCAGATTGCGGGCGCAAGCGAGCTCGATCAGCGCCTCTTCCGCCCGCTCGCATACGCCGTCGCCATTGCGCGCCAGTTCGATGTAGAGCCGCGACGGGAACAGCGCTTCCAGCCAGTCAGCCAGCCTTGCGGCGGCCTCGTGCTGGCCGTCAGCGAGCAGGCGCGTCAACCCGCCCTCGCCCGCGCCGGTCAGCGCGATCAGCCCGCCGGTGCGCCCTTCGAGATCGGCGAGCGTGACGTGCGGATCGAGCTCCAGCGGCCTGTCAAGGTGCGCCTGACTGACGAGGTGGCACAGATTGCCATAGCCCTCCCCGTCCTGCGCCAGCAGCGGCAGGTAATCGATCGCCCGCGCGCCCGAGCCTTCGACGCCCTCGCGCGCGACACCCAGCAGCGCCCCGATCAGCGGCTGCACCCCCTCGCCCTTGCACGCCGAGGCAAAGGCCATGATGCCGTAGAGCCCGTTTCGGTCGCAGATCGCGATGGCAGGAAAGCCGCGCTCCTTCGCCAGCTTGGCAATCCCCTTGGGATCGATCGCCCCTTCGAGCATCGAATAGGACGACAGCACACGCAAGGGGACGAAGGGGGCGAAAGGCATGACTCCACTATGCTGACAGGTCGTGGATTCGCCAAGTATTGTGAAGTCCTCATACCCAACTTCGTCGCCTACGCGAAGGCGGGGGGCCAGCTGACCTTGCGCCACGACGTGAGCCTGTCTGGATTCCCGCCTTCGCGGGGATGACAACAATCGGATTACAGCAGCTTCGCAATATCCTTAGCAATGCTGGCCGGCGTGTCCTGCGGGCCGTAGCGCTTCACGACATTGCCCTCCCGGTCGATCAGGAACTTGGTGAAGTTCCACTTGATCGAGGTCGAGCCCATCAGCCCCTTGGCCTCGCTCTTCATCCAGTCGAACAGCGGCGAGGCATCGTCGCCATTGACGTCGACCTTGGCCATCAGCGGAAAGGTGACGCCGAAATTGACCTTGCAGAACTCGGCGATCTCGTCGGCATTGCCCGGTTCCTGCGCGCCGAACTGATTGCAGGGGAAGCCGAGCACTTCAAAGCCCTGATCCTTGAACTGCTGGTAAAGTTTTTCGAGCCCGTCATATTGCGGGGTAAAGCCGCATTTGCTGGCAGTGTTGACCACAAGTAGCACGGAGCCGAGCTTGTCCTTGAGATCGAGCTCGGCCCCGCGGTTGGTGACCACCGTGAAATCGGCAATCGTCGTGTCTGCGCTCATGCCGGTCCCTCCTTCGCCGAAAGCTCGAGAATTTCGCCGATATTGAGCGATTTGCCGCCCGGCACCTCGATCACCCCCCGCGCCCGCTGCGCGGCCTCCATGGCGACCACCAAGGCCACCATCTCGCGCAGCGACCCCTTGGCGAGCACGGCGAAATTGTACTGCAGTTCAGAACCGCCATCGTCGCGTTCGCGCAATGTCGCCTGGGCATCCCAATCAGTTGCGGACATGTCGTTTCCCCTGGTCTTGCCAATGGTTCGCACAGCATGGGCGGCGGATCAACGTCCTATCAACCGAGGCGATGGACATTCGCTGCCGCGCTAGACCAGCACGCCTTCCTTCAGCCGCACCACCCGGTCCATCCGCGCAGCGAGACGTTCGTTGTGGGTCGCGACCAGCGCCGCGCTGCCCTCGCCCCGCACAAGCGCGAGGAACTGGGCGAGCACATTGTCCGCCGTCGCCTCGTCGAGATTGCCGGTGGGCTCGTCGGCCAGCACCAGCGTCGGCTTGTTGGCGAGCGCGCGGGCGACGGCGACGCGCTGCTGCTCGCCGCCCGACAGCTGGTTCGGACGGTGGGTCAGGCGCTCGCCGAGGCCGAGGCTGGCGAGCAGGCTGTCAGCGCGCTCCTGCGCATCGGCGCGATCAATCCCGCGGATCATCTGCGGCATCACCACATTCTCGCGCGCGTCGAAATCGGGCAGCAGGTGGTGGAACTGGTAGACGAAGCCGAGATGCTCGCGCCGCAGCTGGGTGCGCTCGTCGCCGGCAAGGTCCTCGGCCTGCACCCCTGCGAGGCTGATCGAACCTTCAAATCCGCCTTCCAGCAGGCCGATGGCTTGCAGCATGGTCGATTTGCCCGAGCCCGAGGGGCCGAGCAGCGCGACGATCTCGCCCGGCATGATGTCGAGATTGACCCCGCGCAGCACGTCAATGCGCTGCCCGCCCTGCTCGAAGGCGCGCTTGAGATCGCGCAGGCGCACGATGGGTTCAGGACTATTCATAGCGCAGCACCTGCACCGGATCGGTATTGGCGGCCTTCAAGGCCGGATAGAGCGTCGCAAGGAAGCTCAGCACCAGCGCCAGCGTGACGATGCCAAGCACTTCCCACGGATCCGTGCGCGACGGCAGGGCACTGAGGAACCGCACCTCGGGATCCCTGATTTCCTGCCCTGTGGTGAGGGCGATGAAGCTGACGATCTGCTCGCGGAAGAACAGCACCACCGCGCCCAGCAAGAGACCGGCAATGGTGCCGATCGCGCCGATGGTGGTGCCGGTGGTGACGAAAATCTTGGTCAGGCTCCGCCGCGTCGCGCCCATGGTGCGCATGATCGCGATATCGCGGGTCTTGGCGCGCACCAGCATCACCAGGCTCGACAGGATGTTGAAAGCGGCCACCAGCACCATGAAACTCAGCGCAAAGAACATCGCCACGCGTTCCACTTGCAAGGCCTCGAACAGCGCCGAGTTGATGGTCCTCCAGTCGGCAATCACCGCTTGCCCGGCCAGCTTGTCCGCCACCGGCGCGAGGATTTCGCCGACCCTGTCCGGATCATCGACCGTCACTTCGATCATCCCGATCTGGTCGCCCATCAAGAGCAGCGTCTGCGCATCCTTGATCGGCAGGACAACGAACTTCTCGTCGTAGTCATAGATGCCGACCTCGAAGATCGCGCCGACCTCGTAGCCGATCTGGCGGATCGAGGTGCCGAACGGCGTGGTGCGGCCCTGCGGGTTGATGATGGTGATGGTATCGCCCACCCGCGCGCCGATATTCTGCGCCAGCCGCATCCCGATCGCCACCCGACCCGATCCGTCCTGCAGCGTGCCGATGTCGCCCTGCACCACCTTGGGGCCGAGCGCGGCAATATCCTTGTCGGTCTGCCCGCGCACGAACACCGCTTCCACCCGCCCGCCGAAGCTGGTCAGCAGCGGCTGTTCGATCAGCGGCGAGGCCTCGAGCACGCCCGGCGTGCGCTCGACATTGGCGAGCACGCTTTCCCAATTATCGAGCCGCCCGCCATAGGCCTGCACGATGGCGTGGCCGTTGAGGCCGACGATCTTGTCGAGCAGCTCGGCGCGAAAGCCGTTCATCACGCTCATCACGATCACCAGCATCGCGACCGAGAGCATCACCACCCCCACCGATATCCCGGCGACAAGCGCGATGAACGCTTCCCCCTTGCCGGGCCAGAGGTAGCGTTTGGCGATCATCCATTCGAACGGGGAGAGCATGAGAGGGTCAGTGCTGCCTGTAAGGTGAACGCTGCCTTTAGTGCGCACAGCCCAGCGCCGCAATCCCGCGAGCCCTTGTTGTCCTACCGCTTCGCCGCATGCGGACATCGTTAGTGTCCCCAGCCCGCCGACCTGTCACATCGCGGTCAGTAAAAAGCCGGCATCGGGTCAGCGCCTTTTTCTTGTAATTGATCCGTCACATCGCCATTGGAGCCGTGCGCTCCGGCGGGTCTCTCGCTAACAGGTCTGGTGATGCCGATGACACCCATCAATGTGACTCACCCCTTCCTCGACGCCGATGGCGACAAGCTGCGCGAGGAATGCGGGATTTTCGGCGCGATCAACGCGTCCGATGCCGCCGCGGTGACCGCGCTCGGCCTCCACGCGCTCCAGCATCGCGGGCAAGAAGCGGCCGGAATCGTTAGCTTTGACGGCAGCGAATTCTATGTCCGCCGCGGGCTTGGCCATGTCGCGGAGAATTTCTCCTCGTCGGGCGCGATCGCCGAACTGCCCGGCCATATGGCCGCCGGCCATGTGCGCTATTCCACCACAGGGGGCGCGGGCCTGCGCAATGTCCAACCGCTCTATGCCGATCTCGCCAGCGGCGGCTTTGCCGTGGCGCATAATGGCAATATTTCCAACGCGATGATGCTGCGCGCCGATCTGGTCGGCAAAGGCTCGATCTTCCAGTCGACCTCGGACACCGAGGTGATCATCCACTTGGTCGCCACCAGCCGCTATCCCACGATTGCCGACCGGCTGGTGGATGCGCTGCGGCTGGTCGAAGGTGCCTATGCGCTGATCGTGATGACGCCCGAAGGCATGATCGCCTGCCGCGATCCGCTCGGCATCCGCCCGCTGGTGATAGGACGGATGGGCGAATCGATTTTGTTCGCGAGCGAAACCGTCGCCTTCGACGTGGTCGGCGCCGAAGTGATCCGCGAAGTCGAGCCGGGCGAGCTGGTGCTGGTCGACTTCTCGGGCGAGATCCGCTCGGTGCGCCCGTTCGGCAGCCCCGCCCCGCGCCCCTGCATCTTCGAACACGTCTATTTCAGCCGCCCTGACTCTGTATTTGCGGGCCGCTCGGTCTACGAAGCGCGCAAGGCGATCGGCAAAGAGCTCGCATTGGAAGCGCCGTGCGATGCCGATCTGGTGGTGCCGGTGCCCGATAGCGGGGTTCCGGCCGCAATCGGCTTTGCGCAGGCCTCTGGCATCCCCTTCGAGCTTGGCATCATCCGCTCGCACTATGTCGGGCGCACCTTCATCCAGCCGTCCGACGGCGCGCGCCATTCCTCCGTGAAGCGCAAGCACAATGCCAACCGCGCGCTGGTCGAGGGCAAGCGCATCGTGCTGATCGACGATTCGATCGTGCGCGGCACCACCAGCCTCAAGATCGTCGAGATGATGCGCGAAGCAGGCGCGGCCGAGGTCCACTTCCGCGTCGCCAGCCCGCCGACCGCGCATTCCTGCTTCTACGGGGTCGACACGCCCGAACGCTCCAAGCTGCTCGCCGCACGCATGGAGCTGGAGCCGATGCGCGAGTTTATCCAGGCCGACAGCCTCGCCTTCATCTCGATCGACGGGCTCTACCGCGCGGTCGGGCACGAGGGGCGCGCTCCGGTCCGCCCACAGTTCTGCGATGCCTGCTTCACCGGCGATTATCCCACCTCGCTGACCGATCTAGCGCTGTCCGAACAGAAGACCGCCGAACTCCCCTTTGCTGATCCCAAGGCTGCCTAACCCATGACCGAGACTGTGAAACCGCTTTCCGGGCGCACTGCGCTTGTCACCGGCGCGAGCCGCGGGATTGGCGCCGCCACCGCCAAGGAACTCGCCGCGGCCGGCGCGCATGTGATCCTTGTGTCGCGCAAGGTGAAGGCGCTAGAAGCGGTCGAGGACGCAATCCACGCGGCCGGCGGCAGCTCGACCATTGCCCCGCTCGATCTGACCGAGCCCGATGCCGTCACGCGGCTCGCGGGCGCCATTGCCGAGCGCTGGGAAACGCTGGATATTCTCGTTCTGGCAGCCGCTTATCTGCCGGATCTCACACCGCTTTCGCAGATCGATCCCAAGCAGTTCAATCAGGCGCTGCTCACCAATGTGGTCGCCACACAGGCGCTGCTCGCCGGGTTTGATCCGCTGCTGCGCCGCGCCGAGGCGGGCCGCGTGATCGGTCTCACCAGTTCGGTTGCCGACGGCCCGCGCGCCTATTGGGGCGCTTATGGTTCAACCAAGGCCGCGTTCGAGAACCTACTCGAAACCTACGCCGCCGAGGTCGAGCGCCTCAGCCCTCTGCGTGTAGCGATCATCGATCCGGGCGCAACCCGCACCGAAATGCGCGCCCGCGCCTATCCGGGCGAGGATCCCCAGACGGTCAAGCCGCCCGAAGCCGTGGCGACGCGGCTGGTGACGCTGCTGGTCGAAGGATTCGACGCCCTGCACCGCGAGCGGATCGGCTAGGCCAGCCGCCGTTTTCCGGAAACGTTGCTGCACTATTAAGCACGGCTGGTAAAGGGTCATTAAAGCTGCTTGTGCCATAGATGGCGGTGGACTCGGCCGCGCGGTGAAACGTGCGTCAAATCGAGGTTTGAGCAATGCCACCGGAAACCAATTCCTATCGCCTGGCCGCGCAGGAAGATCGTTGCAGCCCGCGCACCCGTATGACCATCCCGGCGACCTTGCGCGCCTCGGGTGGCCGCGCGTTCCAGAGCGTGGTGCACGACCTGTCGATCTCCGGCTTCTCGGCCGCCTCGATCAACCGCATGCACGAAGGCCAGCTGTGCTGGCTGACGCTGCCGGGCCTCGAAGCGCTGCAGGCCGAAGTGGTGTGGTGGGACAATTGTATCGTCGGCTGCGCCTTTTCGGAGCTGCTGAGCCCGATCGTGCACGACAACATCCTGCAGCGTTACAGCAATGTGGGCGTCTACCGGCAGATGATCTGACCCGCCGCGCCGCCTTCCCGGTCAACGGGCTTCGGCGGCGACCTTCCGGCTCAAATCGAGGAACTGCCCCCGCTCCGCGCCGCCGCTCGCCTGCGCCCAATTGCCGGCATAGGCGACGACCACACGCTGCTGCGGGAAAATCGTGATCCCCTGCCCGAAGATCCCCTGCGCGCCGTAAATGCCTTGCGGGTAGGTCCACCACTGGTAGCCATAGCCGAAGCCGCTTGTCCCAAAATCGACCGCGCTGTCGGTCGCCTCGGCAAACCAGCCTTCCGGCACCACGCCTTTGCCGCCTTCAAGCGCAAACTGGCCCATCCGGGCATAGTCGGCGAGCGTGATCGACAGGCAGCACCCGCCGATATTGCCGCCCCGTGGATCGACCATCCAGAACAACCCGCCTGCGAACCCGGCGGGCTCGGCAATCTTGCTCTGCGCATATTCGGCCAGCGGCTTGCCCACCGCGTTTTCCACCAGCACGCCGATCAGGTTGGTCTCGCCGGTCTTGTAGACCCACTTTTCCCCCGCCGGCGCCTCGCGCGGGAGCGCCTTCATCTGCGCCACGATCGCATCGGCGCCATATTCGACCCCGAAGCGGTTCATCTGCGCGACGTCGCTCTTGGGGTCGGTGTAGTTTTCATCCCACTTGACCCCGCTGGTCATGGTGGCGAGCTGGCGCACGGTCACGCCCTCGTAGGTCGAGCCCTTGAGGCCCGGGATATACTTGGTCACCGGATCATCGAGGCTCTTGATATAGCGATCCTTCACCGCCGCACCGAGCAGGGTCGAGGTGAAGCTCTTGGCGACCGAGAAGCTGGTCCACCGGTCGGCGGGCTTGAGCCCGAGGCCGTATTCCTCGTGCACAACCTTGCCATTGACGAGCACCATCACGCCGGCGGTCTTGGTCGACTGCATCAGCGCGGTGATCTCGGCCTGAAGCGCCGGGCTCAAGGGCTTGCCCTTGGGCAGCATCCGCGGGGTCCTGGCGGCGGGGACCTCGTGTCCGGCAAACCATTTCTCCATCGCGCGGAAGCGTTCGGAGCGCTGGGCATCGCTCCAGAATAACACCTGCAATTCGGACTGGGCACGCGCGGGCGGCTGGACGAGGCGCACCTGAGGCGCAGGCGGGCCGCTGGCGGCCGGCGCACTGCCGGAAGTGCTGCCCGTGCATCCCACCAGCATTACCGCCAGCACCGCGCCTGAAACCATGATTGTGATCCGGCCCATCATTCTCACCCTCTCGTCTGTTATGCGCGAAGGCATAGGCGGAGGGGGTGCACAGGAGCAAGCCTTACTCAGCCGTCCTTCATCGCCTTCAAGGCCGCCAGCGCCCGCTCGCGCGCGGCGCGGTGGGGGACGATCTTGCGCGGATAGCCCGCTGGCCGCCGCCCGAATTCCTCGGGATCGTGCAGATAGGGCTCCTCCAGCCCCTTCAGTTCAGGGACATAGGTGCGGATATAGCGCGCGGCGTCGAACTTCTCGGACTGCGAGAGCGGCGCCATGATCCGACTGAACATGTTGGAATCCACGCCCGTCCCTGCAGTCCATTGCCAGTTGGCGGCGTTCGAGGCGTAGTCCGCGTCCACAAGCGTGTCCCAGAACCACTTCTCGCCCTCGCGCCAGTCGATCAGCAGGTGCTTGATGAGGAAGCTCGCGGTGATCATCCGCACGCGGTTGTGCATCCAGCCGGTCTGCCACAGCTGGCGCATCCCGGCATCGACGATCGGGTAGCCGGTGCGGCCCTGCTGCCAGGCCTTAAGATCGCGCGCGGCAGCGGGATCGGTCGCGGGGTCGCGCCAGGGGAAGCGGTCGAAATCCTCACGGTAGTTCTGCGAGGCATAGGCGGGGAATTGCAGGATCGCGTTCTGCGAATAGTCGCGCCAGATCAGCTCGCCCTCGAAGATAAACCAGCCTTTGGATTTGTGGCC
>JBKDUW010000073.1:0-6949 GCA_046339235.1 Erythrobacteraceae bacterium | reverse complement strand
GGGGATCGCCACCAGCCCAGCGAAGCCCGCCAGCCGTTGCAGGTGGAAGGTGCGCCATTCGCCCTTGAGCATCCCGCCGCGCCACAGCCCCATTCCGAGCGCAATCGCGGCCAAGTTGAGCGGCAGCGACGCGACCAGCGTCGCCATTTGCGCCGGAATTCCGAGGGTGCGGCGGATGACCCGCTCGTTCAGCACCTCGCGGCCCTGCTCGAGTAGCATGGTGATGGCCGCCGGATCGCGGCCGAACTGGCGCTCGGCCCACATCAGCGCGTCGCTGCCCTGCCTGGCGCTGAACAGATCGACCATCCCGCTCCCTAGCGCGACCATGCCGAGCGCGACATGCACGACCAGCAGCCCAACACTCACCGCAACCAGCGCCCGCGCGGACAGTCCGGCAAGAAGTGGCAGCGCGAGCCCCGCCAGTGCATAGGCGCGCAGCACGTCATTGCTGGCGAGCAGGGTCGCGTGGACGAGGCCGATCGCGAACAGCACGATCATACGGGCGTAATGCGCCCGCCACGGCTTTTCACCGCCGCGCTCGATTAGGATCAGGCATCCTGCGCCGAACAGCATGGCGAACAGCGTGCGGAACTTGTCCTCGATGAAGACGAAGCTTCCCAGCCAGACGCGGTAATCGGCATCGCCGGTCGCGCCGTAACTCAGCGGATTGTAATAGGCCGGGCCGGGCAGCGCGAAGGCGTGGACGTTCATCCACACGATCCCGATCACCGCAATCCCGCGCAGCGCGTCGAGCGCGAGGATGCGGGGGGCGGGGGGTAGGGGTGCCGTCATTGGAAGGCACCCCTACCGCGAAAATCAGGCCAGCGCAGCCTTCAGATCGTCGACCAGGTCGAGCCGTTCCCACGGGAAGAAGTCGCCATCAGCCTTGCGCCCGAAATGGCCATAGGCGGCGGTCGGTTGGTAGATCGGCTTGTTGAGGCCGAGATGCGTGCGGATAGAACGCGGGGTCAGCCCGCCGAGCTTGGCGATGCCGAGGATCGCCTTCTCGATTGCGTCGTCGCCGACCGAGCCGGTCTCGTGCGTATCGACATAGAGCGACAGCGGCTCGGACACGCCGATCGCATAGGCGATCTGGATCGTGCAGCGCGTGGCAAGGCCGGCCGCCACGACGTTCTTGGCGAGGTAGCGGGTGATATAGGCGGCCGAGCGGTCAACCTTGGTCGGGTCCTTGCCGCTGAACGCGCCGCCGCCATGCGGGGCCGCGCCGCCATAGGTGTCGACGATGATCTTGCGGCCGGTGAGGCCCGCGTCGCCATCCGGCCCGCCGATTTCGAACGCGCCGGTCGGGTTGATGTAATAGGTTGTTTCGCGCAGCAGTACCGGCGGGATCACGTCTGCGATGACGCGCTTCACGTAAGCTTCAAGCTCGGCATATTTGGCTGGATCGGCGTGATCGCCGGTGAGGCAATAGCCCTGCTTGTGCTGGGTCGAGACCACCACCGCGGTCGCCGCGATGGGGAGCGACTGCTCATACCGCAGCGTTACCTGGCTCTTGGCATCGGGCTCGAGGAACGGGGCCTCGCCCGAGTGGCGGTCAGCCGCCATGCGCTCGAGGATCTTATGGCTGTAGTAGAGCGTCGCCGGCATCAGATCGGGGGTTTCGTCGGTCGCGTAACCGAACATGATGCCCTGGTCGCCCGCGCCTTCATCCTTGTTGTCGCCCGCGTCCACGCCCTGCGCGATTTCGGACGACTGGCCGTGGAGGTTGTTTTCGAAACGGAAGCTCTCCCAGTGGAAGCCCTTCTGTTCATAGCCGATGCGCTTGACCGTGGCGCGCACGGTGTCTTCGATTTCCTGCTTGGCGCCCGGTGCCCATGCACCGTCTTCATAGACGCCCTTGCAGCGGATTTCGCCCGCCAGCACCACCAGCTGGGTGGTGGTCAGGGTTTCGCAGGCGATGCGCGCCTCGGGGTCCTTCGAGAGAAACAGATCGACGATGGCGTCGGAAATCTGGTCGGCAACCTTGTCCGGATGGCCTTCGGCAACGCTTTCGGAAGTGAACAGATATTCGGTGCGCATGGGTCCCCCGGGGGCTGAGAGTGCGGATATCTGCCGGGCGGGGGCACCTTATAGACATATAAGGAAACCTTTATGTCCGGCTTCTTGCTGAAACGCCCTAGCCGCGCGCGCGGGCCAGTGCAAGCACTCTCGGCAAGCTGAGCCCGAGCATCAGGAAGAGTCCTGCCCACGCCAGGGTCAGCCAATGTCCGGCTAGCGCAAACAGCGTCGACGGCTTGGCGGCGGGCACGATGCCTTCGATCACATCGGCCTTGCCCGGTCCGACATGGCCGCGCACGATTCCGTTCGCGTCGATCACCGCGCTGATGCCAGTGGTGGTCGAGCGCAGCACCGGCAGGCCTTCCTCGATCGCCCGCATCCGCGCCTGCGCGAGATGCTGCGGCGGGCCCCAGGTGCCGAACCAGCCGTCATTCGAGGGATTGAAGATATAGTCCGGCCGGTTCGCCTTGTCGGCCACCGCGCCCGAGAACACGATTTCGTAACAGATCTGGATGCCCGCCTTGCCATGCTTGCCGAGGTACAGCGTGCGCGGGCCTGGGCCGGGCAGATAGTCGATGCTGCCCGCCACCAGCCGCGACAGGCCGAGCGGTTCGAGCAGCGGGCGCATGGGGAGATACTCGCCATAGGGCACGAGATGCGCCTTGGCGTAGGAATGGGTGATGGTGCCCGCGCCGTTCAGCGCGATCACCGAATTGCGCGCGCTGACCGCGCCTTTCGTGCCGTCTTCACGGGTGGCGATGTCGAGATTGACCACGCCGGTCAGCAAGGTTGACTGCGGGCCGATGACGCGGCCGATGCGCTTGCGGGCGAATTCCGGATCGGCTCCGGCGGTCATCTGGAGATAGTAGCGTGTCGGATAGCCGGGCTCGAGGTAGTCGGGGATCGCGCTCTCGGGCCACAGCACGATGCGCGACTGGTTTCGGTCCGGATTGGTGCCCTTGTTGGTAAGCGCGACGATGCGGGCGAACTGCTCCTCGAACTTGGAGCCGTCGTTGATTTCGGACTGCTTGAGCAGCGGCTGGACGAGGGTGTAGCGGATGCCCTCGGTCTGCGGCGGCTGCTGCTTAAGGGGCGCGATCATGCCCAGCGCGACCAGCAGGGTGAGGCCGAAGGCATTCACCCAGCGCCGCTCGATCAGCACCGCCAGCAGCCCGGCGGCGATCAACAAGGTCAGGCCCGAAAAGGCATAGGTGCCGGTGATCGTCAGATAACGCGCAATGCCTTGTGTGTCCCACCCTCCCAGGAGCATCAGCCCCAAGGGTGGCCAGGGATAGCCGGTGAAGAACGTTCCGCGCGCCCATTCGGCCAGCACCCATGCGCCTGACAGCACCAGCCCGAAGGCCCACAGCGGTTGGCGGCGGGCAGCAAGATGCGCAGCGAGCGCGGCCAGCGCCGGATACCACGCGAGGTAGATACACATGAGCGGCACCGCCGCCCAGCCCAGCACCTCGGGCATCTTCGCCTGATGGGTGAAGGCGGTCGCGATCCAGTTATTGGCGAGCGTCAGATGCGCCCAGCCGAACCACCATCCGCGCCACAACGCAGCCCGCCAGTTCGGCGCGGAGTGGATCAACCATACGAACCCCACCAGCGCGGCAAGGCCGAGCGGCCAGAGGTGCAGCGGGGGATAGGCGCAGGCGGCGATCAGCCCCAGCGCAATTGTGGCGAGCGCCGGACGGCGCTGCGCCAGCGCCGCTAGCCCAGCCAGCCTTTCCATCGCCGCAATCAGCCGACCGTTTCGAGCGCGCCGTCGCTTTCGCCGCCCGCATCATCACCGCGGATCGAGGGCGGGAGGATCGAGCTGTCGATGCTCCCGCGATCATCATCGGCCGGTTTGCGCGGCTTGCGGGCGCGCGGGGCAGGCTTTTCGGTGCGGGGTGCCTCGCTGCGCTTGGGGCGCTCGGGGCGGGCAGCCCGCTCGGGCCTGTCTGTCCGCTCGGGGCGGTCCGTGCGCTCGGGGCGCTCGGCGCGATTGTCGTCACGCGGCTTGCGCTGCTGGCGACGAGCATTCTGCTGGCGCTGCGGCTGCTCGCCGCGATCATCATCGCGGTAATCATCGCGGCCACCATCGCGGTCATCCATCAGGAACGGCTCGCCTTCCTGAGCCGGATCGCCTTCGGCCGTATTGCCGCGCGAATCCTGATCCATCGGCTCGTAGCGCGGGCGCGAAGCCTGTTCGCTGCGGCGGCCGAAGTCCATATCCTCATCGCCGTAATCTTCGGACTGGTCGCGCTCGTCATTGCGGCGCCCATTAGCACCGGGGCCACGGCCTTCGTCCTGACGCGCCTTGTTATCGGCGATGACGCGGAAATAGTGATCGGCGAACTGCAGATAATACTCCATCTGCACGCGGTCGCCATTGTGCTGGGCATCCTGCGCCAGCTTCTTGTACTTTTCGAGCATCTGGGGGGCATTGCCCCGCGCGCGGCTGTCGATCCGGTTAAGCTGGTTACCATTGCCGCCTTGCGTGCGGTTCCCGCGCCCACGGCGACGGTTATTCCGATTGTTGTTATTCAAGGAAATTGTTCCTTAATCAGCAGCCTGGCGCAAAAAAATGCCTGCACGCGCGGCCAACAGACCCCTTGCCCTTGCACAGCAGCGGTTGGCCTTGCCAACGCGTGCCCTGCGCTCCGCGCTGACATGGCCAAGGGCATGCCCTGACGGCCGGTTCAAGCGAGATCTGGAGCTTGGCTCAGCGATTTGCGCCCTTCGCATATCATCTGGCCTGTTGCTGACGTAGCGATGCAAATGCGGTTTGCCAACCCCTGCGGCGCTTTTCCTCAACCAAGCACGAGTGCGCGCGGGCGACCGCCAAAGTCGAGGCGCAGTTCCGCGGCGAAACCGGCAGCGGCGGCAAGGGCGCTCACCGCCTCGCCCTGATTCGCGCCGATTTCGAGAATGGCGTGCGCTTGCCGGTTCATCAGGGCGCGCAATTGCGGGATCAGGACGCGGTAATCGTCGAGTCCTTCAGGGCCGGCGAACAGCGCGGTGGCGGGTTCGTAGTCGGCAACCTGCCGGTCAAGCGCGGCATCGGCTTCGACATAGGGGGGGTTGCACAAGACGAGGTCGAAGGTGCCAAGCCCCTGCGCCCAACCCGCTGCGTGCCAGTCGCCTGCGACAAAGCGCGCCCGCGGTGCGAGGCCCAGCGCTTCGGCATTGGCGCGGGCGACCGCCAGCGCGGCTTCCGACCGGTCGAAGCCAAGCCCTTCGGCCTGCCCGAGATGGGCCAGCATCGCCAACAGCAGCGCGCCCGAGCCGGTGCCTAGGTCAAGCACCCGCAGCGCGCCGGGCTTCAGCGCCAGCGCCGCTTCCACCAGCGTCTCGCTGTCACCGCGCGGGATCAGCGTGGCGGGGGTGTCCTTGAGTTCTAGCCCGTAAAACTCGGCTGTCCCGGTGATATAGGCCACCGGCTCATGGCCTGCGCGGCGTTCGACCAGCGCGGCAAATCCGGGCGGGGCGGCGTCGCGCATCGCCCGCAGCAGCATGTCCGAGCGGCTGTGGCCGATCGCGTGCGCCATCAGCAGCTCGACATCCAGCCGCGCGGTGTCGCTGGTCGCGCCTAGGCGCTCGGCTGCGGCGCGAATGGCGTCGCCGACGGTCATGCCGCTGGTCACTCGCTCAGCGCCGCCAGCCGCTTGCCCTCGTCCTCGGCGATCAGCGCATCGATCATTTCAGCGAGCCCCGCCCCGGCGAGCACTTCCTCAAGCTTGTGGATCGTCAGGCCGATCCGGTGATCGGTCACGCGGCCTTGCGGGAAGTTATAGGTGCGTATGCGTTCGGAGCGGTCGCCGCTGCCGACCATTGCCTTCCTCGCCTCGGCCTCGGCGCCTTGGCTGGCCTCGCGCTGAGCGTCGTAGAGCCGCGTGCGCAGCACCTGCATCGCCTTGTCCTTGTTCTTGTGCTGGCTGCGCCCGTCCTGGCAGGTGACCACCGTGCCGGTCGGCAGGTGGGTGATCCGCACGGCGCTGTCGGTGGTGTTGACGTGCTGGCCGCCTGCGCCCGACGCGCGATAGACGTCGATCTTGAGGTCTTTGTCCTCGACCGAGATATCCACCTCGTCCGGCTCGGGCAACACCGCCACCGTCGCCGCCGAGGTATGGATGCGCCCGCCGCTTTCAGTGACGGGGACGCGCTGGACGCGGTGCACCCCGCTTTCGAACTTGAGCTTGGCGAACACCCCGGTGCCGGTGACGTTGGCGATCACTTCCTTTAAGCCGCCCATGTCGCTCGCGTTGATGCTGACCACCTCGACCTTCCAGCCCTGCTCGGCGGCGTAGCGTTCGTACATGCGGTACAGGTCGGCAGCGAACAGCGCGGCTTCATCGCCCCCGGTGCCCGCGCGGATTTCGAGCATCGCGGGCTTGGCGTCGGCGGAGTCGCGCGGCAGCAGGGCGATGGCAAGGCGGCGTTCGAGATCGGGGAGGGTGCCCCTGATCTGGGCGAGCTCGTCCTCGGCCATGGCCTTCATTTCCGGGTCGGCGAGCATCTCGGCCAGCCCCGCCATTTCCTCGCGCGCGGATTTCACCTCGGCAGCGATCTTGGCGACGGGTTCGAGTTCGGCATAGTCACGGGATGCGCGCACAAAGGCCTCGCCCTCGAGCGTTCCGCTCGCCATGCGCGCCTCCAGTTCCGCAAAGCGCTGCGCGATCTGTTCAAGGCGTTCGGGGGGGATTTGCATCGTCACTTTTTCCTAGGTCATTCCCGCGCAGGCGGGAATCCAGCTAAGCTTGGTGGCCGCCGGAAAGGCAGCTGGACCCCCGCCTTCGCAGGGGTGACGAGGGTGGCTAACGATAGGCGCCGAGCACGCCCAGGACCTTAGCTTCGAGATTGTCGGTTGCAATGCCACGACCTGCCTCGGGCCTGAGCGCAAGAATGACTTCAGCACCGCGCTTCACGGCCTTGTCGTAAC
>JBKDUW010000072.1:0-13961 GCA_046339235.1 Erythrobacteraceae bacterium | reverse complement strand
GTCCATCGCCCCGCGGGCAACGCCCACGCCCTCGGCCGCCGCGCCAACGCGCCCGGCGAGCAGCATCGCGTCGAGCACCGCGCGGCCGCCGTCGATTGCGCCGATCACGGCGTCACCATCGAGCTCCACGCCGTCGAACTTCGTATGGGTCCCCATCGAGGAATCGACCATACGCACCGCATCGTGGCTCATGCCGCTGGCGTCCTTGGGCACGGCAAACAGGGTGATGCCATCCGCATCCGCGTCCGAACCGGAGGTTCGCGCGGCGACCACCAGCATATCAGCGCTGGAGCCGTGGATGACGAAGCTTTTCGCGCCGGTCAGGCGGAACCCGTTGCCCGACTTTTCGGCGCGGGTGGTGATCCGCTCCGGACGGTGCTTGGCGGTCTCGTCGATCGCCACGGCGAACACGCTATCGCCCGCGATCAGGCCCGGCAAATAGCGGCCCTTGAGATCATCCGAGCCGTGCCTGAGCGCGGTCGCGACGAGCACCGAGGACGTCAGGAACGGCGAAGGCGTGAGGTTGCGACCGATTTCCTCGAGCACGATCCCGGCCTCGACATGGCCCATGCCAAGCCCGCCATCGGCCTCGTCTACCAGCATGCCGGTGAAGCCCATCTCGGCCATCTGCTTCCACAGCCCATGGCCGAAACCATCCTTGCAATTGCGGTCGCGCCAGTGACGCAGCTGCTTGGCGATATTGCCTTCCTCGGCAATGAAGCCGCGCGCGGTGTCGGCGAGCATCGCCTGATCGTCGTTGTGATACAGGGGCATGGGGTTCCTCTCCCGAAGTCTTGTGTCATTCGGGCCGCTTTCGCCTGGCGGAAGCGACCCGTGAAATGGTGCGGCGCGGCCTAAGCGCCCGGCAGATCGAGAATGCGCTTGGCGATCACGTTGAGCATCACTTCGCTGGTGCCGCCCTCGATCGAGTTCGCCTTGGTCCTGAGCCAGCTGCGCGAGGGCTTGCCGCCACCGGTTTCCTGGCTGTCCCACTCCAGGCTGCGCGAGCCGCCGACCGCCATCATCAGCTCGTGGCGGCGCTTGTTCAGCTCGGTGCCGACATATTTCATCATGTTCGGCTGCGCGGGGTGCGCCTTGCCGACCTTGATCTCGTCGAGGAACTTCTCGCCCATCGCGGTATAGGCCAGCGCATCGACATCGAACATGGCGAGCTCTGCGCGCAAGCAGGGATCGAGATCATCACCGAGCTTGGTTGCATGGCGCTTCATCTGCGCGCCGATCGCGGCGGCCCGCTCGCCATTGTCAGCGCCCGAGATCATCTCGCGCTCGTGGCCGAGCAGATATTTGGCGACGTCCCAGCCGCGATTGATCTGGCCGACATAGGCCGGGCAATCCTCGCCATAGGACTTGGGCACCTTCACATTGTCGAAGAAGGTTTCGCAGAAGGGCGAGTTGCCGCTGATCAGCAGGATCGGCTTGGTCGTTACCCCTTCGCTGGCCATGTCATAGAGCATGAAGGTGATGCCCTGATACTTGTCGGCCTTGTCGGTACGCACGAGGCAGAAGATCCAGTCGGCGTGATCGGCGTAGGAGGTCCAGATTTTCTGGCCGTTGACCGTCCAGTGATCGCCGCCATCCTCGCCAAAGGTCTGCAAGCTGACAAGGTCGCTGCCCGAGCCGGGTTCGGAATAGCCCTGGCACCAGCGGATTTCGCCGCGCGCGATTTCATTCAGGAACCGCTGCTTCTGTCCCTCGGTACCGAACTGCAGCAGCGCCGGGCCAAGCATCCAGATGCCGAAGGAGCTTAATGGCGGGCGCGCGCCGATGCGGCCCATTTCCTCGCGCAGCACCTTGGCTTCGGCAGGGGAAAGCCCCGCGCCGCCATAGGCCTTGGGCCAGGCCGGCACGGTGTAGCCTTTGGCCACGCAGGCTTCGAGCCAGGCCTTTTGTGCCGCGCTCTTGAAGGTCGCGCGGCGGCCGCCCCAGTAGATGTCGTCCTCGTCACGCACGGGTTCGCGCATTTCGGCCGGGCAATTCGCCTCAAGCCACGCACGGGTTTCGGCACGGAATGTTTCCAGGTCAGCCACAGCCGACTCTCCTCTCATAAGCCTCTCACTTGACGGTTACGTTAGTGGCATTTGCGCAGGCCCTGCAAGCGCTCTTCGTATTGACCATGATGCCCGCGCGATGCCGTAGCGTCAGCGGCTGCGCGATTGACGGGGCGCGCAATCGGGCTAGGTTCGCAATCGAAAAAGGGAGAGAGAAATTGGCCGGAATTCTCAAGCGCGGGGGCGCACACGGATGACCATGATCGCTGGGCCGCTTCCGGGCAGGCTCAAGCTGATGCACGGGTTTGGCGCGGTGGCCTTCGGGGTCAAGGATGGCGGTTTTTCGTTCTTCCTGCTGCCGTTCTACAATTTGGTGCTGGGCGTGGATGCCGGGATCGTCGGCGCGGCGCTGGCGACCGCGCTGGTGATCGATGCGATCGCCGATCCGCTGATCGGACACTTGTGCGATCGCACCTATACCCGCTGGGGCCGCCGCCTGCCCTGGCTCTATATCGCGCCGGTGCCGCTGGCGATGGCCTGGACGCTCTTGTGGTCGCCGCCCTTCACCGGCGTGCCGACATTCTGGGAAATCGTCGCTCTGGCCGTCGGCGTGCGGCTGCTGCTGTCGGCCTGCGAGGTGCCCTCGGTTAGCATGGTGCCTGAAATCACCGGTGACTATGTCGAGCGCACGACGCTGTTCCGGTATCGGTACCTGTCGGGCTGGATGGGCGGGTTGGCGATGTCGGTGCTGGCCTTCACGGTGTTCCTGCCCACTCCGGAATCGCAATTGCAACCCGAGGGCTACGCCCAGTTCGGAATGGTCGGCGCGGTGGTGATTCTGGTTTCGGTGATCGGTTCGGCCTTGGGCCAACACCAATATCTCGCGCGCTTGCCCGACCATGCCCCGCCGCCATTTTCGCTGACCGCCGCCTTTGCCGAGATTTTCGATGCCTTCCGCGAACGCGCCTTCGTGATTTTCGCGTGCGGCGCGCTGGCGGCCCATGTCAGCTCTGGGCTAGCTTTGTCGATCACGCTTTATGTGACCCGCTATGTCTGGCAGTTCAGCGAGCTGGCGTTCAAACTCTACCCGGTGGCGCTTGGTTTATCGGTGGTGGCGATGTTTCTCATCGTCGGCCCGCTCCACCGCCGTTTTGGCAAGCCGATCAGCGGCGCTGCCGGATCGCTAGTCACACTGGCGATTGCTGCCACGCCCTATCTGTTGCTCCTCGCAGGCCTTTGGCCGACCACAGGATCGGTGTTGTCGACCGCGCTGTTCATGGGTTTCATGGTCGCGGCCAACACCGCCGGTGTGGTAACGGTCATTTCGGCCACCTCGATGGTCGCAGAGATTGTCGAAGCCTATGAGGAGCGCACGGGCAAGCGTGCCGAGGGGACGTTTTATGCCGGCAACTGGCTGGTAACAAAGACGGCGACGGGCGGGGGCATTCTGCTGACCAGCTTGATTGTTGACATCGTTGGCCTTGCGCCCGGCACAGCGCAAGCGGACGTCGCGACCGAGGTGGTGCGCAATCTTGCGATCGCTTACTTGGTGGTCGCGACCGTGCTGGCGGTGACGGCGGCCTTCTGGCTCGCGCGCTTCCCCATCAGCCGCGCCGACCACGAGGAACGCATCGCGGCAAGGCTCCGGGCGACCAGTGCGGCACCATAAATGAGAGCTTGGCGGGGGCACGAGGCTCTGCCACGGTCGACCGCAGATTCGCTAAGGATTTGCCGAAGATTTAATTGCATTCAAGGACGAGAGAGGAAGACCCCCATGGATTTCGAACCCACCGAACGCCAGCTCTATTGGCGCAATCGCGTGCGCGATTTCATCGAGGCGCATGTGCGCCCCAACATGGCGGTCTATGACCAACAGGAGCACGAGGGCGAGCGCTGGAAGGTGCTTCCCATCGTCGAGGAAACCAAGGCCAAGGCCAAGGCTGCCGGCATCTGGAACCTGTTCATGCCGCCGCGCAATGACAGCCACCACCATGTCGACGACACGTTCGAGTTCGAAGGCCCGGGTCTCACCAATCTCGAATATGCGATGTGCGCCGAAGAAATGGGGCGCATCGGCTGGGCGAGCGAAGTGTTCAACTGCTCGGCGCCCGATACCGGCAACATGGAGGTGTTCTTCCGCTATGGCACCCGCGAACACAAGGAGGCCTGGCTGCGGCCGCTGATGAACGGCGAGATCCGTTCGGCCTTCCTGATGACCGAGCCGAACACCGCATCCTCAGATGCCACCAACATCGAGACCCGGATCGAGCGCGACGGCGATCATTATGTGATCAACGGGCGCAAGTGGTGGTCTTCGGGCCTCGGCGATCCGCGCTGCAAGATCGCGATCGTGATGGGCAAGACCAATCCCGATGCCCAGCGCCACGCGCAGCAGTCGCAGATCCTGATGCCGATCAACACGCCCGGCGTGAACATCCTTCGCCACCTGCCCGTGTTCGGCTATGACGATGCGCCGCATGGCCACATGGAAGTCGAGATGGTCAATGTCCGCGTGCCGGCGGACAACATCCTGCTCGGCGAAGGGCGCGGTTTCGAGATCGCGCAGGGCCGCCTCGGGCCGGGCCGCATCCACCACTGCATGCGCACCATCGGCGCCGCCGAAGAAGCGCTCGAAAAGATGTGCCGCCGCCTGCAGGAGCGTGAGGCTTTCGGCAAGCCGGTCTACAAGCACTCGGTCTGGGAAGAGCGCGTCGCGCGTGCCCGCATCGATATCGACATGACCCGTCTGCTCTGCCTCAAGGCGGCCGACATGATGGACAAGGTCGGCAACAAGGCGGCCAAGCAGGAAATCGCGATGATCAAGGTGCAGGCCCCCAACATGGCGCTGCGGATCATCGACGATGCGATCCAGGCGCATGGCGGCGGCGGTGTGTCCGACGACTTTGGCCTCGCCCGCTCTTATGCCAACCAGCGCACCCTGCGGCTCGCCGACGGGCCGGACGAAGTCCACGCCCGCTCGATCGCGCACATGGAGTTCGCCAAGCACGCGCCGCGTCCCGGCCCGACCGCCAACGCCCTGCGCGGCGATCACGGGCGCGTCGTCAATCAAACCCAGAGCTACAGTTCGGGCGACATGGGCGTGGCGCGCTAAGCGGATCACCTCAACACCGTTCGTGTCGAGCGTAGTCGAGACACATCGACACGAACGGTTCTCGACTGCGCTCGAACCGAACGGAAAGTATAACTCATGGCAAAAGCCGCCATACTTGAAGCACCCGGCCAAGGCCTTCGCATCGCCGAGGTGACCTATGCCGCGCCCGGCCCGCACGAGGTGTTGATCGACACCAAAGCCTGCGGTCTCTGCCACTCGGACCTGCACTTTATCGACGGGCATTACCCCCACGCGCTCCCGGCGATCCCGGGGCACGAGGCGGCGGGGATCGTGCGCGCGGTCGGCTCGGAAGTGCGCACGGTCAAGCCGGGCGATCATGTGGTGTCCTGCCTTTCGGCCTTCTGCGGGCACTGCGAGTTCTGCGTCACCGGCCGCATGGCGCTGTGCCTTGGCGGCGACACCCGCCGTGCCAAGGGCGAAGCCTCGCGCATCGCCTTTGCCGATGGTTCGCCGGTGGGCCAGATGCTCAACCTTTCGGCATTGAGCGAACAGATGCTGATCCACGAACACGCCTGCGTTGCGATCGACAAGGATATGCCCTTCGACCGCGCGGCGCTGCTCGGTTGCGCGGTGACGACCGGCGCGGGGACGATCTTCAACGCCTGCAAGGTGACCCCGGGCGAGAGCGTGCTGGTGGTCGGCTGCGGCGGGGTGGGCCTGGCGGTCATCAACGCCGCCAAGATCGCCGGAGCGAGCAAGATCATCGCCGCCGATCCGCTGCCCGAAAAGCGCGCGCTGGCCGAAGTTCTGGGCGCGACCCACACCCTCGACGCGCTCGATCCCGATGCTGCCAAGCAGATCCTCGCGATCTCGGGCGGCGGGGTGGACTGGGGGATCGAGGCGGTCGGACGGCAGGCTTCGGCCGATCTTGCGGTCGCATCACTGCGCCGCGGCGGCACCGCGGTGATCCTCGGGATGATGCCCTTGGACTGCAAGGTCGGCCTGTCCGCCTTTGACCTCCTCGGCGGCAAGAAGCTGATGGGAGCGCTGATGGGGATGAACCACTTCCCCGTCGATCTGCCGCGCCTTGTCGATTTCTACCTCAGGGGCCTGCTCGATCTTGACACGATCATCGCCGAGCGGATTTCGCTCGAAGCGGTCAACGAGGGCTTCAATACCATGCGCGCCGGCCATTCCGCGCGCACCGTGGTGGTGTTCGACTGATGGACATTGATTTCGACAAGGAAATGGTCGGCACGGTCGCCGTGACCGATAAGGACGCGCTCGATCTGGCAGCGCTGACCGCGTGGTTCGAAGCCAATGTCGAAGGCTTCGCAGGCCCGATCAGCTACACCAAGTTCAAGGGCGGCCAGTCGAACCCGACCTACCGGATCGACACGCCCGAAACGCGCTACGTTCTGCGCCGCCAGCCGTTCGGCAACCTGCTGCCATCCGCCCATGCGGTGGACCGCGAATACACCGCGATGACGGGGCTGTTCCCCACCGGCTTTCCCGTGCCGCGCACCTATGGCTTGTGCGAAGACGCCGAAGTCATCGGGTCGAAGTTCTTCGTGATGAGCATGGCCGACGGCCGCTCGCTCTGGAACGGCGCGCTGCCGGGCATGGAACCCGCCGAACGCCGCGAACTCTATCACGCGCTGATCGACACCATGGCCGATCTGCACTTGAACCAGCCCGACCGCATCGGGCTTGGCGATTACGGCAAGCCGACCGATTACTGCGCGCGCCAGATTGGGCGCTGGACCAAGCAGTACAAGCTCTCCGAGACCGAGCTGATGCCCGAGATGGAGCGGCTGATCGAATGGCTGCCGCAAACCATCCCGCCGCAGCATGGCTCGTCGGTGGTGCACGGCGACTACCGGCTCGACAATGTGATCTTCCACAAGACAGAAAGCCGGATCATCGCGGTGCTCGACTGGGAACTCTCGACGCTGGGCGATCCGATCGCCGATTTCAGCTACCTCATGCTCAACTGGCACAACCCCGCCGATGGCCGCGCGGGGCTGCTGGGGCTGGATATCGCTGCGCTCGGCATTCCATCGCAGGAAGAGGCGGTGGAACGCTATGTGGCGCGCACCGGCTTCCCTGTGCCGCCGATGGACTGGTATTTCTCGTACAACCTGTTCCGGCTCGCAGGCATCATGCAGGGCATCAAGAAGCGCGTAATCGACGGCACCGCCTCAAGCGCCCACGCGCAGGCGATGAGCGACCGCGTGCGGCCGCTGGCCGAGCGGGCCTATGAGTTCGCGTTGGCGGCGGGAATGCCCGCGTAACGCTTGCCGCCTATCGCAAGGGCCGCTAGGCGCACTTCGGACATTTGACCGCCGGAGCACGCCCATGACCGAAGCCCTCATCACCGCCATCGAAGCCGCCTGGGACGACCGCGCTTCGGTTACCCCCGGCCATCCGGTGGGCGAAGCTGTCGAAGCGGCGCTGGCGCTGCTCGATAGCGGCGCGGCGCGCGTGGCCGCGCCCGACGGGATCGGCGGATGGCAGGTCAACCAATGGCTCAAAAAGGCGGTGCTCCTGAGCTTCCGCCTCAACGATAACGCCGTGGTCGATGGCGGTGCGGCGAGCGCCCCGGCCTATGACAAGGTGCCTTTGAAGTTTGCCACCTGGGGCGAGGACGAGTTCCGCGCGGGCGGGTTCCGCGTGGTGCCCGGCGCGGTGGTGCGGCGCGGCGCGCATATTTCCAAGGGCGCGGTGCTGATGCCGAGCTTCGTCAACATCGGCGCTTACGTCGGCGAAAACACCATGATCGATACCTGGGCCACGGTCGGCTCCTGCGCGCAGATTGGCGCGAACGTCCACATCTCGGGCGGCGCGGGGATCGGCGGCGTGCTTGAACCGCTGCAGGCCGAACCCGTCATCATCAGCGACGGCGCCTTCATCGGCGCGCGCGCGGAAGTGGCCGAGGGTGTGCGCGTGGGCGAAGGCGCGGTGCTCTCGATGGGCGTCTATCTCGGCGCCTCGACCAAGATCGTGGATCGCGCCACCGGCGAAGTGCACATGGGCGCCGTGCCGCCCTATGCGGTGGTCGTCCCCGGCTCGCTGCCGGGCAAGCCGCTGCCCGACGGGACGATCGGCCCGAGCCTCTACTGCGCGGTGATCGTCAAGACCGTGGACGCGCAAACCCGCTCCAAGACCGGGATCAACGAGCTGCTCAGAGACTGAACGTTTCCAGCCGGGCGCCCCGCGTCCGGCGGCTCGGGAAGCGCGACCACAAAGAGCGTTCGGGAACCAATCATCGGCCACTCCGTTGGTTTACGTAACGGAAGGTATTTCCGTTGCGTCAAAACAAAACACGGAGAGCACCCATGGCCGATCAGAATGACGTGATCCGCATCGACGAGGACGACGCGCGCGGCGCTGTCACCAACACGGGTCTGCGCTATGTGCTGGGCTTCAGCCTCGCGCTCACAGTCATCGCCATGAGCGGCGTGTGGATCATTCCGGCGATTTGGGGCTGATCAGCGTCTCGATCGGAGCCGTGTCAGCCACGCTGGCGGCATAGGCCTCAGCTGCGCGCATGACCCTGAGCACATTGCGGCTCGCGATCATTTCCAGCTCAGCCTGTGAATAGCCGCGCTTTGCCAATTCGGCGAACAGCAGCGGATAGCCGCGCACATCCTCGAACCCGACCGGGCCTGACGGCATCCCGTCAAAATCCCCGCCGATGCCGATATGCTCGACGCCCGCGACTTTGCGGATATGGTCGATATGGTCAGCCATGTCCTTGATCGTCGCCTTGGGCTCGGGGTTGGCCTTGTCCCATGCAGCAAGGCCCTCTGTGACCTTCGCGGGCTGGCCCTGCCACAGCCCCTTGAGCCGCGCTTCCTCGCCCGCCCGCTTCGCACCCCACTGGCGCAGACCCTCGTTGATGAAGCGCGGGAGCGCGACGACCATCACCACCCCGCCGTTCGCCGGCAGCCGCGCGAGCACCGGGTCCGGCACATTGCGCGGATGCCCAGTCACGCCGCGCGCGCCCGAATGGCTGAAGATCACCGGCGCCTTTGCCACATCGAGCGTGTCCATCATCGTCGCTTCGCTGACGTGGCTGAGATCGACCAGCATGCCGATGCGGTTCATCTCGCGCACAACGTCCATCCCGAAGGGGCTGAGGCCGTCATGTCTGGGCGTATCGGTCGCGGCATCGGCCCAGGGGATGTTGCTGTTGTGGGTGAGCGTCATGTAGCGCGCGCCCAGCGCGTGGAGCTGGCGCAGCACGCCAAGGCTCGATCCGATCGAATGGCCGCCTTCCATGCCCAGCAGCGAGGCCACCCTGCCCTCGGCCATCGCGCGCTCGACCTCGTCGGCGGTGGTGGCGAAGCGCAAGCCTTGCGGATAGCGCGCGATAAGGCGGCGGGTGACGTCGATCTGCTCGATCACTTGCTGCACGGCCTCGGCCTCGTCGGGGTTGGAGGGGACATAGACCGACCAGAATTGCGCCCCGACCTTGCCCTGCTTGAGGCGCGCGAGATCGGTCTGCATCACGCTGCCCTGCGGATGGACAGGGCCGGTGTGGGTGGTGTCCTCGAAATCGAAGGTGTTGATCTGGTTGGCGACACGGTCACGCAGCTGGTTGGGGACGTCATTATGCCCGTCGAACACCGGTGCGGCTTCGAGCGCGGCGTTGGCCGTGGCGGTGGCGGCAGCGTCGGCAGCGGCATTTTGTGCGGCGAGCGGGCTCGCCAGCAGCAGCACGGCAGCAAGGGCAAGGCGCGAGGTGGCGGGCAGTTGCATGGAGGTAGCTCCCGAAGCTAGAGCGCCCGGACATACGGGCGAGGACTTAAACCATGGGTGATAGCGCGGGCGCACTGATCGAACAATTGGGCCTTGCCGCCCATCCCGAAGGCGGGTGGTATCGCGAGACGTGGCGGGGCGAGCCCGGGCCGGACGGGCGGGCACAGGGCACCGCGATCATCTTCCTGCTCAGGGCGGCCGAGGCCTCGCACTGGCACACGGTGGATGCCGCCGAGCTATGGCTGTGGCAGGCGGGCGATCCGCTCGAATTGCGGCTTGCGGCGGATGATGCCGGGCCAGCGCGATCGGTGATCCTCGGGAGCGATGTGGCTGCGGGGCAGGCGTTGCAGGGGCTGGTCGCACCCGGCGAATGGCAGGCCGCGCGCTCTTTCGGCGAGGCACGCTTCGGCTATAGCCTTGTCTCCTGCGTGGTGGTGCCGGGGTTCGATTTTGCCAGCTTCCGGCTTGCCGCGCCGGGCTGGGAGCCCGGAACCGGAGAGCGCCAATGATCCGCCTGATCCTGCGCTGGGTGCTCGCGGCGTTCTATGCGTTTGCCGGGGTGATCCACCTCATCCGTCCCGCACCGTTCCTCACCATCATGCCCGCATGGGTGCCCGCCCCCGAGGCCGTGGTGCTGCTCACCGGCGTCGCTGAAATCCTCGGCGCGATCGGGCTAGTGCAGCCGCTCTCGGCGCGGCTGCGCGAGGCGGCGGGCTGGGGCCTTGCGCTCTATGCGCTGTGCGTGTGGCCGGCCAATATCAACCACTTCATCCTCGACATGGCCAAGCCCGACGGCGGCCTCGGCCTTGCCTATCACGTGCCGCGCGTGATCGCGCAGCCGGTGATCATCTGGCTGGCTGTGTGGGTCAGCCGGACAAACAAAACAGCGCGCGACCTGTAACAGGCCGCGCGCCGCTTTTCCGGCATCCCGCCTTGCGGCGGGACGTCAATCTCAGCTCAGATGCTTCGAGACCGCAGCGGTCATCTTGAACATCGAGATCTGGTCCTTGCCGATCACCGCGCCGAGCTTGGCATCGGGATTGATCTGGCGCTTGTCCTTGGTGTCCTGCAGGCTATTCGCCTTGATGTATTCCCACACCTTCGAGGTCACCTGGGCGCGGGTCATCGGACCCTTGCCAATCACGGCTTCGAGATCACCCGAAAGCGTCACCGGCTTCTGCAGTGCGTTGGTTGTACCAGCCATCTTCTACTCCCTTGTCATTGTGGCAGGAAACTTAAATATCCTCGTCATCCCAGTCCGCATCATCGTCCAGACCGCCCGTGAAGGAGGCGTGGAGCACTGCGCAGGCGGTAATCGTCCCTTGCAATGATGCGAGCAGTTCCGCCCGGCTTGCACCCGGCATCAGCACGAGCGGCAGGTCGGTGGCGAAAATCTGGAACAGGTAGTGGCGCGTCTCCCCCGCAGGCGCATCGGGCAGCAGCCAATCGGAATTCCGCGCGGCGTTCTTGCCGGTGCGCGGCGGAACCTCGCCCTCGAGCAGCTTGCCGGCTTTTGCTGGCAGGCCCCACACCAGCCAGTGGCACGCCGGCTCGGCGGTTTTGGCCGAAGCTTCCTCGACCACGATGACCAGTTCCTGTGATCCTGCGGGCGGCGCGCTCCATTCGAGCGGCGGCGCGACCGAATCTTCCTCGGCAGCGGTGAAGCTGCCGTCCAGTTCCTCGCCCGCAGCAAACGCCGGGCTGGTCAGCGCAAACCCGCTGCGCCCCAGCGCCTGCGCCGCGCCAAGCGCCGCCACCGCAAGGCCGGGATGGCGCGCGGGAACAGGCACGTGAGGGGCAAGCCAGGCCGGAAATTCAGTCATGATTCTGTCGTTGCATCGTCCATCTGCTAGTCCCTTCGTGGCCGAGAAACGAGACTGACAAGCCCTGTTTTCGCCGGATTCTGAGGAAAACCCAGCAAAAGCAGGCAAAAACAGCACAGATTTGGTCTTTTTGAGGCAGCCGCAGTGCTGCTTATTGCCCTTGAGGCCAAGACATTGCATTCATGCTCCGCGCCGGAAACCCCCGGCACAACCAGTCCCCGCCCCTCTTTTCCCGCCGGAGTCGCACCCGCCATGAACCCCGCCCGCACCGCGCTCAGCACCATTCTTGCCTGCGCCCTTGTCGCCTGTGGTGGGGGCGGATCATCGACCCCGCCGGTCGCAGGCGGGCCGACGCCGACGCCGACGCCGACGCCGACCCCAACGCCCACCGGCTCGGCCTGCACCCTGCGCGCGCAGCAGGACTTTGCCGATTCAGTGCTCAACGAATGGTACCTGTTCCCCAATCTGCTCGCGACCGCCAATCCGGCCAGCTTCAACGATCTGCAATCCTATCTCGATGCGCGGGTCGCCCCGGCGCGGGCGCAGAACCGGGACCGCTTCTTCACCTTCGCCACCTCGATTGCCGAGGAGAACGCGCTGATCAATTCAGGTTCCAGCGCGGGCTTCGGCATCCGCCTGTTCTATAACACGGCGGCAAACCGGGTGTTCGTCACCGAGGCGTTCGAGGGCGCGAACGGCCTTGCCGCCGGGCTTGACCGGGGCAGCGAGATCATCGCGATCGGCACCTCTGCGGCCAACCTCCAGAGCGTGTCCAGCCTGATGCAGAGCGGCGGCCCGCAGGCCGTGGTCAATGCGCTCGGCCCCTCGACCGCGGGCACGACCCGCGTGCTGCGCTTTGTCCAGCCGGGCGGCGCAACGATCGAGCGCAGCATCACCAAGACCGACTTCGCGCTCGATCCGGTGTCGGACCGCTATGGCGCGGTGGTGCTCAATGATGGCGGCAAGCGGGTCGGCTATATCAACCTGCGCACCTTCATCATTGCTGACGCATCGAACCAGCTGCGCACCGCCTTCGGCCAGTTCCGCGCGCAGGGCGTGACCGAGGTGATTATCGATCTGCGCTATAATGGCGGCGGGTTGGTCGATGTGGCGGACATTTTTGGCGACCTGCTGGGCTCCGGGCGCACCGGACAGGTGTGGAGCCGCACCGTGTTGCGCGCCTCCAAATCGTCCGAGAATACAACCCGCGCGTTCCGTAACGAAGCCAACGCAATTGCCCCCACCAGGATCGCGGTGATCACCACCGATGCCAGCGCCTCCGCGAGCGAGCTCGTCACCAATTCGCTGATCCCCTATCTCGGCACGAATATGGCGCTGGTGGGCGGCAACACCTTCGGCAAGCCGGTCGGCCAGTTCGGCTTCGATCTGGCGGCCTGCGATCTGCGGGTCCGCGCGGTGACGTTCCAGACGGTCAACGCCGCGGGTCAGGGCGAATATTTCACCGGGCTTGCCAGCGTGGTTCCCAATACGTGCCGCGCAGGTGACGACATCACCCGCCCGCTCGGCGATCCGGGCGAGGCCTCGATCCGCACCGCGCTCGATTTCCTCGCGGGCCGCTCGTGCACGGCGATTGCGGGCGATGCCAAGGGCGACATTGCGCAGCGTGCAAACCCCGATTTGCCCGAGCGCCAGCCGCTCATGCCAGAACGTCCGCGTGCGGGGCAGTTCGAGATCCCGGGACTCTTCTAGCGCCTGTTCGAGCGTCTAGAGCCCCTGCGGCACTGTCTCGAAGCCCGGAATCTCCCCGAGATCGACCCAGTCCTGCTTGCTCTTGGTGTAGCAGTGAAAGGCGGGCTTGAGGATGCTGGTATCGTCCAGCGTCCCGGCCTTGATGAACATCATCCCCGGCGGGCTGTCGACGCGGGTAAACACGGGCGATCCGCAAGTGCCGCAGAACTGCCGCCGCACGGTCGCGCCGCTATCGCCGGTGTCGTTGTAGGTGGTGAGCTCGCCGTCGAAAGCCACGGCCGTCTCGGGCACGCCGACGATCACCGACAGGCTGCTGCCCGCCTGACGCTGGCAGTTCTTGCAATGGCAGGTGACGCACAGCAGCGGATCAGAATCGCAGGTGTAGCGCACTGCCCCGCACAGGCAGCCTCCGGTCATGGTCATCGTGTCACTCCCCTGTTGCCGCGCCGCTTCAGGGCGCCTTGTCGCCGGTGAACTTCTGCCGGTCAGTATAGCCGCAGCCCTGCAATGTCTCCCCGCCCAAAGCGATAGTGGCAACGAAGGGGAAGCGCCGGTCGCTCATGCCGTCATTGCAGTCGCCCG
>JBKDUW010000071.1:0-7758 GCA_046339235.1 Erythrobacteraceae bacterium | reverse complement strand
CCGACAACGCCAACACCTTCAGCAACTCGGTGCAGTACGACCGCCTGTTCGCCGCGATTGACGTGGTAACCGATCCGCGCACCGGGCAGCCGGTGTGCCGCTCGACGCTTAACCCCGCAGCGGCTCCGCACCCGGGTTCGGAGTTCTTCCCTGTCATCGCACCGGGCTTCTTCACGTTCCGTCCGGGTGACGGGCAGTGCACACCGGTCAACCTGTTCCGCGGCACCAATTCGGTCAGCCAGGCCGGGGTCGATTTCATCACCACCCCGACCACCAACCGCTTCCGGTTAGAGCAGACCGTTATCACCGGCCTGCTGAACGGCGATACTGGCGCGTTCTTCAACCTGCCGGGCGGCGCGCTGAAGTTCTCGATGGGCGCCGAGTACCGCAAGGAAAAGTCGCGTTCGCGCTTCAATGATCTGCTGCTGGGTGTGCTGCCCGAAGGTTCGCCTGCCGGGCCGGCCGGAACCTTCATCGGCGATGTCTCGGACAACCAGACGCTGCTGTTCGATGCAGCTTCCCGCCAGTTCAACGCGGGCGGACAGTTCGATGTTGTCGAAGTGTTCGGGGAAGTGATGCTGCCGATCCTCGCCGACACGCCGTTCTTCCACGAACTCACCATCGGCGCGGCCGGTCGCTATGCTGACTATTCGACCATCGGCGGTGCCTTCACCTGGAACGTCAATGGCGTGTGGGCGCCGATCGAGGACATCCGCTTCCGCGGCACCTACGCTCAGGCCATCCGTGCGCCGAACATAGCCGAACTGTTCGATCCCCAGCAGGGCGCAACCTTCCGGCCGAACGATCCGTGCAGCCAGTCGAACATCGACCGGCTGATCGCGTCCAACGACCCGGCAGCGCAGAACCGGCTCAACAACTGCCGGGCTGACGGGATTCCGGCAGGCTTCGAGGATCCGCTGACTGCGCGTTTCTCGGGCACTTCGGGCGGTAACGCCAATCTTCAGGAAGAAACGGCGACGACCTTCTCCGTCGGTGCCGTGGTGCAGCCGCGCTTTATTCCGGGCCTGACGGTCTCGGCGGATTACTACTCGATTGAGATCGAGGATGCGATTCAGGCGGTTACGTCGCAGGATATCGTCGATACCTGCTACGATCTCGCGACCTTCCCGAACGATTTCTGCGGCCTGTTCACGCGCAACCGGACGGCCGGCTCGCCGACCTTCCTCGGCCTGAACTTCCTGCAGCAGACCCAGATCAACTTCGCGAAGCTCGAAACCCGCGGGATCGACTTCCAGGTCAATTACGGGTTCGATCTCGGCGAGAACAACTTCAACCTGCAGGTTGGCGGCAACTGGACCGAGCGGCTCAACCGCTTCTTCGATCCGGTCGATACCACGCTGGTGAACCCGGGTCTACGCGAGCTGGGCGCTCCGGAATGGGCGGGCTTCGGCTCGGTCACCTGGAACCGCGGCGCCTTAACCCTCAATTACGGGGTGCAGTATATCGGTTCGACCGCGGCGGCCTCGGTCATCCAGATCGAGCGCATCGATGCCGAATTCGGCCCGGCCGGCTTCGCGCCCGAATACTGGCTGCACAATGTCGCGTTCAACCTCGATGCCACCGATCAGATCACCTTGTACGGCGGCATCAACAACCTGACCGACGAAGAGCCCTACCTGTCGAGCTCGGCCTATCCGGTCTCGGGTATCGGGCGCACGCTGTTCCTCGGGGTCACGGCGAGGTTCTGATCACGGCCTGACAAACGCCGCAAATCAGGACGGGCGGGACAGCTTAGGCTGCCCTGCCCGTTTCTTGTTGGTCCCGTCTCTGACCGGGCACGCAGGCTTGACCCTTTTGCCTACTTGACAGATAGACAAAGGCCGATGCTGTCCCAGAAGACCCGCTACGCGATTCGCGCGATGCAGCACCTTGCCGATCACTATGGCGAAGGGCCGGTGCAGCTTGCCACGATTGCCGATGCCCAGAAAATCCCGGCCAAGTTCCTGACGGTGATCCTGTCAGAGCTGACCCGATACGGCCTGGTCGCCTCGCAACGCGGGCGTGACGGGGGATACTGGCTGGCGATTGCTCCGATCGACATCACCTATGGCGATCTTATCCGGCATATGCGCGGCAGCCTCGCGCTGGTGCCCTGCGCCAGCCGCTATGCCCATGAAAAGTGCAAGAACTGCGTCGAGGAAGGCGAATGCCGCACCCGCGCGCTGATGCTCGATGTGCGCGACAAAACGGCACAAATTCTTGATTCCATTAAGCTTTCTGATCCGATCGCACTGGTTGCCACCTTTGCTGACGAGGACACCGGCGCGGCCTGAGCATCGCTCCGGCGCACACACCCCACCTGTCAGCGCGCGACAGAAAATCTGTTAACGAAGCCTATTGTCAATCACTTCACTTGAGTTTAATTCCTGCGCTGCGGACCTGATCCGCGCAAGGAAAGGCGCATTCATGGACAAGGATGATAATGGTGTTGCCCAGCCTTCCGGCGTCCTCGCCGCGGCGCTGGAGGCGGTGAGCGAAGCGCTCGGCCGTCTGCGGTTCGGCGCGGTCAATCTCACCGTGCATGACGGCAAGGTCGTCCAAATCGACGTGACTGAGCGCAAGCGGCTCACCGACTGACCGGTCAAACTAACAACCTTACCCCACAAAAACAGGAACCCGCAGACCGGACCACCGGATGCATGCCCGCTTGAAAAGGCGAAACCATGTATCCGAATTCTCTCCGCAGCACCCTGCTGCTCGGCGCAGGCCTGGCCGCGCTGCTTTCCGTCCCAGCCCAAGCGCAGGAAGAAACCCCTGCCGAACCATCCGCCACCACCGCGCAACAGAAGCAGGACAGCAATGACATCATCGTCACCGCCCGCCGCCGCTCAGAAAGCGCGCAGGACATTCCGCTGGCCGTGTCGGTGCTTGACGCAAAGCAGCTCGACGAGACCGGGGCCTTCAACGTGAACCGGCTCCAGCAGCTTGCCCCTACCCTCCAGTTCTATTCCTCGAACCCGCGCAACACCGCGGTGAACATCCGCGGGATCGGTGTTCCTTTCGGCCTCACCAGCGACGGATTCGAGCAGGGCGTCGGCATCTATGTCGATGATGTCTATTACTCGCGCGTTGCCTCGGCGACTTTCGACTTCCTCGATGTAGCGCAGATCGAGGTGCTGCGCGGGCCGCAGGGCACGCTCTACGGCAAGAACACCACGGCCGGCGCGATCAACATCACCACCAACCAGCCGAGCTTCGATTTTGAAGGCCGCGCGGAGCTGAGCCTGGGCAATTACGAATTCCGCCAAGCACGCCTCGCGATTTCGGGCCCACTGTCCGAAAAGGTCGCGGCGCGGGTCGCCTTTTCGGGCACCAGCCGCAGCGGCACGATCCGCAATGTGACGAGCGGCGAGGACATCCAGAGCCTCGACAATATCGGCCTGCGCGCGCAGGTGCTGTGGGAGGCGACCGACAATCTCAAGGTCACGCTGATCGGCGATTACAACAAGCAGGATGCCACTTGCTGCGGTTCGGTGTTCGTGCGCACCGCGCCGACCCAGCGCCCGCTGAATCGGCAGTTTGCAGCGCTCGCCGCAGCGCAGAACTATGCGCCGCCCAGCACCAATCCGTTCGATCGCCTGTCCGATCTCGATTCGCAGCTCAACGCCGGCAACGTCATCGCGGGTGCGGCGCTGCGGGTGGTGTGGGACATTGGCCCGGGCACATTCACCTCGGTCAGCGCCTGGCGCTACTGGGACTGGAAGCCCGAGAACGACCGCGATTTCACCGGCCTGCCGATCGTCAGCCTGTCGCAAAACCCCTCGCAGCAGAATCAATACACGCAGGAATTCCGCTACGCTTACTCGGGTGACGAGTTCGATTTCGTGCTGGGCGCCTTCGCCTTCGACCAGCGGATCGACACGCAGGGGACAGAACAACACGGCCCGGCCTCGAGCCGCTGGACGATTGCCCCCACCAATCCGCTATCGAACGATCCGAGCGTGCTCAACGGGTTGACCGCACGCAACACCCAGTTCCTCGAAAGCACCAGCCTCGCACTGTTCGGGCAGCTGAGCTGGAAGGTCACCGACGCCTTCACGATCCAGCCCGGCGCGCGGCTCAATTACGACAAGAAGCGCGGCTTCTACGAAAGGCGGGTGTTTACCGGCACCGGTACCGAGCTGACCGGCCGCGAGACCGACGCCCGCTCCCGCGCGCAGCTAGCCGTGTTCCAGCCGCAGGTCAGCGCGCCCGAGGATACCGACTGGAACCTCACCTACGATCTGACGCTGAGCTACGGGCTGGCGCCCGATGTGCTGGCCTATGGCACCTATGCCAAGAGCTTCAAGACCATCGGGATCAACCAGAACGGGTTGCCAACCGACGCGAGCGGCCAGCCGATTGCAGATGCGGGATCGATCCGGCCGGAAAAGGTCGATCACTTCGAGATCGGCCTCAAGACCCAGTTCTGGGATCGCAGGGCGACGCTCAACCTGGCGGCCTATCGCACCGATATCCGCGACTATCAGGCGACCGTGATCAATGGCGAATTCGGCGTGTTGCGCGGCTTCCTCGCCAATGCGGACAAGGTGCGTTCGCAAGGGATCGAGGCCGACTTCTCGGTGCGCACGAGCGAGCGGTTCACCGCCTATACCAGCGGGGCCTATACCGACGCCAAATATGAGCGCTTCGTCGATGCGCCCTGCCCGCCGGAACTGTCGGGCGGCACCACCGCCACAGCCGGCCAGACCCCGTCCGCACCCGGCACCCCCAGCGGGATCAGCCCGGCCAATTGCGACATTTCCGGCCAGCGCCTGCCCGGCGTTTCCGAGTGGTCGTTCTCGTTCGGGGCGGAGGGCAATGTCCCGACCGCGTTTCTCGGCAAGAGCGGCGAGGTCTATCTCGGCTATGACGGTTCTTATCGCTCGGGCTTCTCGTCCAACCCCTCACCATCGGCTTTCACCAATATCGACGGCTATCACTTGTCCAATTTTCGCCTTGGTTTCCGTTCAGAGGACGGGTTGAACCTGTTCGCCTGGGTGAGGAATGCCTTTGACGAGAATTACTTCGAGCAGCTTTTCGTCGGCCCCGGCAATACCGGGCTGATTGCAGGCCTGCCCGGCGACCCGCGCACCTGGGGCGCGACCGCCAGCATCGCATTCTGATATTCCAACCGTTCCCCAGATAGGACATGCCTCATGCCGGACTTTGCCACGCTCCTTGTCGACATCGCTCCGTTCATCGCGATCGGGATGGCTGCGCAAATGATCGACGGGGCGCTGGGCATGGCATTCGGTGTAATCACCCAGACCCTGCTGGTGAGCGCGTTGGGCGTGCCGCCCGCCACCGCCTCGGCGAGCGTCCACCTGGTCGAGCTGTTCACCACCGGCGCTTCGGGTGCGAGCCACATCTGGCACCGCAATGTCGATTGGGGACTGTTCCGGCGGCTGGTTCCCTTCGGCGTGCTCGGCGGGGTGGCGGGGGCCTATCTGTTGTCGAGCATTGATGCCTCGGCGGCGCGGCCGTTTGTGATGATCTATCTCACGGGCATCGGGTTCTACCTGCTGTGGCGCTCAATCCGGCTTTCCAAGCCCAAATTTGAAGACCCGGTTTACACCCGGCCGCTGGCGGCAGCCGGGGGCTTTCTCGATGCAGCGGGGGGCGGCGGCTGGGGGCCGGTCGTAACCTCCAACTTGCTGTTCCAGGGCGGCGATCCGAGGAAGGTGATCGGCACAGTCAATTCGGCCGAGTTTCTGCTGACCCTGTCGATTTCAATCACCTTTATCGCCACGTTGGGCTTTGCAGCCTTCACGGTGATTACCGTGGGCCTGATCATCGGCGGGGTAATCGCCGCGCCGTTCGGGGCGGTGCTGGCAAGCCGCGTCAAGCCGCACACGCTGTTGCTGGCGGTGGCGGTGGTGCTGATCGTGACCAGCAGCTACAGCATCTACAAGGCGTGGCCGATTATCTGACGCCGCCCCTCAAAGAGAGCGCCCGTCATGGACACCGAACTGATCCTCATCTGCGCGCTCACCGCCGTGATCAACCTGATCGGCGCGCTCGCCTATGCCGCGCGCATTGCCGGAGTCAGGACGCGGCGGATCGCGCTGAGCTTTGCGCTATTCAACATCCTGCTACTCGTCTCGCGCACCTCGAACGGGTTTCTTGGTCCCTTCCTTGCCAAGCGGATCGAGACCGCGCTGGCGAGTGGCGGAGGTGATGCCTTGCTGTTCGATCTCAGGATGGTGCTGTTCTCGGCTGCGGGCGCGGTGTTGCTCGGGATCCTGATGGTACCGACCGGGCAGCGCTTGTTCGCCGCGGCGATCACCTATTTCCAGCACAACCGTTCGACCACCAAGCTGCTGCTGCGCAGTGTGACCCCGGCCGGCCTCCACACGATCCGGGACTCAGTCGCGCTGCCCTCGGCGGATACGCTGCGCTCCTTGCGCAAGCCGCGCGGGGTGAGCTGGTCGGTGCTGGCCGCCAATGCCATCGCTCAAGGCCTGCTGGCCGTCGGCGTGCTGGCGTCGCTCTATGCCGGTTATCTCGTGCCTGAATTCCGCGTCACCGCCTCGCAAATGTCGGCGATCGTCAACGGCTTTGCCACGATCCTGCTGTTCGCGCTGATCGACCCGCAGATCTCGGCGCTGACCGATGATGTGGTCGATGGTACGGTGAGCGAGCCGCTTTTCCGCCGGGCGATGATCTGGGTTTCGCTCAGCCGCCTTGTCGGGACGCTTCTGGCCCAGGTTCTGCTGGTGCCGGCCGCGGTGGTGATCGCCTATGCCGCCGGGTGGCTCTGAGGCGCGCACCGCGCGATTGGGGTTAACTGGCGGAGAGGGTGGGATTCGAGCAATCGCCCTATCTAATTGTTTTACAACATCTCAACTTTCCAATTCATCGGGCTGCGCCCCCTACCCTGCCCCCAAATTTGTTGGCTTGATCCGGATGAATATGGACAAGAATTGCATCAAAAGCGTCTGCGTCATTGGCACTCGAAAACCGCGCCCTGCTTAGCGTCCACAGTCATGCCGCGCCTGCCACGGTTGCGAAAGGATGACACGGCAGGAGAAATGACGAAAGCGCCCCTATATCGGGATTTCCATCGTCTGCTTGACCTCGCTGAGCACGATGCTTGGCTCGAACTCTCTGACAGCAGGCAACTGGGACAAGCGATCGTAGAAGATCCCTTCGTAGTCCTTCACGTCCGGCACGCGAAGCTTGATCAGGCCATCGATCCCTACAATGAGCATGTAGCATTCTAATACCAAGGCGCATTGATCATGACCCATGCGCCCACTGGCGCATGCCGATAGACATGATGCGCCATGGCTGATTGACGAGGTTGTTCCAGGCGAAGCAGCAGTGGTCGACGATGTCGTGGTAGGATTTGAAGATGCGGTTCGACAGCCAATTGTCACGCATGAACTGTTAGCGTCCGCGCTCGTGGTGTAATTTCTGGTGTAGATTGAGCTGTAAAAGTTTGGACTAAATCTGACAGACGGTGTCATAAGGCTCACGGCATTGCCGGGGTTGGGCGCGGAGTGGTCGGGGTTACGCAGCGCCCGGTCCCGGCTTTTTGAAGGACACCGATATGACCAAGGACCAGAAGATCATTCGCGGCAAAGTGGGGTTGCTCGAGCTTGCCAAGCAGCTGGCCAACGTCAGCCAGGCCTGCAAGATGATGGGCTATTCGCGCGACAGCTTTTATCGCTTCAAGGAGCTGTACGAGACTGGCGGCGAGATGGCGCTGCAGGAGTTGTCTCGCAAGAAACCGCTATTAGCCAATCGAACTCC
>JBKDUW010000070.1:0-13909 GCA_046339235.1 Erythrobacteraceae bacterium | reverse complement strand
CCACCAATCGGACCACTAGGTTATGGGGGCCGGGGGGCGGCGGGGCGGGGGATCTGAGCCCGAAACGCCGTAGCGCGCCGACATGACAGTGGTTTTACTCCCCGGCCATCTGGCGCACTTCGACCGGCAGACCGAGCACTTCGAGCTGGGGTGCGACCTGCGCGGAATCGCCGACGACGACCCACACGAAGTCATCGACATCGAGCGCCGAGCGCGCTGCGGCATCGAGCGATTCGCGGGTCTGGCCCGAATAGCGCGCGACCAGCGTCTCGTAGTAGTTGTCGGGGCGGCCATAGAGCGCGTTGGTCTGCATCGCGCCCAGCACCGCGGGCGAGGTTTCGAAGCTGCCCGGCAGCTCGCCGATCTCGGCCGCGACATTGCGGGTCAGTTCTTCCTCGGTCACGCCCTTCACGGTCAGGAACTCGCGGGTTTCCTTGATCATCTCGGCGAGCGAATCTCCGGTGCGATCGGCCTGCACCCCGCCGCTGATCGCATAGACCACCGCGTTCTCGTAGGCCTGCGGCGCGCCGCGCACGCCGTAGGACCAGCCCTTGGTCTCGCGCAGGTTCATGTTGAGGCGCGCCAGGAAGCTGCCGCCGATCGCGTTGTTGGCGTTGGTGAAATCGACCCACGCCGGATCGCGTGCATCCAGATCGGTGCGCTGGGCGCCGAGGATGAAGCTCTGCGGCGAATTGGGGCGGTTGATCAGCACCACGCGGTTGCCCTTGGGCGCGCTGGCGGCAAGCGAGGCGAAGTCCTTCTTGCCCTTGGGAGCCGCAGGCGCGGTCCAGTTGCCGAAGGAGGTGTTGAGCGCAGCGACGATCTCGCCCATCGGTCGGTCGGAAATGACGAACACCTCGCCATTGTCCGGGCGGATCCAGCTGTCCTTGAAGTCCAGCAGATCGTCGCGGCTAATGGCCGAGACGCTTTCGATTGTCGCCACCCCGCCATAGGGCGCGGCCGGGCCGAACAGCTCGGTGCCGATCGCGCGGCCGGCGATGCCCTGCGGCGAGCGCATCTGGGCGCGGATGCCGGTCAGGGTTTGCGCCTTCACCCGGTCGATATCGGCCTGGTTGAAGGCCGGCTCGCGGATCACCTGGCGGAACAGGTCGAGCGAGGGCGCAAGGTTGCTCGACAGCGCCGAGAGCGTGAAGCTCGAACGGTCGGCGCTGCCGCCGGCCGCGATCGTCACACCCAGCCGCTCGCGCGCCTCGGCGATTTCTTGTGAGGACAGCTTCGCGGTGCCTTCGCTGAACAGGCCCATGGTGAGCGACTGGAGGCCCTGAAGGTTCACCGGATCGGCCGCGCCGCCGGCATTGAACGACATCGTCACATAGGTTGCGGGAACCGCATTGCGCTGCGCGAAGGTCAGCTTCATCCCGTTGGCGAGCGTGGCGCGCTGGACATCGGGGAAGTCGAGCTTGGCGACGCTGGCGATCGGCGGAGCGGGGCGCGCGACCGAGACCGTGATCGTTTCCGCAGCGCGATCGCGCTCGGATGCGTTGCCCTCGGTCTTGGTCGAGGCGGCCTCTTCGTAGGCGGCATCGCGCGGGCCGGGTTCGAGCACCACGGTCATCGCCGGGCGGGTCATCCAGCGCCCCATCGCGGCCTTGACCTGCGCAGGGGTGAGAGTGGCCAGCGCGTCGAATTCGCGGGCGTAGAAGGCCGGATCATCGGCCAGCACATCGCCCTCGGCGAGCGTCTGGGCCTTGCCCGAGAAGCCGCCGACCTGCTCTAGACCGCGGATCGTGCGGGCCAGCGTGCTGGTGACCGCGCGGCGCACTTCGTCCTCGGTCGGGCCTTCGGTGATCATCCGGTTGACGACCTCGTCCAAGCGCTTTTCGAGCACGGCCAGATCAACCCCATCCTTCGCGGTCGCTTCGACCTGCAGGATGCCGATGCGGTGGAAGGCGGAATTGCCCGCCGAAACGCTCACCGCGAGCTGCTCCTCGCGCACCAGCTCCTTGTCGAGCCGGCTCGAGGCAAGCCCGCCGAGGATCGAGGCGCCGACATCGAGCGCGATCCGGTCCGCGCCGGTGATGCCTTCAACCGCCCAGTAACGGGTGATGCTGGTCGCGGCGACCTGATCCTTGAAGGTCTTGCGCACCGGTGCGGCAAGCGTCGGCACATCGGCCTTGGCCGGATCATTGACCGGCCCGCGCGCGATCGCGCCGAAATACTTCTCGACCAGCGGCCTGGCCTCGGCGGCCGAAATATCGCCGGCGAGCACCAGCGTGGCATTGTTGGGGCCGTAATTCTCGGTGAACCACGCCTTCACGTCCGTCATCGATGCGGAATCGAGGTCGGCCATCGAGCCGATCGCTTCGTGCTGGTAGGGGTGGCCATCGGGGAACAGCGTCTTGAGGACATCATAGAATACGAGGCCGCCCGGCTCGTTATCGCCCTGGCGCTTTTCGTTCTGCACCACGCCGCGCTGGTTATCGAGCTTCTGCTGCGTCACCGCGCCGAGCAAGTAGCCCATGCGGTCGCTTTCCAGCCACAGCGCGCGGTCCAGGGCGGGGCGCGGCACGGTCTGGAAGTAATTGGTGCGATCGAACCAGGTGGTGCCGTTGTAATCGGTCGCGCCCATTTCCGCGAGATACTGGAAGTAGTCGTTGGGGGCGTTTTCCGAGCCGTTGAACATCAGGTGTTCGAACAGGTGGGCAAAGCCGGTCTTGCCCTTGGGCTCGTCCTTGGAGCCGACATTGTACCACACAGTTACGTTGACGATCGGCGCCTTGCGGTCTTCGTGAACCAGCACGGTCAGGCCGTTTGCGAGCTTGAATTCCTGATAGGGAATCTTGACCTGCGCCACCAGCGCCTTGAGGTCGCCTCCGGCCTGCGCGGCAGGGGTGGCCGCAGCGTGATTATCCGCCAGCGCCGGCGGGAAAGGCGCGGCCAGCACAAGGGCGAGCGCCGAAAGGCTTGCGGCGGCAAAACGGTGGGTCATCAAGGTTCTCCGGTTGCGGAATGTGTTGTGTGGCAAAAAGATGCTCAGCGGGCGTTGGTGACAGTGGTGCGGATGCTGGCATTTGCCAGCACATCATCGCGCCAGAAATGCACCGGCTTCAGCTTGTGTTCGACGAACAACCGCATTTGGTCGTTGTAATGCGGGCTTTTTGGCCGGGTGGAGGCAGAGCCGAAGGGCTGGATCGAGCGCGAGACCACGCGCTTGCCCGGCAGCCATTCGGTCCATTGGATGAAGCTGTCGCCATGCTTGAGGCTGAGGCGCCCGTCGGGATCGACATCCCAGGTGGTCGAGGCGCGCAGCGTGTCCGAACCGCCATCGAGCGGCAAATCGAGCCCGCCCTGCCTGAGCCGCAGCAGCTCTGCCATCGGCGGATCGAGCCGGCGGAAATGGGTGGTGAGGTGATCGGCGGCGGCCCCAAGCTTCTCGGCGACATCGGGGAAGGGCTTGTTGTTGTAATCGGCCGCCATGAAGTCGCGGATGATCAGCAGCGCGATGGCGTCGGCCTTGCCTTTCCCATCCGAAGTGAAATCCCAGCCGAGCAGCAGATCGCGCGCTTCGGCCAGCTTGCCGTCCGCCTTCAGCCCTTCGAGCGCATCGAACAGCTTGGCGACATAGCCCTCGCGCTCGTAGCCGGTGTCATACTTGATCGCTTCCAGCGCCGCGCGGTCGAGCACGCGGGCCTCGCTCAGGAGCTTGTAGGCGCGCCACGAGCGGTTGGTCTGCTTGAGTTCGATCCCCATCACCGGCGAGAATGCGTCAGGCGCCAGATCGCTCCCGGGGCCAGCCGCGGTGAAGGGGGCATTGTTCGAATTGTAGATCCAGCCGCTCGCGGGGTTCTTCAGCTTCGGCAGCGCGGCATAACCGACCGCGCCCTGCCAGATCAGATCGGAGCGGTCACCCGGCAGGACATTGCGCCAGTCGGCCTTGGCATTCTTGGGCCGGCGCGGGATCGCGGCGTTGTAGACATAGGCGATGTTGCCTGCCGCATCGGCGTAGATGAAATTGGTCGAGGGGATCGCGAGCCGAGCGATCTGGCCTTCCCATTCTTCGAACGTTTTGGCCTTGTTGATGCGGTAATAGGCGTCGAGCTGCCCAAGCTGGCCGATCCCGCCGTAACGGATCGCGAAGGCACCCTTGTCGTTCTTGATCACCGGCCCGTGGACCGAGCGTAGCACCTCGCGCCGGATCGGCAGGACGACGGGGCCGACCTTGACCGGCAGCGTCACCCACTCGCTTTCGAGATCGCGCCACGTGCCGTCGAACTTGTAGCGGGTGCCGGCCTCGTCGAGTTCCAACTGGTAGACATCGATCATGTCCGGCGTGTTGACCGTATTGGTCCAGCCGAGGTTTTCGTTGTGGCCGAGGAAGGGGAAGGGCGATCCGGGGAAGTTCGCGCCGGCAAAGTGCCAGCCCTCGCCGCTCTCGACCACCAGCTCGTACCACGCCACGCCGCCGCGCAGCGGCTGGTGCGAGTTCGAGATCAGCGTGGTCGGCCCGCCGGACTTTTCGGGGGCAACGGCAAAGGCGTTGGAGCCAAGCGCTTCCGCATCCTCGCCCAGCGGAAGAACGAGGGTGCGGGTCTGTTTCGGTTCAGACGGCACGGCAGGCTCGGCGCCGGGCAGCGGCGGGCGGGGAAATCCGGGAATGTCGGGGCCGTTTTCGCGCCGTAGTTCCTCGCCCCCCACCAACGGGCCGATCACGCCGTCCAGCCCGAAGAAGAACGGCTGGCGCAGCGCGAAGCCGGCGGCGACATCCATTCCGCTCACCGGAAACAGGTTGGCGAGCTTGATCTCTCCCGGATGCGCGTCGGCATAGTGGTTGAGCCCGGCGGCATAGGCTTCGAACAGCGCGCGGGTATCGGCAGGGAGTTTGGGATATTCGCGCTCCGCCGTGCCGCGCGCGTCGATCAGGTGGTAGACGTAATCGACCTTGGCCCCGTCCTCGCTTGCGATCGCGCCGTAGCGCCCGCGCGCCATGGCGACGACGTCTTGCAGCGTGAAGAAATCATCCTCGGCGTGGGCCATGGCGACCCCGAAGGCGGTGTCGGCATCGGTTGTGCCATAGATGTGCGGTACGCCGAATTTGTCGCGGATGATCTCGGCGCGGTAGACGCGGCTCTCGGGCAGGTTAGCGGCGCTGGCAAAGAAAGGTTCCCAGGTGGCCAGCACGGCGAACGCCCCGACACTCGCTGCCGCCAGCGCAATTGCGCCGCCCTTCAACCACTTCATGCCGGCTTCTCCCCTGCGCCAAAGGCGTGCGGCTTCATTGCCCGCGCGGCGAAAGAGGTCAAGCATGGCCGCCGCCTCTTCTTCTCTGCACTTGTCCGACCCGTCCGGCTTTCCTCGTCCCGCTCAGATCAGCCAGTGCGGGTCACAGCAACATCGGGAGGCCGGCATCAGATTTCGGCAAGATCGCCCAGCACCCGCTTGAGTGGACCCAGCCACTGCGCATAGGGGCGCCAGACATCCATGCCGTCGCGGTTGATGGGACGACGCACCTGCTCACTGCTCGGCGTGCGGACAATCCGGTCGAGCTTGTGGAAGGACTGAATGGAATCGTCCCACTCGAGGTCAAGATACTGGAGCGTGGGACGCAGGGTCATCTCCGGATCATCGACAAGTGCGCTGTAGCTGACATGGTGGATCATGTCCGGGCACACGGCATCGAAATGACGCATGAGCCTTGCGTAATCCACGTAGCATTGCCCGATGTCTTCAAGTGCGAATGACGAGGCATGGGCCGCCGTGAAGGACTGCGAGAAGTTCGAGAAACAGCAGTCCATCGCCGGCCGCCGGATATCGATGAAGCGCGCCTGTGGCAGGATCCGGCGGATGAACAGGATATTGCTCCAGTTCTGCGGAAGCTTGTCGATGAAGATCGGGCGGTCGGTCTTGCGATGCAGGCGCGCCCGGGCGAGGTAGTCCTGCCCCAGAAGCGATGCCTGCTGATCGGTCATGGCTGCAATCGCCTGCGGCACCGAAACCTTGTTGCGCCGCGCGGTGATCTCCATGAACGAGCGCAGGATCGCGGGTATGTAGGGCAGCTCGCCCACAGGCTCGATCGATGGATGGCTGCCGAGCATCTGCTCGAGCAGGGTCGAGCCCGAGCGGGGCAGGCAGACGATGAAGACGGGCTGGTCGGCCCCCAGCGGCGCCGACGGCATACGCCGCAGGAAATCAGCATTGGCGAGGTGCTCCACCTCGGCGACTTCGTCGGTCAGCGCCCGCGCGTCATAGCCGATGGCTTCGGCGCGGATCCGGTTGCCCTCGCTGTAGTGACGGAAGGCGTTGGCAAAATCGTCGTGGTCGTGGAAAGCCCGCCCCAGCGCAAAGTTGAGCGGTGCGATGTTCCTCTCGTCGATCGCGATTGTCAGCGACTGCTGCATCACTACGATATCCTGGTCCGTCAGGACCTTGCGCTTGATGCCGGCAAGTCCCCACCATGCCTCGCCATACTCGTCGTCGATGGCGATCGCGCTGCGATAGGCGGCAATGGCGCCATCGACATCGCCAGCGGCACGCAGGCTGTATCCGTAGGCCAGCAGGGCTGGAATGTTGTCGGGCTTTTCGTCGACCAGTTGCTTCTGGATCGCCAGCGCCTCTGCATGCCTCCCCATCCGGTCGAGCAGGTTCGCTCTGAGGCTGCGAAGCTCGAGCTGGCCTTCCTCGTTGATCAGCCTGCTGGTGAAGGATTCGGCGACATGGAGCCGTTCCTGCTGGCTGTAGATCGAGGCGAGGGTGCGCAGCAGTTCCTGGTTCTTTTCCCCCATTGCTAGGGCCCGCCGCAGGAAGTGCTCGGCCTGGCCGAGAGCCCCAGTCTTGGACGCGATAAGGCCCAGCTGTGCGAGCCCGCGCGGTTCGTCGGGCCGGTCCCTGAGGTGGGCCATGACCAATTGCGCCGCCTGGTGATGCTTGCCCTGTTCGGTCAGCCTGATGGCTTCGGACAGGCGCGGGTAGATCGCGGTGGAGACGGTGTTCGCGGTCATTGGCAGCCCGGTTCAGGAATAGCCGAGCACGGCCCGGAGCCCGGGCGCGTGGTAATCCACCAGCGCCTTGTGGCGCTGCGCCAGCTTGCCCGGCAGATCGATCGCCACTCCGGTCAGGTTGCCGCGTGCAGTGCCGCTTTGCGCAGGGTCGGCGCCGATCACGACACGCTCCTGCCAGTCCTGCGGCATGTCGATACCGCAGGCCTCGAGCAAGCCGGCAAAGAAGTTCTCGGCCTTGCTGGTGCCGATCGCGCCTACGGCCTCGGTGAGATCTTCGAGCTTCAGGGCATGGGCCCGTGCGCCCAGCCAGGCGACCGCATTGAGCTCGTAGATCGCGTTGAGCGCGGGAAGCTTGTTCGGCAGCCCAAAGATCATCATGGTCAAGATCTCGTCTGCCTCGATCTCGCCGTTCTTGAGATGCTCGACATTGCCGGAGAACTGGTCGGACAGCATGAACCGCGCCCGCGCGATCACCCAGTCATAGGGATCGCGATAGAGCACGATCCGGCGGGCGTGGGCCGTTTCGACGACGGAGGCATCGGCGAAGAACAGATGGCCCCAACTCAGACGCGGACTGGCAGGATCGAAGGCGTGCCGGTGCTGCGGCAGGGTGGCCCACTGGATGAAGTCGGCCGCGTATTGCTGGCTCACAGGCACGAACATGCGCATGATGTTGCGCAGCAGATGGCTGCCGCTTTTGGGCACGGAATTGAGGAACACCGGGTGCCGCAAGAGGGCCTGATCAAACCGGGCATTCTCGGCATCGAGCGTGTCGGGTCTGACGAAAATCTCGGGCATGGCGAAAACGGTCTCCTCGCCGGTCTATGACAGAAGAGGCGACATGTTGCCATGCCGCCTCTTCGCTACACCGATGGTGGATCGATCAGAACTTCATCGAGACGTTGACGAAGCCCCGGCGCCCCACGAAGTCGTATTGCGATGCCGCGACCACGGGGCCCAGCATGCTGATGTTGTTGCCGTTCAGCACCGAGACCCGCGGCGGACGGGTATCGAACAGGTTCGACACGCCCGCGGTGATCGTGAAGCGGCCCTCGGCGACTTCCTGCGTGACCGAAATATTGTGGTAGAAGGTCGCAGGCACGTCGAGATCGGGGCAGTAGACCCCGTAGATCGGCAGATCGTCCGCTGTGCTGGCAGTGCCTTGGTTGTTGAACGAGCGCAGGCAGCCCCCGGCCGTGGGCCTCCCACGATCGAACAGCTCGCGGGAGTCCGCCGCACCGATCACGTTCATCCCGTAGAACAGGCTGAAGCCCGAGGGATGCGACCAGTTGGCGCGGAAATCGCCAACCCACTTGGGCGAGCCCACAAAGCCGTTTTCGTTCAACACAGGAGAGGTCGGAAGCAGGCGCGAATCATCCGTGATCTGCCAGGTCATGTCCGCGGTGAGCGAGAACGTGCCGAGCGAACCCAGATCCTGACCAACCCGAACCGAAAGGTCGATACCCTCGTTCCGCTGGCTCGAGACGTTGATGAACGAATCGCGCACCGTGGCGATCTGGAACGGGGCTGAGACGTTTTGGCCGCGGGTGAAAAGGTTGCACAGCGGCTCGGTTGAGAAGGCAATCGAGTCATAGCAACCGGCCAGGATCGTTCCCGCCCCCAGCTGCGAGATCTCGCCTTCAACCTTGATGTCGAAGTAATCGACCGCGATGCTGATGTCGGTATCGGGCAGGAACGACAGGCTCGGCGTGAGGATTGTACCGACAACCAGCGACTCGGAGGTTTCGGATTCGAGAATCCCGAGACCGCCCGAAGAGATGATCGTCGCGCTGATGCCGCCGCCGCCATAGTTGGCGGGTATGCCGTCAGCCGCACAGTTGTTCGCGCGAACCTGCGAGATCGCGCCTGCCGCCAGGTTTGCGCCCCACGCGACGCAGGGGTCGATCCGGTTCTGCGGAACGAAGCTGGTCTCGTCCGCAAGAAACTGCTCGAACAGTGCCGGCGCGCGGTAGGACGTGCCGAAGCTGCCGCGGAAGCGCAGCCAGTCGGTGACGGTCCAGTTCAGACCGATCTTGTACGTCCAGTTGCCGTTGTCCTCGTCGTCCAACCCATCCGACGCGCGGGTCGCCTTGACGTTCGTCACGCGGCCAGCTGCCGACAGCGTGACTTCCTCGAAGAACGGCGTGTCGGCGATGACCGGGATATTGACTTCGGCAAATGCCTCACTGGTAAGGGTCTTGCCGGCCGTGATTCCGCTTGCCGAAGCACCCCAGGCATTGGCCGCCAGCGTGATTTCGCCGGGCGTGTCGTTAATCTTGTCCTCGCGGATCGATCCACCAAAGGCCACCGCCAGCGGACCTGCTGGCAGGGTTAGCAGGTCGCCCGCCAGGATCGCTTCGGCGGTCTTCTGGGTGTAGAGTGTGCGGCCCTCTTCCCAGTCGGTCAGGAAGTTGGCCTGTGCCTGCGTGAGCTCGCCGCGCAGGAAGTACGGATCGGTCCAGGGAATATCGATGCACTGCCGACCCGAAATCGGGGTCGTGGTGCCGACGCAGGATGCGCTCTGGAAATAGCCCGTATCATAGGCATCCTGCAGGATCTGCTGGCTGCGATAGCGGCCGTCGCTGCGGCTGTACTGGGCGTGGATGTCGTAGGTCCAGTTGCCCTTGCTGCTGATCTCGCCGCGCACACCGGCAACGCCGCGGTAATAGTCAACCTTCTGGCTGTTATCCGAAAGATTGGTGATGCCGGTCGGGCTCAGCAGGTTCACGCCGGTGAAGCCGGGGGCCCACAGCGTGGCGGGGGTGCCAGTGCCGTAAATGACGCCGGTGTAACCGAAGTTCCAGAACTGGCGCCAGCCGTTCTGGTAGGTTTCACGGCGGTTGAACAGAAACTCGCCGAACACCTCGACCGCGCTCGAAATCTCGAAAGCGCCTTCGGCATAGGCCGTGTAGAGGTCGCTTTCGGGGATAATGGTCTGCTGTTCGACGAACGGGTGGTAAGCGTTTTGCACGGCCATCGAGGCGGCATTATATCCGGTCGGGAACCAGCCGGCCGGAGCGCCGAAGTCGCCCTCGTAAGCAGGCGTGCCGAATGCGGGGATGCCGAGCGCGCCTGCACCCGGGCCGCTGGGATACTGAAATTGGAGCAGCTGCACCGCGCCCGGAGTGGTCTGGATCCCCGTGTCCGGCCCACCCGGACCGTCCAACCGCAGGTTGTCGATCAGGTTGTAGGTCCAGACATGGCCCCAACGCAGATCTTCGCAATGCGGCTTGCCGGTGCGCGGATCGATGAGGTCGGCCCGATCGCCGTTCGCGTCGAAGATGTTGGCTTCCGGACAGGCCAGATAGGAGCGGTTACCGCGGGAGAGCTCCTGCGTCTTGGTGTAGTCTCCTGCGATCATGATGTGGCCGCGATCGAAGACCTTGCCCCATGCGCCGCTGACGCGGAAGTTCTCCCCACCGCTGTCGAACGGTACGGATGAGTTGAGATCGAGCGTCAGGCCATCGAGCTTGTTCTTGGTGAAGATGTTCACCACGCCCGCGACCGCGTCGGAACCGTAGACCGACGATGCGCCGGTCTTCAGGATCTGGATGTCGCTGACGATCGACAGCGGCAACACGTTGAGGTCGAAGGAGGACACCCCGCCGCGGGTACCGGCCGGACCGGCGCGGCGGCCGTTCAGCAGCACGAGCGTGCGGTTGGCACCAAGGCCGCGAAGATCGATCGTCTGTGCGCCGGGGCCGCCATTGGTCACGAAGTTGGACGAAAGCGCCGCAGTCACCTGCGTGGAGCCCGCTGCGATCGAGGAGCCTTGCAAGGTGCTCGCCAGATCGGTGCGGCCTTCCTTCTTGGCGACTTCGGGATCCAGAACCGCGATCGGGTCCGGGCTGTTGAACGGCGTGACCGACTTGATGCGCGAGCCGGTGACGACGATCGAGTCTGCGGAAGCCGGGGTTGCAGCTTCCTCTGCAGCCTGGTCGTCAGCAGGTACGTCCTGAGCAAGGGCAGGATGCGACGCGGCGATAGCGCAGAGCGCGACACCAACCATCAGGCCTACCCGAGTGTTGCCCATGGGCAAAGACGATTGCATGAAACAGAACCCCCCATCTGACTTGAACCTCCCCTCTGCAAAACCCTTCCGAATATTCCAAGCAAAAGAATTTTGCAGATAGCGCGTAGATGACTTCGCCCCCAAGTTTGCGTCAAATTTGTCACAGTCGGATCATCGACCCGATGCTTGCTCCCTAGCCGTAGCGCGGGTGCACCAAATGGCCGCTCCTCATCCTTCGAGGGTTGCGTTAATTCCTGCAGACAGGTGCAGAGCATCTGGTGCAGACTTCCCCTTGTCGAAGACAATGGGTCGCCGGTGGATGCCAGGTTGCAAGATCAGATCATGGGTCAAAAACGAACCGGGCCAGTCAGGTAACACGCCGTCCCCGTGCTTTTTTGGGACAGGCTCTTGTGTTGCCGAAGTGCAACACTATCTGCACAGTGTAACCTTTGGAGGGGTTAGGCGATATGAATCTCGAGAAGTTCACCGACCGGGCCAAGGGCTTCCTGCAAAGCGCCCAGACCGTCGCGATCCGGATCAACCACCAGCGCATCACCCCGCTGCACCTGTTGAAGGCGCTGCTCGAGGATAGCGAGGGCATGGCCGCCGGGCTGATCCAGCGCGCGGGCGGTCAGGCTCCGCTGGCGGTGGCTGCTGTCGATGCGGGTCTCGCCAAGATACCGGCCGTCACCGGGAGCGGCGCGCAGGCGACCCCGGGCCTCGATAATGACGCGGTCCGGGTGCTCGATCAGGCCGAGCAGATCGCCGACAAGGCGGGCGACAGCTACGTCACTGTGGAACGCCTGCTGGTCGCGCTCGCGCTGTCGCAGGGCGCGGCGGGCGAGGCCTTGAAGGCCGCCGGGATCACGCCCCAGTCGCTCAATACCGCGATCGAAGCCCTGAGGGGCGGCAAGCGCGCCGATAGCGCCAGCGCCGAGAACACCTATGATGCGATGGCGAAGTTCGCCCGCGATCTCACCCAAGCCGCGCGCGATGGCAAGCTTGATCCGGTGATCGGCCGCGACGAGGAAATCCGCCGAACCATCCAGATCCTCGCCCGCCGCACCAAGAACAACCCCGCGCTGATCGGCGAGCCCGGCACCGGCAAGACGGCAATTGCCGAAGGCTTGGCGCTGCGCATCGCCAATGGCGACGTGCCCGACAGCCTGAAGGGCCGCACGCTGATGAGCCTCGACATGGGCTCGCTGATTGCGGGCGCGAAATATCGCGGCGAATTCGAGGAGCGGCTGAAGTCGGTGCTCGACGAGGTGAAGAACGCCGACGGCCAGATCATCCTGTTCATTGACGAGATGCACACCCTGATCGGCGCGGGCGCGTCCGAAGGCTCGATGGATGCCTCGAACCTGCTCAAGCCCGCGCTCAGCCGCGGCGAGCTGCATTGCATCGGCGCGACCACGCTCGACGAATACCAGAAATATGTCGAGAAGGACCCCGCGCTCCAGCGGCGCTTCCAGCCGGTCTATATCGATGAGCCGACGGTCGAGGACACCGTCTCGATCCTGCGCGGCATCAAGGACAAGTACGAGTTGCACCACGGCGTGCGCATCACCGACGCAGCGATTGTCGCGGCAGCCAAGCTGTCGGATCGCTACATCCAGAACCGCTTCCTGCCCGACAAAGCGATCGACCTGATGGACGAGGCCGCTAGCCGCATCCGCATGGAAGTGGAGAGCAAGCCGGAAGAAATCGAGGCGCTCGACCGGCGGATCATCCAATTGAAGATCGAGGAGCAGGCGCTCCAGAAGGAGAGCGATCCCGCTTCCAAGGATCGCCTCACCGCGCTGCGCGAGGAACTCGCGAACCTCGAACAGCAGTCGGCCGAACTCACCGCCCGTTGGCAGTACGAGCGCGACAAAATCGAGGCAGAAAGCCGCATCAAGGAACAGCTCGATGTCGCGCGGCTCGAACTGGAGCAGGCCCAGCGCACCGGCGATCTCGCCAAGGCCGGCGAGCTGTCTTACGGGCGCATCCCCGAATTGGAGCAGAAGCTCGCAGACGCGCAGGCGCTGTCGGGCAATGCGATGCTGCGCGAGGAAGTAACCGAGGAAGACATTGCCGGCGTCGTCAGCCGCTGGACGGGCGTGCCGGTCGACAAGATGATGGCGGGCGAGCGCGAGAAGCTGCTGGCGATGGAAGAGATCATCGGCAAGCGGGTGATCGGCCAGTCACAGGCGATCGAGGCGGTCTCCAAGGCCGTGCGCCGCGCGCGGGCGGGCCTGCAGGATCCGAACCGGCCCTTGGGCAGCTTCCTGTTTCTTGGCCCGACCGGCGTCGGCAAGACCGAACTGACCAAGGCGCTCGCCGGGTTCCTGTTCGATGATGATAGCGCGATGGTGCGGATCGACATGAGCGAATTCATGGAGAAGCACGCGGTCGCCCGGCTGATCGGCGCGCCTCCCGGCTATGTCGGTTACGAAGAGGGCGGGGTGCTGACCGAAGCCGTGCGCCGCCGCCCCTATCAGGTGGTGTTGTTCGACGAGGTCGAGAAGGCGCACAGCGACGTGTTCAACGTGCTGCTGCAGGTGCTTGACGATGGCCGCCTGACCGACGGGCAGGGACGGGTGGTGGACTTTGCCAACACGCTCATCATCCTCACAAGTAACCTCGGCAGCCAATATCTCGCCAACCTGCCCGACGGCGCGGATGTGGCAACGGTCGAGAAGGACGTGATGGACGTGGTGCGCGGGCATTTCCGCCCAGAGTTCCTGAACCGGCTCGACGAGATCATCCTGTTCCACCGCCTCGGGCAGGAGCACATGGCGCCGATCGTCAAAATCCAGGTGGGCCGGGTCCAGAATCTGCTCGCCGATCGCAAGATCACGATCGACCTCACCGATGCCGCGCTGCGCTGGCTCGGGCGGGTCGGCTATGATCCGGTCTATGGGGCGCGGCCGCTGAAGCGCGCGGTGCAGCGCTATCT
>JBKDUW010000069.1:0-16275 GCA_046339235.1 Erythrobacteraceae bacterium | reverse complement strand
GCGCGTTAAAGCACTTTCCAACCATGTTGATTTCCAATGAGAGCTGACCCGGGAGGCGCATAATTTCCCCTGAGTGGTGACCCATGGTTTGAGCTTCCCCCTTGCTGCTTAGCCGGGGGATATTGGAGTGATCGACATGGCTTTATTGAGCGATATCCGGCGCTGGCACTTTCGTGATGAGATGCCGATCCGGGAGATCGAGCGGCGCACGGGATTGTCGCGGAACATGATCCGCAACTACCTGCGTGGCGGGACGGTTAAACCCAAGTTCAAGGTTCCCGATCGGCCGAGCAAGCTTGACCCATTTGCCGAGAAGCTTTCGGGGTGGCTGAGGACCGAGAGCGGCAAGTCTCGCAAACAGCGACGTACAGCAAAGCAGATGCACGCCGACCTCGTGGTATTGGGCTACGACGGATCGTATGGCCTCGTGGCCGCCTTCGTCAGGGCCTGGAAGGCCGAGCGGCAGCGCGAGGCGTTCCAGTTCGACTGGAGCGAGGACTGGGCGATGCTGGGTGGCCGAGCACATCAGGTCCAACGCGCTGATTACACCACCTGCGCCCGTCGAGCCCCGGCGCCGCGGACGCCCACCCAAAATTGGAGGCGCCGCACAAACCACCTGAAAACCCGATCCGCAAAGTGGGGAATTTTACTTTGCCACTTCCGGGCATTTTTACAGTGCCGTTGAGACAAACATCCCGTCCAGCCCTTGCTGCAGCTGATGGACACGCGGCAGCGCGGTCAGCAGGAGAATCGGCAGGTCGACGCGGTGCTTGCGCAGCGTCTTGGCAAGCTGCGCGCCGTTCATACCGGGCATGTCGTAATCGGTGATTACCAGATCCCACGCCGCCGGATCCTGGCTGATCACCGCGATCGTATCAGCCGGAACGAGGCCGGGGTTACCGGCGGGCGCTTCATCGTCGGCGCGGCGCTGCGGCGCGAGGAGACCGGCGCCAGCGACCAGGTCCTGATCGGCGGCATCGCGCCTGGCCCGGACGTCGATATCGAGACCCAGATGTCGAGCCTCACCGATTTCACCAAGCGCCCGCTGCGCGCCGGAAGTCAATCTGCGCCCCGGCGAGATCCGCCATTACCTGTGGCTCTGCGGCCGACGGCAAGCATCGAGGTACAGGTGCCTGCTGGTGGCGGGCGATCAGCGCACGCCGCGCGCGGGGGTGGTTGTGGTTCTGCACGACGCTGCCGGGGCCGAAGCCGCGCGCGCACCGACTTCGATGGCTATGTGCTGTTCGTGGGCCTTCCCTTCGGCACCTTCAGCGCCGAAGCGGCAGGGCAAACGGGCGCGGCACTGACGGTGTCCCGCGAGGCGCCCGATGAGCAAGGCAAGGTGCTGATCTCCTCAGCGAATGGGGCCTAAAGTTTAGACTGACCAGCGCGCGAGGGTCGCAGCGATGGCAGGCTCCTGACTGCATAGCAGCCCCGCACTCTGCCGCCGCCACGGCTCCGTCTCGGGAAGCGAATCCCTGGATGCGAGAGGATGCCGTTCAGAAAGACTGGCTGACCCGCAGATTGATGCGCGGCGTCTTATCGTCGGTGTCGTAACGCGGCCCGGTCAGCGGCACGGCCACCTCAAGATCGAGGTCGAGATAGCGGGTGACGTCCGCCCGCAGCCCGGCCCCGCTCGAGGCGAGCGTGTCATTCCCGCGCCCGCCGGCGAGGTTCGAGACCGTGCCGCCATCGGCAAAGGCATAGAGTTGGAGATGCTCGACCGCTCCAAGCGCGCGAGGCCAGTCATACCGCAGCTCGCCCACTCCGGCGATGCCCTGATCGCCGACAGCTTGCGCAAAGTCGTAGCCGCGCAGGAAGGCATTGCCGCCAAGCACGAAATTCTCGCCGATCAGCAACGGATCGCTCGAGAACTGGCCGCTCGCCGCCAGCGACAGGCTCACCCGGGCAGCAAGATTGCGCCGCCAATTGAGCCACCACGAGAGGGTGGTGAAGCTCGGCGGCGCATCAGGGCGCGAGGCGAGCGGATCGCCCAGCGCGGTCGCGCCGAAGATATCGAGGCCCTGGCTGATGGTTGCCCGGCCCTGCAATGTCCCGCCTGCGAGCGGGCCGAAACCGTAGAAACCGAGCCGCGCCAGCGCGATCCGGTCATGCCGAGCCAGCGTGCCGAAGTTGTCCTGCGCCAAATCCTGCAGCTCGCCACTCGCTTCAAGCCACAGGCTGCGTCTATGGCCGCGCAGCAGCGGCTGCCGCATCCGAATCCCGTCCTGCCACGCTTTGCCAAGCAATTCGCGGGCGGCGAGATAGGCTCCCGGCTCGGTGCGCGAATAGGAGCCGAACACACCGATATTGGTGCCGGCGTCATTCACCACCACGCTGTAGCGCGCACTGAAGAAGGCGAGTTCATCGGGATCAAACGGCTTGGATGAGAAACTGAGGTCGACCCGGTCGCGTGGAGAGATCAGCCCATTGGCATCAAGATCGATCCGCACGCGCACCGGTCCCACGGGCTTGGTGCCGTCTGTGGCGATCAGCACCGATCCGCTGATGTCCTCGCGCTGCGCATCGACCACCAGGATACGGCGGTCGCCCTCGCGCTCGAATCGGGTCTTGCGGATCCACACGCCGGGCAGATCGTCTGCCAGCAGCACCTCGCGCTGCAAGACGGCCAGCGTCAGCGGCGTGCTGCCGATCAGGCGCTGGAGCTGGCGGCGGATTGCGGGATCGTCAGAGCCTTCGATGCGGATATCGTCGATTCGGCCCTCGTCTACCCGCACACGCAGCATGCCGCCCGCAAGATCCTGTTCGGGGATCCACGCGGTGGCGAGGATATAGCCTCGCTCGCGCGCAAGGTGAGCCGCCGCATCGGCCAGCTTGCTAAGTTCGGTGGGATCGAGAACGCGTCCGGCAAAGGGCTCGATCACCCCGGCAAAATCGGCGCGATCAAGCGCTTCGAGACCTTCGATCACGATCGCGCCGACGGCAACCCCGCCGCCTTCGCCCGCGCTGGCCGGCATCTCGAGCGCCGGCTGAACCTCGATCCGCACGGTCTGCTCGATTTCGGCCAGCGGACGCTCGCGCACGACCTGCTGTGACGGGTTGCTGCGGTCAAGCGCGTCCTGTGCCGCCAGTCCATGAGCGGCGAGCAACATAGGGCAAATGGCGGCGACCTTAACCCAACCCAAGCGTGCGGACTCCTGCGATATCGGCCGCCCGCCTTACATCACAAAGGTTAATCAATGCTAAGCTTAACCCCTTGTTTACTGGTTCCATAAACGGGGCTGGAGTGACTCCCGACCTATCCGCTAGCCAAGGAGACAGCCATGCGTGCCCTCTATCGGCTATTGTTACCCATTGCTTTGCTGCTGTTCAGCGGTGTGCCCGCGCTGGCGCAGAGCGGGGACTGGACGATTGCCGAAGCCAAGGGTTCGGTGCTGGTGATTGATTCGCGCGGGCAGCGCGGTGCCGTTAATGGGGTGGCGCTCGAACCGGGCGCGACGGTGCGCACCCAGGCGAAGTCGTCGGCAGTGCTGGTGCGCGGACGCGAGTTCGTGACCTTGCGGCAGAATGCGCAAATCCGCATTCCCGAAGCCGCGCGTAGCCGCTCGATCATGCAGATCATCCAGGACTATGGCAGCGCGCTGTTCAACATCGGCAAGCAGCCCGATCCGCATTTCGGGGTCGAGACGCCTTATCTCGCGGCCGTGGTCAAGGGTACAACCTTCATCATCGCGGTCGGCATTGACGGTGCGACCCTGCAAGTGACCGAAGGCGCGGTGGAAGCCTCCACCCGCGATGGCGGAGCGCGCGAACTGATCCTGCCAGGCGCGGTGGCGATGATCGCCGCCAATGACCCGATGCGGATGGTGATCGAAGGCGAAACCAAGCGGGTGATCGATTCTCCGGCGCGTCCGGCAAGCGCGCCTGCCGCAAGCGCGCCCGCTTCTTTCACCGCTCCAGCGCCCGCCGCGCAAGGCAATGGCCCGCAACGCGTCGATCAGGTGATTGCCAGCACGCCGGGCGACATCGGCAGCTACTCGGGCGGGTTTGCCTCGGGCGAAATCGCGGTGATCGCTGCCGCAGTGGTCGCCGACAACACACTTCGCGGCGCCGGTGCGAGCGCGGGTTCGGGATCAGGCGCGGGCGGCGGCAGCAATGGCGGCGGAGTCAGCGCTGGCGCCTCTCAGGGTAATGGCGGCGGACCAGCAGGCGGCCAGGGAAGCGGCGGCAACGGTAACGGCGGCGGCGACGCCGGCGGCAACGGCAACGGTGGCGGCGGCGAGGGCTCCGGAAACGGTGGCGGGCCTGGCAATGGGAACGGCAACGGCGCTGGATCCGGCAATGGTTCCAGTAACGGCGGCGAGGGCTCCGGGAACGGCAACGGCAACGGAAATGGCGGTAACGCTGGCGGTCACGGTACGGGCAACGGTAACGGCGCTGGCCAAGGCAATGGTTCCGGCAGCGGCAGCGGCAACGGCAGCGGCAACGGAAACGGAAACGGAAACGGGAACGGCGACAACGGCGGCGATGGCGATGATGGCGACGATCGCGACGATGGCGACGATGGCGGGAACGGAAACGGAAACGGAAACGGAAACGGCAACGGCAACGGCAACGGCAATGGCAATGGCAATGGCAATGGCAATGGCAATGGCAATGGCAATGGCGGTGGCGGTGGCGGTGGCGGTGGCAACGGCGGTGGCAATGGCGGTGGCAACGGCGGTGGCAACGGCGGTGGCAATGGCGGTGGCAACGGCGATGTTGGCTCCGACGACGATCGCGACGAGGGCGACGATGACGATGATGGCTCCGGCGACGATGGCGGGAACGGCAACGGCAATGGCAATGGCAATGGCGGTGGCGGTGGCAACGGCGGTGGCAACGGCGGTGGCAACGGCGGTGGCAATGGCGGCGGCAATGGCGGCGGCAATGGCAATGCCGGGTTGGGCAAAGGCAACAATTTCGGCTTCGACCCCGACCTGAACGGCCGTGCTGGCGGCGCCGAGGCGTTCTCGGCGAGCCACAACAACGCCAATGAGGGCGACCGCGGCAACCATGAGCAGCGCGCCGCGCCCGAACTTAACGTCCTGCCCTGAACCGTCCCTCGAAGTCGACCGTGAAACCTTTTCGCCGATCTCTGCCAGAACTTCCGGATCAGCTGTGGCTGCGGCTGGCCGGCACCATCGTGCTGGCTGCACTGATCGCGATGGCCGCATCCGGCGGCGCCTTCCGGTCGTTCGAACACCGGATCGAGGAACTCGCCTTCGCCGTATCCGAACGACCTGCGAGCGGGAACATTCACATTGTCGAAATGGACGCCGCAAGCATGGCCGCGATACGGCAATGGCCATGGCCGCGTGAACACTATGCCCGGGTCTTGGAGCAACTTGATGCCGCAGGTGTACGCTCGATCAGCTTCGACGTCGACTTCTCGAGCGCCTCGCAGCCCGAACACGACGCCGCCTTTGCCGCGGCGATTAGCGCGTCCCGGACCCCGGTGGCGCTCCCGACCTTTGCCCAGTCTGCACGCTTTCGCGAAGCGCGCCAGCTAGACTCGCTGCCTATCCCGGTGCTGCGTGAGCATGCCCATCTCGCCTCGGTTTCGGTGGTTCCTGATTCTGACGGATTTGTGCGCCGGATGCCGCTCGGCACCGTCAACGATAGCCTCGCCCGCCCCTCGATCGCCGCCTTCATGGCCGGGCGCGCGGGAAGCGTGGGCGAAAGCTTCCCGATCGACTTTGGTGTCAATCCCGCCGCGATCCCGCACCACAGCTTCATCGCCATCGAGCGCGGCGAATTCGATGCGGCCAGCCTCAAGGGCAAGGACGTGATCATCGGCGCGACCGCGATCGAACTGGGCGATCGCTATCTGGTGCCGCGCTTCGGGATGATCCCGGGCGTGATCTTGCAGGCGCTGGCGGCCGAGACACTGGCAGACACGGTGCCGGTCTATGGCTCATGGCCGGCCCCGCTGGCGCTGTCCGTATTGTTCGCGTTGGTGATCGGCGCTTCAAGGCGCCGCAGCATCGTCATCCTGCGCACAGGCATGGCCGTAATCGGGCTCTGCACCGTCTGGTTTGCCGCACGCCACTATAGCGCGGTCTGGTTCGAGATCGGCCCGTCGCTGACGCTGATGGCGCTGGCGGGCGCGGTGCGCCTGCTCATCCTCACCCATCGCTACGCGGGGTACCGGCGCCGGATCGATCCCGAGAGCGGCCTGCCCAACAAGCTCGCGCTCGACAGCCGCCCCGCGGTCGGGGGTGAGCGCTATTTCGTGGCGGTGCAGATCGACGATTTCGAGGGCCTGCAACTGGCCATCGGCGAGAAGAATATCGGCGACCTGCTGCGCCGGCTGGCGGAGCGACTGCAGGTGGCTGGCGATGCCACGAGCGTCTACCGCATCGACACCCGCACACTGGCATGGCCGACCCCGCTAAATCTGATCGAGCTGGAATCGCTGCTCGCCGGACTCAGGGCGGTGATGCGCAGCCCGTTCGAAGTGGCCGGACGCGCGCTGGGCGTGTCGCTCACTTTCGGCGTCGCCGAGGCCGATATCGTCGATGCCGCCGCCAATGCCGCCCATGCGGCAAGCCTTGCCAAGCGTTCGGGCAAGCCGTGGCGCCTGCACGCTGACGGCGAAGGCGAGGCAGCGACCGAGCGGTTCTCGATGCTGGGTGAGCTCGACGCGGCACAGCTCGAGGAGCACATCGCCGTCGTCTATCAGCCCAAACTTAACCTTGCGACTGACCGGATCGATGCGGTCGAGGCGCTGGTGCGCTGGAACCACCCGGTGCGCGGCATGCTGCCGCCCGACAGCTTCATCCCCACGATCGAGGAAGCCGGGCGGATCGACGATGTCACCATCGCGGTGCTGGCGCAGTCGCTGGAGGATATGCGCAGCTGGCGCAATCAAGGGCTGGCGATCGGGGTCGCCGTCAACATCTCGGCCAACCTGCTCACCTCGGAGAGCTTTGCTGCGCGCGCTATGGCGCTCGTCATGAGTTCAGGCGTCCCGGCCCATCGCCTGACCTTCGAAGTCACCGAAAGCGCCCAGTTCGAGGACAGCGACAAAGCCATCGCCATGCTGGAACGGTTCCGCGCGAGCGGCATCCGCATCTCGATGGACGATTACGGCACCGGCCAGTCGACGCTCAACTCTCTCAAGGTGCTGCCGGTGTCCGAACTCAAGATTGACCGCATGTTCGTGCAGCATGCGCATGTCGATCACGGTGATGCGATGCTGGTGCGCTCGACGGTGCAGCTGGCGCATGAACTCGGGCTCAAGGTCGTAGCCGAAGGGATCGAGGAAGCCGCCTGCCTCACCTTCCTAAAGGGCATCGGCTGCGACTATGCACAGGGTTATTTCGTGAGCCGGCCGCTCAGCGCCAAAGATCTGGCAAAGCGGGTCGCCGCAACGGTTGCCCCCGCCGCCTGACAAGGCGCGCAAAAACGCCGGGTCAGCTGCGGCGCTTGAGCATCAGGTAAAGCGCGCCCTCGCCGCCGTGGCGGATGTGCGCGCGGCGCACTGCGGCAATGGCGTCGCCGTGGCGGCTTGCGGCCAGCCAGTCGAGCAGCTTGGCACGGATCGCGCCACGCTTGGCCATGCGGTCAGCCGGATCGACCGGCCGCTCGCGTCCGGCGATCACCAGCACCACCCGCGCATCCATCATCCGCGCCTGATCGATCCCGGCCATGATCCGGTCATAGGCGGTGTCGAGCGTGTGACCGTGGAGATCGAGCGTCAGATCAGGTACGATCCGCCCGCCCTTCACCCGCCGGTCCCAGTGGGAATCGAGGCCGGGGTTGGGCGCGGGTGCCGCTCTGGGCGGGGAGGCAGGCGGCGGCGCCTTCATCCGCCGGGCAGGCGCCGCCTGACGTTCCGCAGCCGAAGGTGCAGCAGCAGGAAGCGGCGCGGCGGACTTTGAGGGCACAGGGGGTTTGGGCGCCTTGCGTCCCGCCAGCGGTTTCACGCTTGAGGTGAGATGCGCCCATGCGGCCTGCTCTCCGGCGCTGAGCCCGCGGGGGGCATTCATGGCGCGGGCGCAGCAAGACGCGCGGCAGCACCGCGCGGGAGCAAGACATAGGCCCGCCCGCGCGCGCTCATGCCGCCGGCGATCTCGCGTGCGTCCTCGCCCGCGCCCCAGAACGTGTCAAACCGGTTCGCGCCCTTGATCGCCCCGCCGGTATCCTGCGCAATCCACAGCCCCGCAGCTTCGGGCCGGTCCATGTCGAGCCAGACCGGCGCGCCCAACGGCACAAAGGCGGGATCGGCGGCGACCGAGCTTTCGCGCCGCACCGGGATGCCCAATGCGCCCAAAGGCCCGTCGCCCCTGAGTTCCGAGAAGAAAATCCAGCTCTTGTTGAGCCGCATCAGTTCTCGGCCCTCCTCCGGCTTCTCGCGGATATAGGCCATTATGCCCTGCATCGATCCGGAATATTGGCCCGGCCCGCCGCCCAGTAGCCCGCGGCTGCGCATCACCCCGCCGATGCCGGTATATTCGCGCCCGTTCTGCCCCGCATAGCCGATGCGGATCACCTCGCCCTCGGGTGTTCGCAACCGGCCCGAGCCCTGGATCTGGAGAAAGAAGAACTCGACCGGATCGGCGGCCCAGGCGATCACCTGCGCCTTACCCTCCAGTGCCCCGTCCTCGATTGCGGCGCGATCGTGATAGAGCACGAAGCGGCCCGCCGCGTCATAACGCCCGAGCGGCGGGCGGCCGGTGCGCTCGGCGGGCGGCACATCATCGGGCCAGCCCCGCACGAGATCGGCAGGCAAGGCATAGACCGGCACTTCAAAACCAGCGCGGCGGGTGCGGCTGCCAGCAATCTCGGGCTCGAAGTAGCCGGTGGCAAAGGCGCGCCCGTCGCCGATCTGCACTGGGGCGAGGTGTTCGGCGAAAAAGGCGCGGGCGCGGGGGCGGGGCCAGCCGCGCGCCGTCTCGCACGCCGTGCGCCAGTCCTCGGGGCGGGTGAGGCCGCTGGCATCCTCGCGGGCGAGGAGTCTGGGACAGGATTCGATGAACCCGGCGAGCGCGCCCGAAGCATCATTGTCCGCCACGGGCAGCGCGGCAAAGGCCGGCCCAAGCGCCACGCCGGCCAGCAGGGCATTGGCGGCAACCGGGACGACGGGGACGGGAGCAGGCGCGACCGGACGAGGCGCGATCGGAGCAGGAGCGACAGGAGCGGTGACCACCGGCGGCGGGACGCTGCCTTGCGGGATGACCCGGCCACACGCGGACAGCACCAGCATCACACCAAGCGCAACAGCCGCGCGCATCACCTGCCCCCTATCGCACAATCAGCCCCGCTCGAATTCGGCGGGGATCAACCCCGTCCGATCAGCCTTCATCGGTTTCGTCGAGCAGCCAGTTCGGATCGCGCGCGGCAGTGTTGCGCGAGAAGGTCCAGACATCGCGGCTCTCGATCGCATCGTCGAGCGAACCGGCAATCAGCGTGCCGTCCTTGGCGCGGGTGACAGCCGCGATATCAGCCACGAACAGGACCGTGATACGCGCCATGCGACCATCGAGCGAAGCCGAGTGAATCCGGGTTTCCTCGATCCGGATCAGCGTGTTGTCCACCGTCTCGCCAGCCGCCTTCTGGGCTTCGAGCGCGGCGATGAAACCAGCGTAGACATCATCGTCGCACAGCTCGCGCAGTGTCTCGCGATCGCCCTTCCAGAAGGCTTCGAGCACCATGCGATAAGCGCCGCGCGCACCTTCGAGGAACTGCGCGAGATTGAACTTGCTGTCGGCAGCGGTGATTTCGCGGATACCGCGTTCGACCGCGGGCATCACGCCTTCAAGCTCGAGCGGACGCGCCTGCACCACCGGAGTCGCCGGAGCCGGACGCGCGAGGCCGGCGGGCTTGTCGTCCGATTCGAAGCGCTGCGGCACCGATTCCTCTTCGTGCTCTGCCCGGCGCCCGAGCACCGTGTAGAGTCGCAGGCCAAGGAAGGCGGCGACCATCGCGAGAAGAACGATTTCAAGCACTAGACATATCCGATCAGCGAAAGGGCATGATCCCGCCGGCGGGCCGGAGCAATACCCAAGAGACAACACATTGCCTTAAATAGGCACTGATTACAATTCGCCAACGCCCGATAGGTTACAGCACGGGATGAATTGTCGCAGTCCTTGGCCGCGCACCCGCTCCCTCCTGCGCGCAGTTGCGGGCCGCGCACGCGCCTGCTAGGCGCGACCGGCAGCTCCGGAGCGGCAGAACCGATGCGTCCGGCGCAATTCCTGTTACCCGATTTGAAAGACACCTGACCAATGGCCGACCAAGAAGGCGTGCTCACCAATCTCGACAATGCAGCGGGCGGCGATGCCAAGCCCAACGGCGCCGACACCCAACCGGCGATCGGCTTGCTAACGCAGTATGTGAAGGATCTCTCGGTCGAGAACCCCAACGCGCCTGACGTGTTCCAATGGCCCGAGCCGCCGCAGATCGACATCCAGTTCAACATCGGCGCCGAGCCGGTGAGCACCGACGTGCACGAAGTCGTGCTCAAGATGACCATCACCGCCACCTCGCAGCGCGGCAATGTCTATATCGTCGACTTGGCCTATTGCGGTGTGGTCGGCATGCGCTTCATCCCCGAGGAACAGGCCCATGCCTTCCTCTATGCCGAAGCGCCGCGCCTGCTTTTCCCATTCGCCCGCCGCGTGGTGGCCGATGCGGTGCGCGATGCCGGCTTCCCGCCGCTGATGCTCGATCCGATCGACTTTGGCGGGCTCTACGTGCAGCGTCTGCAGGCCCGCCGCGCCGAGGAAGCCGAAGGCGGCGATCCGATCGCGCCGGTCACCGGCAACGCGTGATCCGGGCGCCCGGAACGGGTCACCAGCCGTGAGCCTGATCAGGAATGTCGGCACCATCGGCGGGCTGACAGCGGTTAGCCGGGTGTTCGGCTTCGCCCGCGACATCCTGCTCGCCCGCGTGCTTGGCGCAGGGTTGGCAGCGGACGCTTTCCAGCTCGCCTTCACCCTGCCCAACACCTTCCGGCGGCTGTTTGCCGAGGGCGCGTTCAGCGTCGCCTTTGTGCCGCTCTACAGCCGCGCGCTGCACGGCAACGATGGAGAGCCGGGAAGCGAGGCAGCAGCGGAGAAGTTCGCCGATGATGTGCTGAGCGTGTTCGTGTGGGTGCTGCTCGCCTTCACCGGCCTGTGCATGCTCGCAATGCCCGGCATCGTCTGGCTGCTGGCGCGCGAATATGCCCAGGTGCCGGGCAAGTTCGAGCTTTCGGTGTTCCTCAGCCGGTTGACCTTCCCCTATCTCGGCCTCATCAGCCTGGTGGCGATGCTGTCGGGCCTGCTCAATGCGCGCTCGCGTTTCGGGCCGGGTGCGGCAGCCCCGGTGCTACTCAACATCGTCCTGATTTCCGGCATTCTCCTGGGCAACCATCTGCGCGGGCAAAGCGACGATGATGTCGTGGTGGTGCAGGTGCTGGCGGCGGCGGTGTCGTTGTCGGGCGTTGCGCAACTCGTCTACCTGTGGTGGGCTACCCGCCGTGCGGGCGTGCGGTTGAAGGTGAAAATGCCGCGCCTGACGCCCGAAGTGCGCAAGCTCGGCGTGCTGATCCTGCCTGCGACCTTCGGGGCGGGGATCTACCAGATCAGCCAGCTGGTCGACACCTTCTTCGCCACCTCGCTGCCGCAGGGCTCACTGACGCTGCTCAAACTCGCGGACCGGCTCAACCAGATGCCGCTCGGCATTGTCGGCATTGCGCTGGGCACAGCGATCCTGCCGATGCTGAGCCGCCACATCCACACCGGAGACAAGGCCGAGGCGCAGCGCCTGCAGGGCAATGCCTTCGAGATCGCGACGCTGCTTACGCTCCCTGCCGCTGCCGCGCTGGCGGTGTGCGCCCCGGCCTTCTGCGCGGCGTTCTTCGTCGGCGGCAAGTTCACTTCGGCAGACGGCGCGCTGATGGCGCAGATCGTGGTCGCGCTGGTGGCGGGCCTGCCCGCCTATGTCATCGTCAAGGTGCTCAACCCTGGCTTCTTCGCACGCGAGGATACGCGCACCCCGGTGTGGACCGCGCTCGCCTCGCTGATCGTCAATGTCGCGCTCAATCTCTATGTGGTGAACCACTACGGGATTGTCGGACTGGCAGGAGCGACCGCGGCATCGGCAAGCCTCAATTGCCTGCTGCTTTATGTGATCCTGCACCGGCGCGGCTGGTTCCACTTCACCGCCAAACTGGTCAGCCGCATCGCGCGCCAACTGATCGCGACCGCGGCGATGACCGGCGTGCTGTGGTATCTCATGCCGCTGATGGCGGACCGCTACGGCGCATCGGCGTTCGAGCGGATCTGGTCGCTCACTGCGCTGGTGGCGGCGGGCGGTACAGTTTTCTTCGTTGTCGCCTTTCTCGCCGGGGCGCTCGACAAGGACCTTCTTGCACAGCTACGGCGGCGCAAACCGGCCCGCACCAAGGCCGATGACGAAATTCTAGAGGTTGAATGACATGCGCGTCGTCTCCGGCATCCAGCCCACCGGCAAACCCCACCTCGGCAATTACCTGGGCGCGATCCGCAATTATGTGGCCTTGCAGGACGATGCCCATGCGGCCGGCGGCGAGTGCCTGATTTTCATCGCCGATCTCCACGCCTTGTCGATGCCGCATGATCCGGCCGAGCTGCAGACATCGACGCTCGAACTGGTCGCGGCGCTGGTCGCCTGCGGGCTCGATCCCGACAAGGCGATTTTGTTCAATCAGGCGCAGGTGCCGCAGCACCCCGAATTGCAGTGGCTCCTCAACGGCACCGCACGCATGGGCTGGCTCAACCGTATGACCCAGTGGAAGGACAAGGCCGGCAAGAACCGCGAAGGCCAGTCGGTCGCGCTGTTCACCTACCCCGTGCTGCAGGCCGCCGACGTGCTGCTCTACCAGGCGACCCACGTGCCGGTGGGTGAGGACCAGAAGCAGCACCTGGAGCTTGCCCGCGACATCGCGCAGAAGTTCAACAATGATTTCGGCACCAAGGAGGCACCGGTCTTCACCCTGCCCGATCCGATCATTCCCAAGGAAGCGGCGCGCATCATGTCCTTGCGCGATGGCAGCGCCAAGATGTCGAAGTCCGATCCCAGCGATATGAGCCGCATCAACCTCTCGGACGTTGCCGACACCAAGGCGCAGAAGGACAAGAAGGCGAACACCGATCCCGAACCACTGCCGAGCGAGGAAGCCGGTTTGGCCGAGCGTCCCGAGGCGCGCAATCTCGTCGGCATCTACGCGGCGCTTGCGGGACAGACACAGGCCGAGGTGCTGGCGCAGTACGGCGGACAGGGCTTCGGCAGCTTCAAGCCCGAGCTCGCCGATCTGCTGGTCGCCAAGCTCGGCCCGATCCGCGAACGCTTCGTAGCCCTGAAAGACGACAGCGAGGCGCTCGACGCGATCCTCGCCCGCGGCGCCGCCAAGGCGCGCGAGCGCGGCGCGCCGACGCTGACGGCGGCCTACAAGGCGCTGGGGCTGGTGCGGCACTGATCGCGCGGGCGGCTGCGCCAAGCCGCGGCGCACGCGCGGCGAACATTCAATCGCTGTTCATGCGCATGGGATATTATCGCGCGCGCAAGCACCATTGCCATCGTCGCACTGGTGACCACACAAGGGATGTGTCATGACGACCGCTATGTCCTCGATCAAATCGCTCCGCCGCTTCGCGCTGCCCCTGGCTCTCGCCGCCGGTCTGGCCGCCTGTACCTCGCCCTCGTTCAAGGCCGATGTATCGCGCTTTGCCGTGCCGCTGCCGGCGCCGCAGGGGCAGACCTTCGCGGTCGTTGCCGAAGATCCCAAACTTGCCGGCGGGCTCGAATTTGCCACTTATGCCAACGCGGTCGCCGCAGAGATGACGCAGCTGGGTTATGCGCGCGCGGCCTCGCCCGAGACCGCCGACATGCTGGTGCGCTTTGACTACCGCGTCGATGGCGGGCGTGAGCGCGTGCGCACCGATCTCAACGGGGTCGGCTTTGCCGGCAATCCCTGGGGCCCTTGGGGCGGCTGGGGCGGCGGGTACGGCCGCTGGGGCTACGGCTTCAACGATCCGTTCTTCGGCGGCCCGAATGTGCGCAGCTACACCGTCTATACCAGCGCCATCGACCTTAAGATTGATCGCGCCGCCGATGGCCAGCGCCTGTTCGAAGGCAAGGCCGAAGCGGTCTCGCGCTCGAATCGCCTGCCCACGCTGGTGCCCAATCTGGTCGATGCAATCTTCACCGACTTCCCCGGCAGTTCGGGCGAGACGGTGCGCATCACCATCCGCGAAGACGAAAAGACCGTGCGCCCCGCCGATTGATGGTGTAGTGTAAACTCCAAGAGACCCTTGGACGGGAAAAGAGAGGCGGCGCCAGGGGATCGGCGCCGCCTTTTTTGTTGCCCAAGAGAGGTGCGCTCGCCACCGCGAACTTAAAGCTTCGCGTGGCCCCCAGTCGAGCCGAAGCCGCCCTCGCCCCGTTCCGTCGCATCCAGATCCGCCACCTCATCCCACACGGCCTGCACCACGGGGGCGAGCACCAGTTGTGCGATGCGGTCACCGCGGGCAATCGCGAAGGGTTCGTGGCCCAAGTTAACCAAGATCACCTTCAGCTCGCCGCGATAGTCGCTGTCGATTGTGCCGGGGGTGTTGGGCACGCTGATGCCGTGCTTGAGCGCAAGGCCCGAACGCGGACGCACCTGAAGCTCGAAGCCTTCGGGGATCGCCACCGCGAGGCCGGTTGCCACGGCAAGGCGCGCGCCGGGCGCGATGGTCACTTGCTCGGCCGAGACAATATCCATCCCCGCCGCGCCGCTAGTGGCATAGGCGGGCAGCGGCAGGCCTGCACCGTTCGGCAGGCGCTTGATCTGCACAGGGATGTTCATTGCGCGCTACCGCCTGCGGCTGCTTGAGCGCGGGTCACTCTGCCGCTTCCGCCTTGAACACCGCCGCGATGCGTTCGGCCAGCGCCATCGCCACGGCGCTCTTGGGCATCTCGTCGAGCGTCTCGACCCCTTCGGCGCTGATGATGTGGACGCGGTTGCGATCGCCGCCCCTCACGTCGCCGGAAACGTCGTTGGCGACGATCCAGTCAGCGCCCTTGCGCTTGCGCTTGGCCTTGGCGTGATCGAGCACGTTCTCGGTCTCGGCGGCAAAACCGATCACCAGTTCGGGGCGCTTGGCGCCGGCAGCGACATTGGTGAGAATATCGGGGTTTTCGGTCAGCATCAGCGCCGGCGGGGCCGAGCCGCGCTTCTTGATCTTCTCGCCGCGATATTCCTTCGGCCGCCAATCGGCGACCGCGGCGACCATCACCGCGACATCGGCAGGCAGTGCGTGCTTGACAGCCTTGGCCATATCCTCGGCGCTTTCGACATCGATCCGGCGCACGCCGAGCGGCGTCTTCAAAGAAACCGGCCCGGCCACCAGCGTCACCTTCGCGCCGAGCGCAGCGGCCGCAGCAGCGACGGCAAAGCCCTGCTTCCCGCTCGACCGGTTGGCGATGTAACGCACCGGATCAATCGCTTCCCAGGTCGGCCCGGCGGTTACCAGCACATGGCGGCCCGAGAGCGGCCTGTGCCCAGCAGCAATGCCGAAATCATCGCCCTCGGGCACTTCGCCCAGGACAGTCTCGATCTCGTCGGGCACTTCGGGCGCGAACACCTCGGGCGGGGCCTTGCGCCAATCGAGTTGGTGATTGATGGCCGCAGCATCGATCGGCGGGGCAGCATTGGCCGCGCCTTTCCTTGCCAACAGCGGCCCGCCGAGATCGGGGGCGAATTCGGGCGCGGGCTCCTCGGGCGGAGGCTCGTCTGTGTCTTCGGCTTCGGGGAGATACTGATACTCGGCCTCGATCTCCTCGTGGGTGCGCTTGGCGGTCGACCGCGGGATGATCCGCGACAGCAGGCCGCCCAGACGCCCAGCGGCGAAGGCGTTGTCTTGCCCCTCCCCTTCGCCGTCCGCGTCCTCGGGCTCGAGCGCTTCGACCGGGATCGCGAGGCGATCATTGGCGGGGATCGGCACGAATTCGGTTTCGGGCACCGCGATGCCGAAATGCGCCGCAATCGCGCGCCAGATCGCCTCGGGCTCGGGCAGGCGGCCATAGCCGAATTCCCCGCAGGCCATCGGGCCTTGATCGGGGTGAAGCACGGTCACGCCGGCCGTGGTGAGCAATTCGATATTGCGCTGGGTCGCCTCATGCTCCCACATCCGCACATTCATGGCAGGCACGGCCACCACCGGCTTGTCGGTGGCGAGGATCAGCGTGGTGGCAAGATCATCGGCAATCCCGCTCGCCATCTTGGCAAGCAGATCGGCGGTCGCCGGGCACACCACCACC